>JBEKCW010000127.1:0-12124 GCA_050014675.1 Occallatibacter sp. | reverse complement strand
CGAGCCGCGCGGCAACCACGCCCGCAGGCAAATTCTTGTTCAGCATTGCCGTCAGCCGCAGCGATCCACGATCGTTGAATACCCGCACCGCGTCGCCTTCATGAATTGCCCGCGACTCGGCGTCCTGCGGGTGAATCTCAAGGCGCTGGCTCGTCTTTGCCTCCATCCTGCGATGGCCGTCGAGATTCGCGAAAGTCGAGTTCATGTAATTGTCGGCTTTGCGCGGCAACAGCTCCAGCGGGTATTGCTTTGCGCCCTCGCTCCAGCGCGACTCGGCCGGCGGCGTGAATCCAGGCAGCGGATCAAGGCCCGCTGCGGCCAATGTCTCCGAGTAAAACTCAATCTTGCCGCTCGGTGTTGCAAACGGCCCGCGCGTATACGGCAAAAACGGCCGGCCCTCGGGGTCGCGATGAAAAGCCAGCGGAATATGCCCCTCGCGCTCCAGATCCTCAAAAGTAATGTGCTCCATGCCGTCGTTCTTTGAGTGTCCGTCCTCGCCAATCGCCAACGCCTGCCGGATCATCTCTTCCGGCGTGTCGCGGAAGCACGACTCACTGAAGCCCATGCGCTGCGCCAGTTGCCCGAAGAGCCACACATTCGATCGCGCCTCGCCCGGCGGCTCAATGGCCTGCTTTGAGAGCTGCACAAAATAGTGTCCGTACGCGCCCTGGATATCGGTGTGCTCGAGAAAAGTCGTAGCCGGCAGTATGAAATCCGCGTAGTCCGTGGTGTCGGTAAAAAACAAATCGTGCACCACCGTAAACAAATCTTCGCGCGCCATACCACGCAGAACAGCGTTCTGGTTGGGCGCAACCGCCACGGGATTCGAGTTGTAAACAAACAGCGCATGCACCGCCGGGCCGACGTGGGTTCTCTGATCCCTGAACACTGATCTCTTTTCTCTGATCTCTGTTTTCCGATCCCTGTCTTCTCTTCCCAGATGATTAAGCGCGTGGCCCAGCTCGCACATGTTCACCAGTCGCGCCTCGCGCCCGATCGGCGAGGCCAGCTGCAGGTCCGTCCGTTCCACGGCCTTTTTATTCCAAGCGAATGCGCCTGAGGTCGATAGCGCGCCGCCTCCGCCGCGATGCTTCCACGCGCCGGTCAGTGCGGGCAGCATGGCGATTGCGCGCACCGCGGCGCCGCCGTTTTCGCTGCGCTGCACGCCGTAATTCATGCGAATCGCAGCCGGCTGGGTGGTGGCGTACTCGCGTGCAAGCTGCTCCACTTCAGCCGCGGTCAGTCCAGTCCACCCGGCAACCCGGCTGGGCGTATAGTCGCGCACGCGCTCCGCCAGCTCTTCAAAGCCATGCGTAAATTCGTCAATGTAGGCGCGGTCTTCAAGCCCGTCGCGCAAAATCACGTGCATCATGCCCAGTGCCAGCGCCGCATCGGTGCCGGGCCTGATAGCGATGTGCCAATCGGCCAGCGCCGCGGTGCGCGTGCGGTAGGGATCGATCACAATGAGCCGCGCTCCGTTGCGCCGTGCATCTTCAATCATCGGCCACAAATGGACGTTGTTTCCGTGCACGTTCGCGGCCCACGCAATAATGAGCTTCGCCAGCCTGAAGTCCTCAGTCGCCGTAGACAGCTTTTTGCCGTACACCAGGTTCCAAGCCTGCCCGCCGGCCTCGGAGCAGATGGTGCGGTCCAGCCGGCTCGCGCCCAGGCGATGAAAAAACCGCCGGTCCATGGAGCCGAAACCCAGCACGCCGATCGTTCCCGCATAACTGTAAGGCAGAATCGACTCGGACCCATACTGGTCGCTGGTCGCCTTCAGCCGCAAAGCGATCGTGTCCAGCGCCTCGTCCCAGCTCACCCGCTCAAAGGCCTCGTGTTCGCGGCCCTTCGTCAGCGCTCCCTTGGCTACGCCGGCCTTGCGCTTCAGCGGATACAGAATCCGGTCGGGCGAATAGACGCGATCAAGATACTTGGCTACTTTGCCGCATAAAAATCCCTGTGTAACCGGCTGCGATGGGTCGCCCGCAACTTTGATCGCGCGCCCTGTCTCGTCCACCGTCACCAGCACCGCGCACGAGTCGGGACAGTCGTGCGAGCAAACGGTGTGCACAATGCGGAAAGGGGACGCCATGTCTTCATTGTAATAAGCTGACTGCGGAGGCAAAACCATGCGCAGTTTTCTTCTGGCTCTAGCGATGATTTGTGCCGGAGCGGTCAGCTTTGCCCAGTCCACCGGCGGCGACGAAGCCGCCATTCGCGCCGTGATGGCCGCGCAGGTGGCTGCGTGGAACAAAGGCGACGTGGCCGCGTTCATGCAGGGATACGAAAACTCGCCCGATACTACCTTCGTCGGCACTACAGTCAAAACAGGATATGAGCCCATTCTCAAGCGCTACGAGTCCAACTACACCAGCGCGGCGCAGATGGGCGCGCTCACCTTCTCGAATCTTCAGGTGCGATTGCTGCCCGGCTCCTGCGGCGCCGTGGAGTACGCTGTCGTGACCGGCAGTTTTCATCTCGACCGCACCCAGAAAGGCGCTGCAACCAAAGACGACGGCATCTTCTCCCTGGTTTGGCACAAAGGGCCCGATGGTTGGAAGATCGTACTCGACCACACCAGCTGAGTGCGCTCACACCGGCCACGTCGCCTCCTCTATACTGTTCACGCCATGAGCTGCCTGTTCTGCAAGATCGTGAGTGGGGAGATTCCGTCAACGCCCGTTTACCAGGACGAGCTGACCTACGCCTTTTCCGACATCAACCCCATGGCGCCGGTCCATGTGCTGGTGGTGCCCAAAGAGCACCTCGATTCAGTTGACTCTGCCGGCAAACATCAAGAGGCGCTGCTTGGCCACCTGATGGCCGTGGCGGCAGAGATCGCGCGCGGCAAGGGCCTCACCAGGGGCTATCGGGTGGTCACCAACGTGGGCGATGAAGGCGGGCAAACCGTCGATCACCTGCATCTGCACCTGCTCGGTGGCCGCCCCATGACCTGGCCGCCCGGCTAGTTTCCAGAGGCTTGAGATTCAAATCAAAGGGCTACAGCCTTCGTGACCGAAGTTTGCCGCGTTTCCTTCGGCAAACTGGGTCGAAAGGTCTGCAAGAGTCTTTCAGCCATTGCTGGGAATCAGGGGAGTATGGTGCGCCCGGAGAGATTCGAACTCCCGACCTAACGCTCCGGAGGCGTTCGCTCTATCCAGCTGAGCTACGGGCGCACTCTATAAGCATAGCGCATCTCGCTTTTTCCATATTGCCGTGCCCTTGGCCCCGCGATAACACATTGCCAAGCCTCCCCGCTGAGCTGTTTTGGACATTTTCCATGAAAATTGGCAAAGGAGGTACATCTTTCGGGTCATTTCCCCCTGTTTCCTGTGGCCCATCCGGCTCGTTTATGCGAGCATTAGTCACCGTTTGCAAAGTTACGTCGGATATCTAGTTCAAATATTGAGTTGCCTTGCTTGGCGAAACGGCGGCGTCCCCGGCTTGTCGGTCGTACTGAGACTGCGCCGTCCCTGCCGTTCCCTGGATCTTTGATCGCCTGCTAATAGGATACGGAGTACGCTATGAGTCGCAAAAGAGGTTTCCTTGCCCGTCTTGCATCTTCCCGCCAGTCACTCAAGACCGGAATCTTAGCCTGGAGCGGAATTCGCCCCCTGAGCGTTGCCGCTGTGGCCGCGCTGGCCCTGGGCGCCGCCGGCGTCCGCGCGCAGGCTGCTTTTCCAAATGAAAACGTCGGCGCGTCTTCGAGCGGCCAGGCCGTCCAGGTCACCGCTGCGGCGCACGGCACTGTCGCGTCCTTCGACGTGTTGACACTAGGCCAGGCAAAGCTGGACTTTACCGCGGATACTCTTCCGGCCGACAGCGCCTTTACCACTTGCTCCGGCGCGACCCTGGCAGTAGCGCAAACCTGCAACGTGGGCGTGATATTTACCCCTTCGGTGCCGGGTACGCGCGTTGGAGCGGTGGTCCTGCTCGACGCCGGCAACAACGTTCTTGGCACTGCCTACGTCTCCGGCATCGGCGTGGGCCCGGTGGCTGCATTCGTCCCCGGTTACGTCACCCCATTTGCAGGCAACGGCGACAACCTGGGTGCTCTCGGTGACGGCGGCCCGGCAACGGATGCCGAACTTTATCTCCCAGCAGGCGTGGCATTTGACGGCGCCGGCAATCTCTACATTGCAGACACCGCGCACAACCGGGTGAGAATGGTCTGCGGAGGCGCAGGCAGCGGCATTATCAACGGCGCGCCGGACTGCACCGCTGCGGGAGTTATCGTTACCATCGCCGGCGGTGGCCACGGATGTGCCGGCGACCTGGACACATTTGGCGACGGCTGCGCAGCCGCGTCGTCATCTCTCTCCAGTCCGGGCGGCGTCACCGTTGACGGCGCCGGGAATCTCTTTATCGCCGATACAGGCAACGACCTGGTTCGTATTGTGAGCGCTGAATCCGGCATCATTACGGTGTTTGCCGGCAATCTGCAAGGTGCAAAAGGACTGTGCGCCGGTAAGACTGACAACCTGGGCGATGGCTGCCCGGCCACTTCTGCCACTCTCGATCAGCCTGAAGGCACGACCTTGGACCCGTCAGGGAATGTATACATCGCCGATACCTCCAACTCCCTCATCCGATTGGTTGCGCCTTCCGGCGTCATTACCACCTTTGCCGGTGCCGGCGTCGGCTGCTCAGGCGCGACTGATGGGCAGGGTGACGGTTGCAGCGCCTACGGTGCAATTTTGGACCATCCATATCCCGTGGCCTTCGACGCGGCGGGCAACATGTATATTCCCGACTCCTCACACAATCGGGTGCGCATCGTCGCGGCAACAAGCGGAGCTGTCACTTCGTCGAGCACGATTTCGATATTTGCGGGCACTGGCGCGCCCGCCTATACGGGTGACGGTGGTCCGGCCAGGACCGCCTCGCTCTTTGCTCCTTCCGGCGTGGTCGTCGACCCTGCACAGAATATCTACATTGCAGATACCCAGAACAGCGCCATCAGAAGAGTGAGCGCGGGCACGCAGGATATCGAGACCATTATCAGCGAGACAAATAATCAGACATACCTGTCGACCCCAACGCCTGCGTTTGTCGAGCTTCACTTTTACGAGCCGGTCGGCCTCGCTTTCGACGGCCAGGGCGACCTGTTCGTCGGCGACACCCTCGAGATGGTGGTGCAGGAGATGCAGAGCAATTTGACACTCGTCGACTTGCTGCCGCCGCCGGCCACAAATGTCGTTCGCGTCAATTCTCTGTCAAAACCGCAACCCATCACCATTGAAAACATCGGCAATTCGCCGCTCGATCTTACCGGGCTCACTGCCCAGACCAACGCTCAGATCGATGCCACTACCACCACTTGCTCCGCTTCCACTCCTCTTCAGGTTGGCAGCAATTGCAACGTGGGGGCGGTGTTTGCTCCAACCACGGCCGCCGATCCCCTCATCACCAACATCGATGTCACCGACGCGGCGGCAAACTCGCCGTTCGACATTGAGATCGTGGGCGACGCCCTGGCGCTTAACTCCACCACCACCACCATCAGTTCCAATCCCAATCCATCGGAGTTCGGCCAGCCCGTGGTATTCACGGTCAACATAACAACCGGCACCGGCACTCTGAATGGCACGATCACACTCACTGATACCTTCAACGGCACACAGATAACCCTGACGCCTTCGGGCGGCATTCCAGTCACTGCAACGGGCACCACGGCGTCCGCAGCATTCTCGACCACTAGACTCGCCGTCGGAATGCACTCCATCGTGGCCGCGTATGGCAACGACACCAACGGCCACTCCTCCAGCACTTCCATTGACAACGGCGCGTCGCCCTTGTCGCAGATAGTGAATGAAGTAACGGCCACCGCGCTGGTTTCGAGTACGGGCACAACCCCGTCGGCTCTAGGTCAAAGCGTCACCTTCACGGCCACGGTCACCACCCCCAATGGCGGCGGAGTTACGCCAGATCAAACCGTTACGTTCATGAACGGCACAGCCGTTCTGGGGACTCCCCAGACGCTGCCCGCGAACGGCATCGTAACCTACCAAACTTCTACCCTGCCGCTGGGCAGCAATCCCATCACCGCGGTCTACAGCGGCGACGCCACTATCGAAGTTCTCGGCAGCACCTCAAACGTGGTCAACCAGGACGTGCAGACCACATCCACCATCGCAGTCACCTCGGCGCCGAGCAATACCACCACCTACGGATCGCAGGTTACCTTCACAGCAACGGTGACACCCGGCGCTACCACTACCGTGGCGCCAACAGGCACGGTCAACTTCCTCGATGGCGGAACACAAATTGGCACCGGAACCTTGAGCGGCAATCCCGCCACCGCGCAATTTCAAACCTCGTCGCTGGCGGTGGGCACGCATAACATCACCGTCACCTACCTTGGCGATACCAATTTCACAGGCTCTACCTCGTCGCCGCCATACGTTCAAACCATCACCGGTACGCCCACATCCATTGCAGTCAGCGCCACACCCAATCCGGGCATCGCCGGCGTGCCCGAGCCGATTACCGCAACCCTCACTTCCACGGCAAACGCTTCGCTGTTGACCGGCTCGGTCACCTTTACCTCGGGCGCCACCACACTGGGCACGGCGAATCTTTCCAACGGCGTCGCCACCATCACTCCATCGCTTGCAGTGGGCAGCTATCAAGTGGTGGCTACCTTCGCCGGTAACGCCAACCTTGGTGGCAGCACCTCGGTTGTCTATCCCCTCAGCATCGTCACCGCAACCACCTCCACCGCGCTCACTGTCACGCCCGCCACCGCGCCAGTCGGCAGCACCATCACCTTCACCGCAACCGTTACGGGCAACGGAGTTATACCCACCGGCACAGTCACCTTCATGGCCGGCGGCACGGCTATTGGAACTCCTCAAGCCCTGACCAACGGCACCGCCGTCCTTATCAACTCGTCCCTGGCCGTCGGCACTTATGCCGTCACCGCGGTCTATAGCGGCGATGTAAACAATTCGGTCAGCACCTCGGCAACGGTGAACCTCACCATCGGGCTCATTCCCACCACTACTGACCTCGTCGCTTCAGTTACCTCAGGCACGCCTCCGCAGGTGCTGCTGGTAGGTGTGGTCAGCGGCCAGGGTGGACCGACTCCTACCGGTACAGTCACCTTCACCACCGGCGGCACAACCCTGGGCTCGGCACCGCTTGACTCCAGCGGCGTGGCATCCTTCACGCCGAACCTCCCCAACGGAACGTTCATGATAGTGGCTGCCTATGGCGGCGACACAGATCACTCTCCATCGCAATCCGCTCCTGTCAGCGTCAATGGCGCGCCGGCTGGGTTCAGCCTTACCGTCGCTCCCGCCACTCTCAGCCTGGCCTCCTCGCAAAACGGCACCGTAGCCGTGAATATTACCTCGGTGGGCGGATTCACCGACACCGTAGCCCTGGGCTGCGCGGCGCTTCCCGCCGGCGTCACCTGCACCTACGCCACTCCCTCGGTCAAGCTCGCGGCCAATGCAACCGGGACCTCGCAACTTACCATCGACACCAACTCACCGATCAGCGGCGGCCCGTCGGCTATGAATTCAAGCCACGGTCGCAGCGCCAGTCTCGCCGGAGTGTTTCTGCCCTTCAGCCTCGCTTTCGGCTTCGTCTTCTGGCGAATGCGCAGGCGCACGGCTTCGTTGTTCACCATGCTGCTGGTTGCCGCGCTCTCGCTGGGCGCGCTCATGGCCACTGGCTGCAACAGCTTTGGTGGCTCTACGGTCGCTCCCGGCACCTACACGGTTGTGATTACGGGAATTGGTACCCAGAGCGATACCGTTCACTACACGACCCTGACTTTGACCATCACGAAGTAGCGGCGTGAACGTACGAATTATGCGCAGGAACAAGATGAATATTTTGCCAAATCTCGACAAGCGGCGGAATCTTGAGCCGGCATTCTCTTTCCGGCTCGCCGCGGCCTTCGCGGCCGCATTCATCATGCTGGCAACGGGCGGCGCAGCCCGCGCCCAGGTGGCGCCTACGGCCTCTTCCGGCGGCGGGTTCGGGCTTTCCGCCGGAGTTACCGGCTCTGGTATGTACGTTCAGTACGGCGAGCGCAAGATGGTCGGCATCACCGGCTTCGCAGATCTAGACGCCATGCACCATCTTGGCCTCGAGGGCGAAGCCCGCTTCGTCCAGTTTCGCCAGACCAACGATCTGCACTTCGAAACATATTCTGCCGGCGTCCGCTATCGCAGGAACATCGGCCGCTTCCAGCCCTACGTCAAGGGATTGCTAGGGGAGGGTTTTTTCAATTTCCCCTACAACCTGGCAACCGGACACTACATGGTGGTCACCGCGGGCGGCGGCCTCGACTTCCGTCTCAACCGCAGCGTCCATATCCGCGCGGCTGACGCCGAATGGCAGTACTGGCCCGGGTTTACCTACGGTGCCGGCACCACGCCCATGACCACCCTCGGCATCAGCGCCGGAATCCGGGTCAACATTCGGTAGCTTGCATCTCCAACCCGCGATCCATTAAACCCTCGTTGCCCCGTCCTTTCCGAAGAAAGGGTGGGAGAGCACGAACCTCCGCCCCCATTATTTCCTTATTTGACAAATATGTTGTGTTAACGCAACATATCAATGTGACCGACAACGGCATCCAGCCACCCGGCGAGAGCGGCCTTTACAACCGAATCGCCGTTCTGCGCGCCGAGCGGGGCATCAGCCGGCAGAGCCTGGCCGACGCCGTCGGAGTGAACTACCAGACCATCGGCTTCCTCGAGCGGGGCGACTACGGGCCAAGCCTCAAGCTCGCCTTTCAGATTGCCGGGTACTTCGCCCTGCCCGTTGAAGCCATCTTTTCAACCAGGCCGTTCGTTCCGCTTAGCCAACAAGTTTATGGCGCAAGCACTGGAGCATCACGATGATTGCCGAGTCCTCCCCATTTCCCTGGTTCTCAACCGCACGCCGACGCACGCGCCGCATTGTCGTTGCAGCTTACTGGCTGGTTGCTCTCGGCATCATCGGTGTTTACCAGTGGGCCCAGTTCTTTCGTCCCGGCCACAACCCGGCCGCCGGGCTCATTTTTCCGCTGCAGGTCCTCGTGTTTCTCCCGGCCATCCTTGGCGGTGTGCGCGCCGGAGGGATGGTAAAGCCGTTCAGCGGCGTTCACTTTGTGCCGCTTGACGGCCGCGACTATACGCAAACCCTCTTCGGCCCTCCGCGCCCGCTGATCGGATCCATGACCACCAGTGACGCCATTCTCGACGAGCGCGAGCGGCTGCAGCGCGACAGCGTCCACTTTGCTGCCTACACCTTGGCCCGCTGGCTGGCCTTCATCCTCATCGTGCTTCAGTGCGCCTCCGGCCTCGTGTCCCCTGCCTTGACGTCGCGAGTCGGCGCTGCCGCTTTCCTGCTGATCGCTCTTGTGCTCTGGAGCCTGCCCCAAACCCTCATCCTGTGGAACGAACCCGACGTGGAGACGCAGCAATGAACGCCGAAGTCGTCATTCTCGGCCGGCGCATCAGCATGGCCCGCCAAACCCGACGCCGCACGCTGGTGGTCGCAATCTACGCCGCGTTCGCCCTGCTCATGGCCGTATTATGGTTCACCACGCAATGGCGCGGAACCGGCGCCTGGGTCTTATGGGCTGCCATGTTTGCCTGCCGCTTCTTCCTCGGCGGATACTACACCGGCGGCCTGGTCAAACCATTCAACGGCAAAGGTCCGAGAGAGCCTCAACTGCCGCCGCCGTTGCTGGCCCTCAAGCTGCGCGTCTACCAACCCGTGCCGGCCGGCGATGATAGTGCCTACCGCAACGACGAGCGCGAACTCCACCAGCGCGACCACGCTCATTACCTCGCATTTCAGGCCGTCGGCGTGGCTGTCTGTGTGCCCATGCTCATCGCGTCCATGCGCCTCATCCGGCCGTCGCTCATGAGCTGGATTCCCATGCCGCCCGACGCCATGTACTACGGCCTCTCGCTGGTAACCATCATCCTCTTCCTCACCTTGCCGCAGGCCATCCTTCTGTGGACCGAGCCGGATATGGAGGAGCAAAACTAGTCGAGTTTGCTTCAGCGGTGCTATAGCACAAAATTATTACAAATTCATAAATCAATATTAAATATCTGTTAAATTATGTCCCTTAGAGCACAGATCGGCGGTTCGATTCGTGCTCTACTCAACCGCGGGGAAAGACAGCCATGCCTGCGCTTACACTCTTTGGCCGGATCGCGGCCATTTCGCTTTTGGTTGCCCTTCAGGCAGCGACCCTCGCGCAGCCTGCCGTTCCCGCGCCCCAACCCTCAGATTCAAGCATTGCTGCGGCCGCTCCGGCCAACGCTCCCTTCAGCACTACCGTACAGGCATCGCCTCAGGCGTCTACAACTGAGCAGGAAGGCGACTTTCTCATACTGCGCCAGCAGTACCAGGCTGCCCTCGAGGCCTACTCCAAAATCGAGCATCCGTCGGCCACGCTGTGGAACAAGATGGGCATCGCATCCCAGATGCTGTTCGATGAAAAGAATGCCACCCGCTGCTACAAGGAATCTCTCCAGATCGACCCGAATTACTCCGGCGCGCTCAACAACCTTGCAGCGCTTGAAGATGCGCGCAAGAATTTTGCTGCTGCCGAACGCCTTTACCGCCGGGCGCTCAAGATCAATCCAGGCTCAGCGCGAACCCTCAAGAACCTGGGCACAAACCTGGCGATGCAGCGGAGGTATTCGTCGAGTTCTGAAGCATACTCCGAGGCGCTTGCCCAAGATCCGCACATCCTGGACAAGTTCTCCGGGCCGACGGCCGAGGCCCGGGTTCCAATTAAGGTTCGTGGCGAAGCGAGCTACCTCAGCGCACGCAGTTGCGCTCGCGCCGGATTGAACGATTGCGCGATTGCCCAGCTTCGCAAGGCATTTGATGAAGGTTCTGCCACCACCAAACAAGTGGCCGATGGCAAGGACTTTGAAGCACTCCGGGGAACGCCCGAATACGAGCGCCTGCTGGCCGAACAGCAATGAGCAGGCGGTTACCGAAACATTCGCGCATCGAACTGGAACGGTTGCGGAGATTCAATCCTGATTTCGCCAGCTTGCTGGTGCAGCGGATTCACGAGCACGTTCCACTCCATGCGCAATGCCGCTGACGGAACACTCAGCGCCAGAGATCTCCTCTCACGAATCCACGCGTCTCCAATGTCGCGCAAAGGTGCGAAGTTATCGGTCCACCAGCCGTCCGGCAGTGCCTCCGGTTCCAGCTGCTCGGCGGGTTCGCCCTCCGGCAGCCAGGCCGCAATAACCACCAGGTCATCAGGTTGCTGGCTGGGATCGAGATGCACAAACAGCTCGATGGCGGCGAGCGCGAGCGATGACGAACAATAAACCATTGGGATGCCGCGCGAATTCCATCGTCCGCCAAAGCGCCGCGCGCCCTCGCCGCTAAAGGCTTCAGCCGAGTGAATAGCACGGCACAGCCGCCAGACCTTCATCAGGAATAAACGCCGTAGGCGATCCGGCCGAGGATATCTTCGACCTCACGCACGCCGGGATCGGTATCAAGCTGGTCCAGCGGCCGGCCGCCACGCAAGGCACGATTCGGCGTCTTCAGCCACGCAGTTGCCTTCTGTCCGTCCCCCAGTGTTTCCACCGCGGTTGAATAGACCTGCGCCAGCCGCACCGCCCGATCGCTTTCTGCCGCCGTCAACCGCGAGTGCTGGGTCAGGCGCCGGCTCAAAGTGCGCTTGGGAATGCCAATCTTTTCAGAGATTTCCGCCTGGCGCATGTCCAACCGCTCGGCTAGTAGAAGCAGCGCCTGTACGGGCAGCCCCTCGCGCACCAGTTGAGCCAGCGCGCCGCCATTGTTCACCGCAGTGCCCAGAACGTGTTCGCCGCCAAGAATTTCCGGTACGGAATGGGTCGCCATGGCATACCTCAATTTGGAGTATACGCCATTTGGCGAATTGTCCGGAGCCACATTACTCTATAATTGCTATCTTAATCTGCTTACCAGACCTCACTACCCGTTCGCAGGGACGCCCGGCGACCTTGAACCATTGATCGGTAAACCTAACGCCATCAATGAATACGCCTGCAGTGACCTGCCGCTCGGCATCTTTGCGCGAGGTTTTCATGCCCAACCGAACGATAAGCCTTGCAGTGTCGATTACGGCCTCCCTGCTTCGGTCGGCCTCGGC
>JBEKCW010000126.1:0-12148 GCA_050014675.1 Occallatibacter sp. | reverse complement strand
CTTCGGTTACATGGCTTACCAATCGCTGCATTTGCAGCCAGTAATGAATCGTTTGGCAGAGCGCCTAGGGGGAGCGGAGACATGCGAGGCCCGGGCGAGCAGTTCTTTCCCGGCTTCGTAGCAGGTGGTAAGGGCGGAGCGTTTCTATTCGAAAAGTGGGAAGGCCCTCATCACCCAAAGCCTCGGTGCGGCCGCGGAATGCCGGGATTCCCACCGCCTGACTGGAATCGTCGTCCCATTCCACTTGCGTCCGGATCGGATAGCGCTGGCGCATTCGCCTTTGCATTGCACTACACGGGAAGCCCCTGCGAAGATTGCGGATTCGGCAAGTATTGGGCGTTAGTAGCCGTCGGCGGCGACTACCTGAAGAAGGACGAAAGCGCCGGCACCGCTGCGTTCTCATCGGATGATGGCGGATGGACCTGGACTGCTTCCAACACTCCGCCGCATGGTTATCGCTCCGCTATTGCATACGACGAGGCGACGAAGACCTGGATCACGGTTGGGCCTAATGGGACGGATGTTTCTTTTGACGACGGGCGGAACTGGAAGGCGGTTCATCCTGATGCTTCGCTGCACGAGGCGGCTGACGCCGACCGCAACTGGAATGCGTTGTCGCTGCCTTATGTTGTGGGGCCGAAGGGGCGGATTGGCAAGCTCGATCGTGTGCAGAAGTGAGTGCGCACCGATGTAAGGAAGGGATGCGTTGATGATCGGTATCCTGTATTGAATCAGCGGCTTGCAAGATGACTGCTGCCATGCATGCAGAAACTGCATTTTGTGTCATTTATGCTCCAAAAGTGCCTTTTTTGCACATAAATTAGTGCAAAATCAAGGTGTTCCACGAATGAATGTAACAGCGTTTTTGTTACATTGTTGGGTGCTATCCAACTTATTTGCAATCAGTTGATCCATCCCAGCCCCTATTTACCTTTGAGGCACCCGGGGGGTGGGGAGGGGTGTGTTTTTTCTCGAATTCCGGCTTGGACAAAGGCGCACGGGCTCCACTTTCGCGGCTTGAAGGATTATCCCTGGAAGGCGATATTCGACAACCGGGAGAGTTGCCCCACCCTGGCTGAGGAGGGAGAGCCAGGGTGGGTGCTCTGCGTGGTCGCCGCCAAACGCCACGCGAGCAATGGTTATTCGGGTTCGCGGCCGCCGATACCGACGTGGATGCCGGCGTCTGCTGATTCGGTCGCATTGGGGTTGTCTGCGTCGTCCTCGACTTTTTGCAAGTCGAAGCCGGGTCCGAAAATATCAGACAAGATGACGCCGACCTCGGTTTGGTGCTCGACCTTGCCGGGACTGGACTTGAGTTTCGCCAGCCCGTCAAAGAGCACCTTGGCGCCGGCAGGGTTGCCCAGATCGATGATTTTCATCAAGCCTTCAATGATCTTAGGAAAATGCTCGGCAACGGCTCGTTGCAAGCTTTCGTAATAATCAAAGTTTGACTCTTCCGATTTGCCTTGCGCCCCGACCGAATTCAGGGCCACTTCTTCCCGGGGTTTTTCTTTTGTCTCGGACGCAACGGTCACAGGTTCTTGCGCCTTCTCCGTTTCCTTTTTTCGTACAGTCATGTTGTACTTTGCTGTTGACCTGTCAGTTCGGTTGCTCTCTTTCGCCGCAATTGCATTGGCCATCTCTTCCGCCATTCCCGGCCACCGCTCCGCGGAGGGCGCGGGGGACAAGGACCTGCGGGCCGGCTTCCGATTGAAGCTGGCGCCAGGAGGCTGTCGAGAGTTGATTTGTTCTCCGATTGGTGTGTGCCTAAGTTGCCGCTCCTACTTTCTTTTTGCCGCGCGAATCCGCGGGTGATGGCCGCAATAAGATCGGCGAGCCGCTCGGGGCTCGCCGTTATTCATGTTTCGTATTGCTGTATGACTGAATTGAGAGTAGCGGAAAGCTGGGGAATTGCATGCAAGGGAAATGGTGATGGTGGTCACGGGTGTTTGTTTGTGGGGTTGCGGTTCGTGCTTGGTTGGGATGGGTGGGGTGGGGTTCGTGCTTGGTTGGGATGGGGTGGGGTGGGGTTCGTGCTATCCCAGGTCCCCAAGTGCGAGGGACCGGGGGCACCCCTCTTCGTGCTGGGTTGAGATGGGTGAGCTGAGGTTCGTGCTATCCCAGGTCTGAAAATCCAGACCTGGGACAGCCCAGTTCGTGCGTTACGGTTGAATCCCCAGATCGGCCAGGACCTTGGGCTTGGCTTCTTCTACGGCTAACAGGTTGTGGCAGACTGTGCAGTCCTGGGGGATGCTGGTGCCGTCTTTGGCGGCGTGGCTGCCGTCGTGGCAGCGGAAACAGCCCGGATAGTCCATGTGGCCGATGTGGTTGGGGTGGGTTCCCCAGGTGACCTTCATCCACGGGAAGACATTCTCGTCGTAGAGAGTGGCGAGCTCGTCTGCGGCGGCTTTGACCAGGGCCGGCTTTTGGGCCAGCACGGCGGGATAGCTGGCCTGGTAGTACGACGTCAGCTCCTGGCGAATCTTGGTGTCGGCTTCGTCCTGGCTTAAATACTCGGCCTTGAGAAGCTCGAGGCCTTTTTTATGCACGAAGGGCAGGTCGGTGCTGATGACGCCGCCTGCCATGGCGCGATTGATGGCTTCTTCGGCAGTGACGAAGGTGTGGGCGGCGCGATTGTGGCAATCGATGCAATCCATCACGCGGCGCTGGCCCGCGGGCGGCGCGGCTTTTGGATCGGCGGTTGAATAGACAGTCTCGGTGCCGTCGGCATTGCGGCGCTGCACCCATGGAATGGTGGTGCGGGTCTCGTCAGTGGTGACGTATTCAATGTGGCCGAGGTGTACGCCGTGGATTCCGGTGAGATGGGAGAGCGAGTCAACGCCGCCCAGGTGCAGAATGAGCACAGTCTGGGTTTCGGAGTTGGTTGCGTCGTCGGCAAACTCTGACTTGACCAGTAATTTGTCGCCGTCGAAGCGCGTGGGGGTATGGCAGCTCTCGCAGATGGCTCGGGCCGGGCGCAGGCTGGTGACGGGCGACGGAATCGGCGTGGGATAGTCGGGAATGATTTTGGGCGCGTAATGCGCGATGGGGTGCAGGGTGACTTCGACGAGCTGCCTGGTGCCGTTGACCTTGGCTTCAAAGTAGCTTTGTGCGCCGCTGCCGATGTGGCACTCGACACAGGGAACGTGGGAGTGCGGCGAGATCTGGTAGGCCGTGTACTCGGGATGCATGACGTGGCACGACTGGCCGCAGAACTGGGGCGAATCCATGTAGGCCGCGCCGCGGTAGGTGGCGACGGAGACCACCAGCAGGTTAACGATGGTGGCTACCAGCACGATGTCGAGGCCGTGGCGGAAGATGCGATCGTTGAGATCGATCTGCGGATACTGGGCCGGAATCGCGCCTTCTTTTTGGAGGCGCTTGCGGCGCGCGAAGATGCCGATGGGAATGAGAGCCAGGCCGCCCATGAACAGCGCCGGCAGGATGAGGAAGAAGATGATGCCGAGGTAGGGGTTCTCAAACGCATGACCGAAGATCTCGGTCATCCAGTAGATGATCATGGTGACGCCGGAAGCGGTGGTAACGGCGCCGCCGGCGAGGCTGAGGGGATTGTTGCCGAAGAACAGCGCCGGCCTCATCCAGTGTTCGCGAAATCGTTGAAAGAGTGGCACGGCGAATCTCCGGGGGGTGTCGGTGGACAGTGGTCAGTGGTCAGTGGACGAGTGAATTAGTGAACGAGTGAATCTTGCTGCCCCACCTGGCTGCGCTTACGATGGGCGCAGCCACGGCGGGGCACTTGCTCGTTCAAGAATAGCTGCTGATGACCTCGAGCTTACTTGAGGGTCTTGAAGAACGCCGCTACTGCGCTGACGTCTGTGTCGCTGAGGCCGGCGATCGGCTTCATTTTGCCTTTGCCATTTTTTACAGCGGCCTCAACCTGGGCGACGGTGAGACCCGACATCGCGGGATCGGAAACGGGCTTGATGCCCATCATCTTGCCCATTGCGGGGCTGGGGGTGCCGGCAGCGCCGTGGCACATCTGGCACTTGGACTTGTAGAGGGCCGCGCCATCCTGGGCGAAGCACATGGAGCTGGCGACAGCAACGACGGCAGCCAGCACAAACTGGGAACGGATCATATTTTTCATGGTTAGACTCCTCAAATTACCAGCTTGAACGCACTCAAGCGCGTGCCGGTCGGTTTCAATTGTGCCCGGCCGGCGGCCAGTACTTGTGGTCGCCGAATCCGTAATCAAGATGGCTGATTCCTTGGGGGAGGGCCATCTCAGTTTAGCGGCGCGGCCGGGTGATTGCTCAATCCGGCCGCGCCGATCTTGCTTACTTCGCAAACGTGCGGAAGTACTCGACAGAACCCTTGATCTCGTCGTCGCTCAGCTTGCCTTTGAACGACGGCATTTTGTTTTTGCCGTTGGTGGTGGTCGCAATCATCTCATCTTCAGAATGCGCTTTGACCGATGCATCGGAGGCCGGCTTAACGCCCATCATCTTGGCAATGCCAGGATTCGGGTTGCCGTCGGCTCCGTGACAGCTTTGACACTTGGCCTTGTAGGTTGCCTGGCCCGCCTGGGCAAAGCCCATTACGCCGGTCATAAGAACCACTGCGGCCAGCGCTGCATAATTGCGAATTGTCTTGCTCATGGTGTTACTCCTCGCTCTTGCTGTGGCGGCCGGCTTCTGGTCCCCGGCCGCCGTATGTGCTTATTACAAGGCGATGACCATGGGCTGGAGGGTACTGATCCTTTGTAACCACGGGCCAGAAGAACATCGCCTGTCTTTAAAACTCATAGTGGACCCCCATTGATACGTTGTTGGCGTGGAAGTTGCGGGGAGCAGTGAATCCATAAGCAGGCCCATTGATCGCGGTGTTCGGCAGAGAACTGCATGCCTCAACCGGCGCCGCGGCAGTGGGTGACGGGAGCGTGCTTGAGGTGCTGCAATACTGCGCACCGGAAGGCCCACCCTCGCCGTAACCGAAGTAGTTGTATTCGCCCTTCCAGGTAAGGTCTTTGTGAACCGTCCATGCAACATTCACAAAGGGCGTCTGGTAGGTGGACACAAGCGTGCCGTTGACGTCGCGCGGATCGTTGAAGAACCGTGTGCCGTTGGTGGAGTTGACGCGGTATCCGATGTTGGCGTGAATTTTGTCAACCGGCGACAAAGTGAGAGCCACCGATCCAGACTGCGTCGGAGCGTCTTCGAAGTCCTTCACGGGCCCGAAGGTGTACGACGATCCGGCGCTGCGTGGAGCCGGAGTGGGGCAAGCCGCACCGGTCGGCGTAGCGGCGCCAGGCACAGTAGCGCTGCCTGAACCCAGGAAGCAGATGTTGGTTGACGAATACACATCGCCGTAGCTGTAGCTGAAGTCGAACCCATAATGCTCGTTACGCGCAAGGTCCGCGTTCAGAGCCACGGTGCGGCTGTGGTCAACGTGGCCGAGCGGGCCGTCAGCCGGCGTGGCTCCCATGTTGTTGGTGTTGTTGTGGCGTTCGAGGTCGTTGTACGCGCCCGAGATTGTGGCCCAGGTTTTCGGCCGGAACAGGGTGTGAATCCTGTAGTGCTGAAGCTGCCGGGGCGCGATCGGCGTGAAAACATTGTCGGCATACAGGAGCTCGACCGAGCCGTTGACTTGCCAGTTAGCGGCAGGCCGCAGGGCCACGGTGAAGATGGCGCCGTTTTGGTTGATGGTGACTGTGCCGTCAGTGGTTGCGCCTGCGGCCAGTGGCACATTGCCTGGATTGCCGCCGGGATCTTCGGGTGCGGTTTTGGAAGCGGCGCTGTAGACGTTCTCCGCGATGACGTGCTGGCGATGGCGGTAGGTGAGCGAGACCGTGGCGCGCGACGCCACATCCCAGCCGACGGTGGCGTCGTTGGTGAGGAATCGCTGGCCGAAGTATGCCGGCGTAGGCGTGCCGATGGCGGGGCTGCCTTCAAAGGGCGCGCCACCTGTGGTCACAGTCGTCGAGGTCAGATTGGTGTTATTGATGGTCTCGGCGCCCGTGGTGGTGGGCACGGTGACAGTGGTTCCGCTGGTGAATTCAGCCGATCCCGGCTGATGGACGTCGGAAAAGTCGACCTGGTCTTCAAGGTTGACTTTCTTTGTCGCCTGCCACACGATGCCGTAATCGGCGGCAAACACCTGCCGCCTGGCGCTGGCGACGGCGGTATAGGCCAGCTCCCGGTTTGCTCCTGCCAGGCCCTGGAAGCTGTCGTAGTAGTTCGGCAGGCTCATGTTGCTGCTGGTGTAGCGCGCATCGCCGTTCATCGAGACATTCGTGATGCTCGAGCTTTGCAGCCGGAAGATCTCGGTGGGATAGATGATGCGTGTGGGCTGCGAGCGGAAGTAGCTGGTGATGACGTTGCACGCCGGATCGATGATCGGCGCTCCGCCACTGGGGTTGGGATAAAGAACCGTGGACGAGTTGGCGATACTGCCGTTGCAGACGCCGCTGGGGGCAAATGCGCCGGTTTTACTGCTGACGCCATAGGGCACAAAGCTGTCATAGTCCACCAGCGGCGCGACCCTGGTCCCGTCCGCTTCCTGGAAGAGATAGGACTGGGGCGCGAGGCTGAAGTATGAGTCGCCCTTGTAGTGGTCGATTTGCTCTTCAAAGGTGAACTTGGTGCCTTTGAAGGGCTTCCAGTCGACGCCTCCGGTGAAGTCGTCGGTGCTGTTGCGCTGGTACTCCTGTAGCAGCACGTCGTAGGAGCCGCCAACCTGATAGCCGCTCGGGGTCAGGCTCGGCCCCTCAAAGATATTCTGCGAGTATGCGAAGCGGAACGTGACCGTTGACAGGGGCAGCAGGGTAAGGTTGGTATCGGTCATGCGGCGCACGGAGTTGTTCATGAACGGCGACTGCATGACCTGCGACCAGGCGTAGGAGCTGCTGGGAGAGGTTGAGGACCCGATCGGGATGGACTGGCCGCCGGGGATGTTGGGATTGCCGAGGAGATCGTAGTCGAAGTACTGGCGATCGCGGCGGAACATTCCTGAGAATTCGTAAAGCTTGCCTTTAGAGAAATCTAATTTGGCAAAGTTGTACGGATCGCCGCCGAAGCCGGTGCCCACTGCGGACAGATTGTCGACCAGCGGATGCTTGTTGGTTGTGAGCGCGTGCATTTCAAAGGTCTCGCCGGTCATGCGCGGTCCCGATTGAAGGTTGACGAGAGTGTCGTACATGGCTCCGCTGCCGGCTACGCCGGAGATGCGGCCACCCACATCGACAGTGTGATGAGCGGCGTAACCATCGGGAGTTGACATGTGTGTTTCCGGTGCTGGCGCCGCTGAATTTGGCACGACCGGATTTTGACCCAGGACTGCTGCGGTGGCGCTCATGACAAGAGCTGCCAACCCCGCACCCCGGACCACGCGAGCGGCCGCCGAAGCGACCCGCCCAGATGAGAATCGGAATTCAAAGTTTGTCTGCGTCATAAGTGCCCCTATCTGAGAAACGCCGCGTTGATGTTGGAACCGTGGATATAGGTGTGGCAGCTGGTGCACGGGACGGTCTCAGAGGAGCCCGCGTTTATTCCGTGAACCGTGTCCGCAGCCACGCCGCTATGGCACTGGTTGCACGTGGTGTTAATGCTGGGCATGTTCAACAGCCGCGCATTTTGCGAACCGTGCGGCGTGTGGCATCCCAGGCATCCCTCGGCCTTGACAGGTGCGTGCTCGTAGACATAGGGCCCGCGTGTTTCGGTGTGGCACTTTGTGCAGATAAGATTCTGGTCGGCAGTGGACCTCAGGTTGTTGTTCCCGAAGGTTCCATGCACGTCGTGGCAATCGCTGCAACTCACCGCGCCCTCATTCACCTTGTGGTGGAAGGGCATGTCGAATTGCGGCTTGACGTCGCTGTGGCACGTAAAGCAGAGCTTGGGCTGAGCGGTCTTGAGCAGCTGGGCCGGCTCCTGGCTCTGGTGAACGCTGTGGCAGCTGATGCAGCTGACTCCAGCCTTGGCGTGGGGCGAGCGATCGAAGTTGGGATGCGCGCCGGCGTGGCAGCCGAGGCACTTCTCATCTACTTCTTTGGGTGTGGCCTTGGCGGGATTGAAGATTTTGGTAATGTCGCCGCCGCCCTCGACGTGGGCTTTGCCCGGACCGTGGCAGCTCTCGCACGTCGATCCGTTGGAGCCGTGCATGAGCACCATTTTTGTGTGTGGATTGGAGGCGAACCCCTTGGCTACCTCATCGTGGCAGGTGGCACAGGTGTCAGAACCGACATAGCCTGAAGCAGCTGCCGCATCCTGCTGAGTACCGCCGGCAGGAGCCTTTCCGTTTGCTGGTAGCGCGGCCTGGGCCGCCACCGAGAGAATGCCGGCGCCTAGCATCACGAGGCAGGCCGCGATCCGTATTTGGAATCTGGCCGAAAACCCGTGAGCCGGGCAACGTTTTTTAAGCTCATCATTGCGCATGTAATAACCGCCTTTTTGTCTTCTGCCCTGGGTGCAACCTGAAACAGACACGCCGGGCGAACGCGTCACTTGCCATGGAGCAATTCGGGCTCCACGCGTGGACTAATCGCCGGTTTGCCTGCTTCCGAGCCGCTGCGCTTGTGCGGAGCATCACTCTCTGCCCTGAAGATTACGTCGATCACTTTGGGGCGTGCGGTGATGTTCGTCACATGGAAAGTGGTAGAGGCGGCAACCCGGAGCCTTCTTAATCACAGTCACTTGCAGGCAGCAGATCATGAAAGAGGTCGCGAGTCTGTCACAAATTGGACACTTCGGATTTTGGGGGTGCGTACCAGTAATGGGAAGAAATCCTGTTTTGGGAAGAGCCTTTACCCTGTGAGGCCCATCACATCCGGCGAAGTTGCGGATTTGCAACAATTCACGCAAGCCTTTTTCCCGGAGAATCCAGGGCTCTCACTCTCGTTGGAGCGGGCAGCCGTGTTATCGAGAGGGTGAGAAAGACTCAGAGAGCAAGGCGCCGAGTCAGGATCGGAATGGGGAAGCCATGGCGGACTTAGTAATACCGGCGGAAGTGCAGGTACGGCAGAGGCACTTGCCGCGCCAGATTCCTGCGGGTTGCGCAGCATGCTCGAACCGGCGCCCGGGATGGTTTTGCTCGCTGGGCAGCGCGGTTCTGGCCGATCTGGAGCTGGCGACCAGCACCATCAGCCTACCGGCGCAGGCCTCGCTGTTTACGCAGGGCGAAGACGCGCGATGCCTTTATCTCATCTGCAGCGGATACCTTAAACTGACGGCGGGGCGCGCCGACGACCGGCAGATGATTGTTCGCGTGGCGGGTCCGGGGTCGATGCTCGGGCTCTATGCTGTTCTATCCCATGGGGTTTACGAGGTATCAGCCGAATCGCTCACCACGGCGCAGCTCAGGCCGGTGGAGCGCGACCGGTTCCTCAGCTTTTTGCGCAGCCACAAGGAAGCGCAAATGCGCGCCGTGCAGTGCATTTGCCAGGAGTATCGCTTTGCCTTGCAGGACGCCTGCCGCATCGCGCTTTCAGAGACCGTGGCGACGCGTTTGGGCCGCCTGCTGCTGGAGCTGGCTCACCAGATTGGCGAACATCTGCCCGGCGGCGAGTTTCGTTTCCCGCTGCTGCTGACCCACGAAGAGATGGCCTCGATGACCTGCACCACCCGCGAAACCGTCACCCGCACGCTGGGCCAGTTCCGGAAAGCGAGCTGGATTTCGATCGAGGACTCGATGGTCACGGTGCACCAGCCGGAAAAGCTGCAGGTACTGATGTAGAGGCAGTCAGCAGCATGCTGGGCCGGGTCCCGGTACGTTAAAACTTTGCACACACTCCACGGCCAATTGCGTTGCGTATAGCTCAAGGTTTGAAGCTTGCCCAACTGCATCGGCAAACTGATGAGACACAGAAGAATTCTCGTGCCGACCCTCCGGGACGGCAGGTTGCGTTGGTGCATGAACCCACGGTTCCGTCTTCGTTCGCTGATGCGAACCAAGCCTCCACCGTGGGCTATTATCGTTCGGCCCCCTACGGGGCCGGTGGCAGCAGCGCGCTGACCCATTGCCGGCGGCTCTCCTCGACTGTCTCCCCCAGTCAAACGAGCTATGATCTTCATAGCCGACCCTTTCATTGACCAGGGAGCTTTACGTTTTATGATTCGTAATTTCTTTTCGACTGCCGCACTCCTTCTTTCCTGCTGTGCTGTTTTTGCCCAGGCGCCGAGCACGGGCCAGGCCGATCCGCAAACTGCCCCCCAGGCCGCGGCTCCGGCGGTGCCGGGCGTGGCCACCACCGAGGGCGCCGCGGTAAGCCAGTTCCAGAAGATTGAGGACGCGTGGAGCGACGCGGAGAACCGCAAAGACCAGTACGCGCTTGAGCTGGTTCTTTCGCCGCTGCTGGTGGACGTATCGGCCCAGGGCGACATTACCACCCGCAACCAGCAGCTGGCAGCGCTGATGACCAACGACGACAAGACGCTGACCCTTGATCAGAAGGTGATTACGGTGCGGTTGCTGGGAGATACCGCGGTGGCCAACGGCACCTACACGCTGCGGCACAAGGTGAACGGCGCCCTGGTGGAAGAGAAGGGTGTTTTCACCCACGTGTTTGAGCGCGTGCGGAACGGCTGGCTGTGCACCAACTCGCAGCGGACCGTGCTGCGCACCGAGTCCAACGTCAAGGCCAAGAAGCCATCCACGGCCGAAGAGCCCTTCCACATTCCATTCTTTTCAAGGGGCGAAAAGAGCACCACGACGACCACTCAGACCACCACTCCGCCGCAACAGTAGGCGGTGGACGGTGTGCGGTGGTCCAGTTCCGAACTGCTGATCACATTACACGGCTCACTGTTCACGGTTCACCGTTCTCGCATTCCATCCCCACTCAAGTAGACAGCCTCGCAGCCGATAACAACTGCATCGGGCGCGGTGGCCGGGTGTTGCCAGGCGTGACTCTTTTTTGCAGCGGCGCTGGCAGGGGTGAGGCGCTGAGGCCGGGAGCCGTGGCAGCGGGGCTGGCGACGTGTGACATGTGACCGACGCCGTTGAGCGCATTGCTCACCGTGCCCGACCAAAGGGGGTTGAGATGAAGCGTTGAAACAACCACGCTCCGGGAGCTGCGCCTTCTGCATTGCGCGGCGTAGTTGTGGCTCGTGGGACGTGAGTGTGGCAGGATTCAACCGGCGGCGCGTTGCAGCCCTCGTTCGCGCAATTGCCCCTGGATGCGGATGGCTACGTGCACCAGGCTTAGCGCCGCGGGCGTTACCCCGGGAATGCGGCTGGCCTGGCCGATGGTGACGGGCCTTACGCGCTCGAGGGTTTCGCGCATCTCGCGGGAGAGCCCGCTTATGACGCCATACTCGATCCACTCGGGAATGGCGACGGACTCGGCGGCCTTCAGTTTCTCGATCGATTTCTTTTGCTGCTCGAGATAGCCGGCAAATTTGAACTCGGTTTCAACGGCGCGGGCTTCGTTGCGCAGGGTTGAGCGGGCGATGGAGGGATCTGTTTCCGCGGATTTCGTGCCGGCCCTCCGGGACGGCGCGGACATTGGGGAATCACTCACCGAGGATTCCGGGATGCCTGTTGCTGCGATGGCCGGTCCGGAGAGCGGCGCTACGTCGTCGGCCCACGCCGTCAGCAGCCGATCGCGGGCTAGATTGTCACGGAGCGCGGCGAGCACTGGCTCGATTGAGACTTCGGGGCGCTTGAGGAGTTGCGCCCAGGTCAGGCCGGCGGTTGCGGTTAGTCCGCCCAGGCCAGCCGGCTCGAGTTTTGCTTGATCGACCCTGGTGGTGCTGAGCAGATTTGCGAGCGCGGCCATGCGGGCCTGCTTCTGCTCGTATTCAGCCCAGGCTGCGTCGTTGATGAGCCCCAGCCGGCGGCCGTGGGGCGTCAGCCGCCGATCGGCGTTGTCGATGCGCAGGTGCAGGCGGAACTCGGCGCGCGAGGTAAACATGCGGTAGGGCTCGTTGGTTCCCTTCGAGATGAGGTCGTCGATGAGAATGCCCGTGTATCCCTCGCTGCGATCCATAGTGAAAGGGGCCTGGCCCTTGAGCCACAACGCCGCATTGATGCCGGCCATGATGCCCTGGCACGCGGCCTCTTCATAGCCGCTTGTTCCGTTGATCTGTCCGGCGAGGTAAAGGCCCTCCATGGATTTGACACGCAGCGTGCGGTCGAGCTCCGTTGCGTCTACGCTGTCGTATTCGATGGCGTAGCCGGGGCGCAGCATTTCGGC
>JBEKCW010000125.1:0-12155 GCA_050014675.1 Occallatibacter sp. | reverse complement strand
TCGCTTTGGTTTTCGATGTGTGAAAACATCTCTGCCACGGCAACAATTCGATCAGAAGCTTCTTTGCGGACGCTGAGCGTCGTGCTCGTCATTTCCAGGAATATTTCTAGCTGGCTGAGGAGCAAGTCGTTTTTGTCGCGGAAGTGAAGATAAAACGTGGAACGCCCGACCGAGGCGCGATCCAGCACATCCTGCACCGTGACGTCTTCGATCGGCTTTTCATGGATCAGAGCCACGAATGCGCCGCCGAGTCGGTCGCGCGTGCGCCGTGCGCGTTCATCGGGTTTGCGCGGCTGCCTGTTGCGGCGTGCCCCTGGCCCGGCCTGTTGCTGCGGATTGGAAGGCTTATTTCTGGACACCTGTAGCCTCTTTGTTCAACAACTCCAGATTTGCCCTCGACTGTAGAGCCACTGACCGTTACAGTCCAAATCGTAGGACAAACGGTTGCAAATTTATCATGCAGTAGAAAAAAACAAAAGGAGACCCACAATGAATCGGTTCCAGTCACTAGCACTCGGCACGATTTTGATCTTCGCATTGAATGTGTCGGCGCAACAAACGACTACCGCACCTGGTTCGGCCAACATGGGCGGACAAGGCCAGCCCTCCACGCAAGACGATCTGCCTAGCGCGGACGATCAGCTAAAAATCCTGACGATCAAGCTTGATCTCACCGACGATCAACAGGCCAAGATCAAACCAATCCTTCAGGACCTGCACGACGCGACAGTGAAGATCTCGAAGGACGGAAGTCTGTCACGCGAGGATCGTCTCGCCGGGGTAAGGCCACTTCGCTACAAGGCGCACGGCCAAATCCAGGCAGTGCTGAATGACGAGCAGAAGAAGAAACTCGAACAGTACATGCAGGGTCCACACGCTGATATGCATGGCAACCTGAGCGGGGCAACCTCATCCCCGCAAGCACCGAAGAATTAGGGATCACCGGCCGATGAAATCATGCAGTTCTGGTGCGAGGTTGATTATCGTGTGCGGATTGCCGGGCTCTGGGAAAACAACACATGCCAGGCAGCTTCAGTCGAGCTCTCGTGCGACCCGGTTTTGTCCCGATGAATGGATACATGCTCTTTCGCTGGATTATTGGGACGAGGATAACCGTGAGAAGATTGAAAGTCTACAGTGGCAGCTTGGCCAGCAACTCCTCGACTTGGGTCTCACGGTGATCATCGAATGGGGCACCTGGGCAAGGTGTGAGCGTGATGCGTTGCGACTCACCGCGCGTGAGCTTGGAGCCGCAGTTGAGTTGCACTATCTCTCTGCCCCAGTCGAAATCCTTCTCGACAGGGTTCAAAGACGGGCTATGGAAAATCCGGTCATTCAACGGGAACAGTTGTTAGAGTGGGCGAACGCATTCCAAGAACCGACAGCCGAAGAATCATCGCTATTCGATACGTTTCTCACCTTTCAAACGCCGGACCCTCTCAACGAGTGACAAATCGCCAATGCACTCAATGAGTGAACAAGCCACAGCTCGCCTTTGTTCCTCCTTTTGCCCGTATCACCGCCAACCCGGCAGT
Organism: Occallatibacter sp.; assembly: GCA_050014675.1. Classification (GTDB taxonomy): domain Bacteria; phylum Acidobacteriota; class Terriglobia; order Terriglobales; family Acidobacteriaceae; genus Telmatobacter. The sequence goes on along the minus strand of JBEKCW010000125.1, from coordinate 10,620 downwards.
AACTTTTGTATAACTGACCAATAGCCGACCACCCTGGACATCGCACTCAACAGGCCAAGGTCAAATATAGCCTTCGATACCCGCCCGCCCCACCATAGGCGTGTTTTTCGATTAAGCAGCAAGGGAGCGTCTCCAGAGCAATTCGCCCCAGAATATCGAAACCACGTAGACGGCGAAGGCAACGGCCAAGACCCAGAGCCCTGTCCTTGCCGCTCCGATTCCAGCCAATCCGCCCAGGAGAACCTGTGCTACTCCGAAACGTGGATCTCCTCCGACGAAACGCCATCTGCGCTGGTTCGCCCGCTGCCTCAGCGATGGGTATCGTCCCACTGCGATAGCGACCAGGCCAAATGCAACGCCTGTCCGTAGACTTAGGAGTGAAACCATGGCGGCAAGCGGGATCAAGAAAGTCATGTCCAACGTGACGAGTAGCTTCCACCCTGCTATCGGTAGCAGACGATAGCGCAGCAATGCTCGCCCCTCATCCAGACGGAGCATGCGTTGCGCAGCCGTGCTCATTGCGATACCCACGAATAACGACAGCATCGGAAATGCTTCGGGCTCTGGTGCCCACCCGAACAGTCGATATAGGGTTCCACAAACGGCTATGAACAGAGCTGCCCAAAAGTCTAGGGTTCCCTGCAGCTCCCGCCACATTTCTTGCGCGATTCCGCCGACCTTCAAGGGCGTCCTTGAGATGCTGAGACTTGCAGGCATTCGTAGTTTGAATGAGAGACGGCTGACGGCGTAAACCGTCGTATGGACGATGAGTGCCAGTAGAACAAAAAAGAGACCCGCGGCCAGGCCCATCCAAAACCGGTAGCCAAAAAACAACACTATAAATAATGGATTCAACGTAAAACTTACTGAGCTGAGCAAGAGTCTTTGTGTACCTGTCAGCGGCCACGTAGCGACTCGTTCCGGGGGCAACCTATGCTGTGTATCGACGGAAAAAGTAACAAGCAGAGGCGCAAGGAGGACAATCTGAAAGAAGAGCGTACTCCAGAATGCTGCTTTCGGTGCCCCGGTTTCTAAACCCGCGGCCATAATAAAAAGGATGCAGAACAGGAAGTTGTTGAAACGTACCGAGGAAAGGCTGCCCAGTTCCTTCAACATCAGTTTCTTCAGCAGGGACAGAAGGGCTAGGAGCTGAGCCAATCCGGCACCTCCGGCTGTGGTTCGCCAACGATGCTGAAATACACCTCCTCAACTCCTTCGTCTGCCGTGGACGGGTTGAAGTCTGATTCAACCCGACCTTGGTGAAGAATGACTACGCGGGTGGCTATCTTTTGCACGATCGACAGAATGTGAGAGGTGAGCAAGATCGTAGCGCCATCGCTGGAGAGTTGGCTGAGCAGCATCTCAATGACCGCGGACGATGCGGGATCAATACCTTCAAACGGCTCATCCAGAAGCAGGACCTTCGGCTTGTGCAGCAGGGCCATGGCCAAAGCGGTCTTTTTCCGCATGCCGAACGAACAATTGCGTGCGACGGTGTGGCGTCGTTGCGTGAGATCGAGCAGTCCTAGCAGGTCCGCTGCTCGCGATGCTGTTTCGCTTTTCGTGAGTCCGTAAATCGGTCCAATTGCCATCAGGTTTTCGATGATGGTCAACGACTCGAACAGCCCGAGCCCCTCGGGCAGTACACCTAGATTCCGCCGGATTTCAACTGCGTGATCCCGGAAACCCCGTCCACCGATGAACACGGAACCACTGTCTGGCTCCTCTAATCCTGAGAGCAAGCGTAGCAGAGTGGACTTGCCGGCGCCGTTAGCGCCTAATAAGGCACAAATGCCAGGTTCTACAACGAGGTCTATGCCCCGGAGAACAGGTCGAGAGGCATAGCTCTTCGTCGCGGCTCTACAGTCGATCACTCTGTTGTTTTCCACTCATTAGTTAACCACGCCCACTGCTGTCTAGTTAACGGCCTTCTCGGACGTTTTCCGCGACCTAACCGAAACTCCGGGCGGATCACCGGCTAACCGTACATTACTCAGTTTTCGGGCGACGAGGTGGGCAGTTTGCACAGAATTACCTTCCCTCGGCGCACAATAGGAACAGTGAACCTATGAGCAACAGCGCCCACGACCGCATCCATCGCGCCCTTCACCTGGCATCGGTCTATGCCGCCCCATGCAAGTCATCGGTATTAGCCTTTCTTGCCCGCATCCTCGCGCAGCCATCCCGGAACGGCGTGCAAATACGCCGTCTCACAATAACAAAAATCAACCATAACTCGTTCTACAGCAAAGGCTTTCGCGTCAAACTTTCGCTCGATTACATGTACCGGGTAGTTCCAGGCTGAGATTTCATTCGAATTCCTAACCTTCCAGGCTGAAATTCAGGAGATTTCCTAACCTTCCAAGCTGAAATTCAGGAGGTTTCCTAACCCTCCAGGGTGAGGTTTATCGGCTTTGTCACAGCGTAAGTATCTGAAAATAAGTTTCTTAGTGAAAATTTAATCGTAAAACAGCCACCCCCCGTTTTCGGGCTGTGAAACTGTGAGACTCGCTAAACTATAAAAATCAAATAGCTTACAAGAAGAAAACCCACAGAAACACAGCCCCTGTGATTCTGTGAAACTGTGACGGCTAACTCATTCCCGCATTTCCATGGTTGGTAAACTGGGACCATGGTTCGCGTCATTCGCCCTATTCCCGTAGAACAATTGAAACTCCTTGTCTTCGACCTGGATGGCACCCTCATTGACTCGGCCCAGGATCTTTGCAACAGCGTGAACGCAACGCTTGCGGAGTTTGACCTGCAACCGCTGCCGGACAGTGTGGTGGCCAGCTACATTGGCGATGGCGCCATGATGCTGGTGCGGCGGGGCCTGTTTGGACCGGATGCGACCGAGGTGGACGAAGGTTTTCTGGAGCGGGCCTACGCATTCTTCCTTGACTACTATCGCGAGCACAAGCTGGATTTCACATACGTCTATGGCGGGGTTCTGGAGGCGCTGACGGCACTGCGCACGGGTCCGGATGGCAGCGCGCGCAGCATGTCAGTACTGACCAACAAGCCGGTTCGCCCGGCGCAGGCCATCTGCGAGGCGCTGGGGCTGGCGCCGTTTTTCAAGAACGTGTATGGCGGAAACAGTTTTGCGATGAAGAAGCCCGATCCGATGGGGATGCGCGCGCTGATGGACGAGGCCGGCGCGCAACCGGAGGAGACGGTGCTGATTGGCGACAGCGAGGTGGACGTGGCAACTGCGCGCAACGCGGGAACATGGGTGATTGGCTGCACGTTTGGCCTGTCGCCACAAGGGCTGGCCGCTAACCCTCCTGACGTCCTGGTCGATACACCGCAGGAGTGGATGGCTGCGCTCGATCCCGCTACGAGCGGCGTTCAGTTGCAGTGATTTGACCGGTTGGAGGCTGCCTTTCCAGCGCGCCTTAACGTCGTCTTAAGCTGCACATTCTAAGATTCTGATTGAGGCGGGCCTGATCGCGATTGCGTTGAATCGAAGGCCGGAGTTTCGGCTGAGAGTTTCATTCTCGATTTGGCACACGCTCTCTGATTTTGCATCTGAAAACATTTTCTGCATATTAAACACAGGACTACAATTGTTTTAAGCTCAACCTTTTTCGCGAATTTGCGCTGCCCTGCTTGCCCTGTGTTGCTTTGGAGATTCCGCTCATGCGTTCTTCTGCCCTGGTGCTGTTGTTTATCGCTCTTGTTCCCGCGGCCGTTTTTGCGGGGAACCCGGCCACGCCCAACCCCGCCCCGCAACCATCTTTAAGCGGCACGGTGGCCGATCCGAGTGGGGCGATTGTGTCCGGGGCCGAGGTTGACCTGTTGAACACCGACGGCTCGGTGGCTGTGACCGACCACTCAGACCCGGCGGGAACGTTCAAGCTGATTCCTCCGCATGCAGGCAATTACACGCTGGTTGTCTCCGAAGCTGGGTTTGAGACTGTGCGCACCGCGGTGGCGATTTCCGCGCCGGGCATGGCCGGGACTGCTTTGGCAGGCGCAGCTTCAGCAACCTCAGCCATCGCTTCCCTGCCGCCAAGCGCGCCGGTGCGTATCATTCTTCCCATTGCGCAATTCGCCACCAATATTCGCGTGACCGCGGACAGTGGCGAGGACCTGACTTCGCCGGATTTGAACCGTGATTCTTCGGTGATGACCTCGAGCGACCTGAAGGCGCTGCCCATCTTCGACAACGACTACGCCAGCGCGATGAGTACATTTCTGGATCAGAGCGTGGGCGACACCGGCGGCTCTGGATTGATGGTGGACGGCGTTGAGGCTAACCGAGCAACGGTTTCGGCTTCGGCGGTGCAGGAGATCCGGATCAATCAGGACCCGTATTCCGCGCAGTACTACTATCCGGGGCGCGGGCAGATGGAGATTATTACCAAGTCTGCCGCGGAGCATTATCACGGGCAGTTCAACTTCATCTACCGGAACTCGGCGCTGAACGCGCAGAACGCGCTGGCCCCGACGAAACCGTTTGAGCAGCGGCAGACCTACGAGGGGCACGTTACCGGGCCGATTCCGAAGGCGAAGAAGAGCAGCTTTCTGGCCAGCTTTAACCGCGTCCTTTTCGACCAGGACTCGGTGATCAGCGCAACCATTGAGCCAACTCCGGCTGACCCCAGCGGCGCTTTCCAGGCCAACGTTGCGGCGCCGCAGCGGGATACCGAGTTCAGCCTGAGGGGCGCGCACCAGTTCAGCGATCGCAACTCAGGGTACGTGCAGTACAGCTACCAGGACTGGACCGGACAGAACCAGGGCGTGGGCGGGCAGGCGCTTGCGGCTGTTGGGTATAACAACCAGTATCGCGAAGACGATTTTGTGGCCCACATGGAGACGATCCTGTCGGCCAGGATGCTGAACCAGATATCGCTGGTGGGCGAGCGCGATTTCAGCCGTAACAGCAACGTGGCTGAAGCTCCCAAAGTGAATGTCGTCGGAGATTTCGTATCCGGCTCGGCGCAGGCCGATTCATTGAGCACAGAGTACAACGCGCGGGTGTACGACATGATGACGTGGACGCGCGGGCGCAACCTGGTGAAGGCCGGCATCGGCACTCCGCACATTGACCGCCGAGCGTTCGACGACAACACGAATGCACTGGGCAGCTACACGTTTGGGCCAACGCTGGCGGCTGATGGGGTGACGGTGCTGCAGACGGCGCTCGCGAATTACGCGGCCAACCTGCCGTCGGGTTTCTCGCAGAACACAGGCGACACGCACTTTGTCTATCACCAGCAGGAGGTGGGCGGGTTCGTACAGGATCAGTTCAAGTGGAACAGCCGTTTTTCGATCACGCCGGGGCTGCGCTACGACTGGCAGAATTTCCTGGCCAACCGGCGACTCGGTTTCTCGCCGCGCGTCTCGTTCGCCTGGGTTCTGGATGAGCAGAGCAAGACGGTGGTGCGCGGGGGCGGGGGCATTTACTACGACCGTGTCGGATCGGGACCGCTTTTGGATTTGGCGCGCTTTCAGACTGCCCGCCGGCGTTCACTTACCTTGTCGCTGGACCCTGCGGATATGCCTGCAACAGGCTGCGTACCAATTACCGAGTGCTTTGCCATCACCACGCAGCCGCCCAATGTTGTGCAGCTCGAACCGGATGCCAAGCTTCCCTACCAGATTCAGTACGGCGTCTCGATTGAGCGTCAGTTGGGCGAGAAGGCGACGGGCGTGATCAGCGTCTATTCCGCACGTGGCATTGACAGCTTTCGGAGCGTGGATGTGAACGCACCTACGCCGGAGTCCGGCTATAGCGAGCGGCCCAATGCGGCATTTGGACGCATTCGCCAGATGCAGCCTGAGGGATTCTGGGAGGGCGACGGTTTCGACATCTCGTACCGCGGCAAGCTGAACAAGTATTTCACGGGCTTTGGACGCTATACGTGGTCTCATTACGAGTCGGACACGGGCGGGATCGGCTGGTTTCCGCAAAATCAGTACAATCCCAATAACGAATGGTCAAACGCGGGATTCGATCAGCGCCAGCGCCTGGGCGTGTATGCCATGTTCCAGCCGGAGAGCGTGTTCAACCTGTCAGCGGGAATTTTTGCCAACACGGGAACACCGTGGACAATCACGACAGGCACAGATGCGTACGGCGACGACTTGTTCAACACGCGGCCCGACGGCGTAGGCCGCAATACGGAAACGAATCCGGGTTATGTGGACCTGGATCTGCGCTGGGGGCACGACTTTGCCATCACGGCGAACAAGGATGAGGAAGCGCCGCGGCTGGGCTTTTCTGCGGGAGCGTTCAACCTGCTGAACCACCCAAATGCGGCGGGCCTCGACACGGTGGAGACCTCTGCCCAATTCGGCCAGGTTACCGCGGTCGGCCCTCCGCGACGGATTCAGATGGGGATGCGCTTCGAGTTTTAGGGCTTCGGGAACTTTTGTGCGCCGGGCCGCGTAATCCCTGGAGAGGCGCACATGAATCTCAAGCGAATCCTTGCCACGACTCTGCTTGGCGCCGCTTTTGCGGCGGCTTCCGTTCCTGCCCATGCCGATTCCGATGATGTGCATTTCTTTGACGACATTCGGATCGCGCCGAACTCACCGGGCCATGACGCTGTCTGCTTTTTCTGTAACGTGGATGTCGAGGGCGAGGTGAATGGAGACATTGTTGTCTTCTTTGGCGACGTTCACATTGCCGGCCATGCCAACCACGACGTGGTGAATTTTTTCGGCGAGGTGAAGGCCGACGACAATGCGCAGATCGGCAACGACCTGGTAAGTTTTTTCAGTTACGTGCAGTTGAAGAAGAACGCGAGCGTGGGCCGGGACATGGTTTCGATGCTGGGTGCGGTCGACAAGGACCCATCGGCGAGTATTGGGCACGACCATGTTGAGTTTCCATTCTGGGTTGCCCTGTTTCCCTTCCTGGTTATCTTTGGAATCGTGTACTTGATTGTGCACGCGATCCGGGAGAACCGCTGGCGGCAATACATGGCGCAATTCCCGCCACCTCCGTTTCCGCCGGCAGGTAGATAAAGAAAGTTCACAGTTCTTAGTTCTTAGTTCGTAGTTCTTAGTTCTTAGTTCACAGTTCTTAGTTCACAGCTCTTAGTTCACAGCTCTTAGTTCCTGGTCTGTTGCCGCCAGGGCGCTTGTTGGGGCTATTCGGTGTTTAATTATTTTTGAACGTGTTCATTTTTATCTTGACCCTCGGCAGTGTAGGGCTTATTGTTGTTTTTGAACACGTTCAACTTCAACAAACGGAGGTGCTTTCGATGTTTGTCACAACCTGTTATCTCAGCTACCTTGCAATCAGCATTGCGCTCACGATCTGGGTGGCGCGAACCCTGCATCGCAGTGGACGTATTTTTCTGCTCGACGCTTTCCGCGGGAATGCCGAACTTACCGATTCGGTGAATCAGCTGCTGGTGGTCGGGTTTTACCTGATCAATGTGGGATATATTGCGCTGGCGTTGAAGACCACTGATCCATTGACAAACTTTCGGCAGGTCATTGAGCTCGAAAGCAGCAAGATCGGCGTGGTTCTGCTGATTCTGGGTGCGATGCACTTCTTCAATATGTTCGTGCTGGCGAGAATGCGGCGGCGGACTACCAGGGAGTTGGCGGCGTAGGACATCCGCCTGATTGAAACAAAGGAGGACTCATGTACCTGATCACTTACTACGCTACGTACCTCGGGATCAGCGTTGTGCTGATCTTCTGGCTTGGGCGCATTCTGCATCGCGCGGGGGGAGTGCTGCTCGACGAAGCTTTCCACGATAAACCAGCACTTGTGAAGGCAGTGGCTAATCTACTGGATATTGGTTTCTACATGATGAGCTTTGGCTACGTGACAGCGTGGGCGGCAGACTACTGGCAAATTACAACCTATGGGCAGGTGGCACAAGCTGTCAGCGGAAAAGTTGGCGGACTTCTGCTGATGCTGGGCTGCGTACACCTTTTCAACCTGTTGCTGCTGGCGCTGTTTCGGCGGCGGACCTTTGTCGCCGCAGCGCCGGCTGCCTCGTGAGCGCCATGACGCGTAAAGCGACTCCCAAATCCGAAACGACGCGCGCCCGCATTCTTGAAGCCGCGCTGCGCGTTTTCCGCGCGCGGGGATTTCAGGCCTCTACGATGCGCGAAATAGCGGTGGAAGCGGGCATGGCTCTCGGCGCGGCCTACTACTATTTCGAATCGAAGGATGCGATTGTGATGGCGTTTTATGAGCAGGCTCAACGGCAGATGGAGCCGGAATTGGAGCACATTCTCGATTCCCGGAAAACGCTGGAATCGCGGCTGCGAGGATTGATCGGATACAAGTGGGAGTACTTTTTGCCGAACCGCGCGTTGATGAGCGCGTTGTCCGCGCACATTGATCCCAAGCAGCCGCTGTCGCCCTTCAGCGCGGCCACTGCGAATATCCGTGACCGGGATATTGCGTTTTTTGCGCGCGCGGTAACCGAGTCAGGCGTCAAGCTACCGCCGTCCATGCTGCCCTATCTTCCGCGGCTGCTTTGGCTCTACCAGATGGGCCTCATGCTTTACTGGGTCTACGACGAATCCGCAGGGCAGGCGCGTACGGCCATGCTCTTCGACAAAACGCTCGGTATGATGCTGCTTCTGCTCAAGCTGGGCGGCGTTCCGCTGCTAAGGCCGCTTTACCGGCCCGCGGGTGAATTGCTGAAAGTTATCTACGGGGAGGCTTGATGATGACCGAACGCCGGCTGCGCATAGTAATTCCCGGCGGAAGCGGTCAGGTGGGCCAGGTGCTTGCGCGACACTTTCAGAAGCGTGGCGATCATGTGACGGTGCTGACCCGCGCACCATACACAGCAGAATGGCAGACGGTGCATTGGGATGGCGCACACGCGGGCCCGTGGGTGGAGTCGCTTGAGGGCGCGGATGTGTGCATCAACCTGGCGGGCCGCAGCGTGAACTGCCGCTACGATGAGGAAAACCGGCGAGCGATTTATGACTCGCGCATTGGGACTACGCGGCTGCTGGGGCAGGTTTTCGATACGCTGGCCGATCCTCCGCGGGTGTGGCTGAATGCTTCGACGGCGACGATTTATCGACATGCTCTGGACCGGGAAATGGATGAGGCCACGGGTGAGCTGGGCGGAAACGAGTTGGTGGGGCGGACGTGGCTGGGACGAAATCGGCGCGCGCCGGATACGTGGAACTTTTCGATCGGTGTGGCGAAGGATTGGGAGGCGGCGTTTTTTGAGGCGTACACGCCGCGGACTCGGAAGGTTGCCATGCGCAGTGCGATTACGCTGAGCCCGCATGCGGATAACGCGTTCGGCTGGCTTTCAAACCTGGTTCGGATGGGACTGGGTGGGACGCAGGGCAATGGGCGGCAATTCGTTTCGTGGATTCATGAGGCCGATTTTGCGCGGGCAGTTGAATTCCTGATCGAACACGAAGAGTTGGAGGGAAAGGTCAATATCGCGGCGCCGAATCCCCTTCCCAACCGTGAGTTCATGGCTTTGCTGCGAGACGCGTGGGAGCGGCCGAACGGTGTGCCGGCGCCGGCTTTTCTCATTGAGATTGGGGCGTTCTTTCTGCGCACTGAGTCGGAGCTGGTGCTCAAGAGCCGCCGGGTTGTCCCGGGCCGTTTGCTTGATGCGGGGTTTCAATTCGAGTTTGCGGAGTGGGCGCAAGCGGCGGAGGACTTAGTCAGGTTGTGGCGCAATAACAGATGACAGGTTACAGATTACAGATGACAGTCAACAAGACCCAAATTAGCGGGCAGCGCACGACTGAAATCTGTCATCTGTAATCTTTGGCCTTGCTACTTGGGAGTTATCTCTGTTACTGGAAGGTCCCAGTGGCCGATGAGGATTTCGAAGCGGCGCTGCTCCTCTTTCTGGTAAGTCGCCTGGTCCGGCCATAACTCCTTGATGAAAGCATCTTCATCTGGATTACTGGTGGTTGCCACAGTGGAGTCTTTGTAACGAATCGTCACGCGGTAATCCCAGCGGCCGTCTTCCGTGGTGTGGTACGCCGGCGAGTCGATCTTGAGGGAGAGGATGCGTCCGGTGGATTGGATCTTCTTGAGCAGAGGGTAGTGATTCTTGAGGAAGAGCTGCAGAAACTCCTGCTGATGGCCCCATTGGCACTTGTAGTAGTACTCGATTGTGTAGGGTTGATTGGCGCCGCTTTGTGGCGGCGCGCCCTGCGCCAGCAGCGGAGCGGCGAATGAAGCGGAGATGGCGGAGATGAGAACGGCGAGAAGGAATCTGCGCATAAAGCCTCCACGGAAGTGATGGTTGTGATTGTATCGTGGAGGCTTTGTGCGTTTTCCCTGGGGGAGGGATTTCATGGTGCAAGTTATGCGCGGAATAATGAAGGGCACAGGCTTTGGCCCGGGACAAGGGAGCAATCTTTCAAGCCGTGGCATCAACCACTGAGGGCGACTACGAAATGCCCCCGGGGGCTGACGCAACTATCGACTTTTGCTCGTGCACAGCGGGCCAAAGCCGGTGCCCTTCATTTCCAAACGGATCTTCCGCCGAATCTGCGGAAAGCTTAGCAATGGGCGTAGTTTTCCAATGCAACCTTACTTGGAATGGTCAGCGTAGAGCCATTGAAAGCTACCAGTTGCCGGCTCTTGAAAATGCTCAAGGTGCGGGTTACTGTTTCGCGCGAGGCGCCAATGAATTCGCCAATCTCTTCATG
>JBEKCW010000124.1:0-12164 GCA_050014675.1 Occallatibacter sp. | reverse complement strand
CGCGACGGCGAGCTGCTCGGCAGCATCTGAAGAGCCGCTGCGGAGTCGCTGGTTGGTCTCGACCAGCAGAACCTTGGGACCGATACGCTCGAAGTATGCAACCACGCCTTCAGAAAGCTGGCCGCGATCGAGGCCGAGATCGTTCGAGCCCGTTCCGTAAGGAAGAGAATTCACGTAGAGCAGATCGGGCGTTTTGCCATCGGAGCTCAGGCGCGGAATCTCGAGGTAGAGCTTGCCGGTTTTCGCGTCCCAATCGAGCGGCATAAAGCCGTCAAGGTGCGTCATGCCCGCGGTCTTTTGCGCGATGGTCGCAGGTGTGTCAGACTTCGGCGCGTCTGGTTTCGGCGAGTCTTGCGCAATGAGCGTGGAAGAAAGTGCGAGCGAGACGACAAGGACCGATTGGAAAATCAAAGGGAAGCGAGGCATGCTTTCCCTTATAGTTGCGAGCGCCGGTCCTGCACAAGGCCGTTCTGCGCCGGGAGCAGGAAATTGGACGCGGCGCGAGGTTCAGCACATGCAGTCGGCTTGGCCAGTTTTGATTGGAAGCGCATGCAGCGGCTTCAGCCGCCGATCTTCTCGGTCAGTTCGACCCAGCGCTCGTACACCGTGTGGTGATGGGCTTTTGCGGCGTCAAGCTCTGCAATCGCTTCGGTAAGTGCTTTCGAGTTGGTGACAACTTCGGGGGCCTGGATATGCTCTTCGGCGGCGCGCAGGCGGGCGTCGGCTTCGTCGATGCGGGCTTCAATAGCGTCGTACTCGCGCTGCTCAATGTAGGAGAGCTTTTTGCGCGCCGGCGACGAAGAAGGTGCTGCCGGAGTGAGCTGTGGCGTCTCCGCCTTAACGGCTCCCGCTGCGGCGCGGAGTTGCCCGTCGCGCCAGGCTTCCCATTGCAAATAGTCTGCGAAAAGTGCTGAATTGCCGAGTCCATCCAGACCGAGCACAGCATTGGTCACGCGGTCGAGCAGATAGCGGTCATGTGTCACAAGCACCAGCGCGCCGGGGAATTCAAGCAGCGACTCCTCGAGGATTTCGAGCGTGGGAATATCGAGATCGTTGGTGGGCTCGTCGAGGATCAGCACGTCAGCAGGCTGAAGCATTAACTGCGCGATGAGCACGCGGGCGCGCTCGCCGCCGCTCAGTCGCTCCACTGGCTGATTGAGCTGTTCGCTCGTGAACAGAAAACGCGAAGCGTAGCTGGCAACATGGACGACGCGATCCTGGTAGATGACAGAGTCAGAGTCGGGTGCCAGCGTTCGGCGCAGGGTGAGCGATGTATCCAACTCGCGCCTTTGCGAAAAATAGACAACGCGCAGGCCGGGGGCGCGGCGAATCTCGCCGGCGCTCACCGGAATTTCGCCGGTGATGGCACGGATGAGCGTAGTTTTGCCGGAGCCGTTGGAGCCGGCGAGGCCTAGTTTGAGACCGTTGGTGAGGTTGACGCTGACGTTGCGCAGGATTTCGCGGTCGCCAAGACTGATGGACGCTCTATCGATTTCGACGAGTCGTTTGGTTTGGCGGCCGGTCGCGTCAAAGTCGATTCCGGCGGTTGCGGTGCGGCTGCGGGACTCAGAATCGCGCAGCTCGGCGATGAGAGAGTTGGCGTTGTCGATGCGGGCCTTGGCCTTGGTGGCGCGAGCCTTGGGGCCACGGCGAAGCCATTCCATCTCGATCTTCACGCGGTTGCGCAGGCTCTCCTGAGCGCGCTGCTGCCATTCAACGTAAGCGTCGCGCTCCTTAAGAAATTTGGAATAGCTGCCCTTGACGCGCAGCAAACCTTCAGAGTAAATGCGATTGAACTCCACCACTTCAGTGGCGACGTTCTCAAGAAAATAGCGATCGTGGGTAACAACGACGAAGGCGAAGTTGGCATTGCGGAGCAGATCTTCGAGCCATTCGATTCCTTCAAGATCGAGATGATTGGTGGGCTCATCGAGCAACAGCACGTCAGGCTCGGTGACCAGCGCTTCAGCAATGGCCAGGCGCTTGAGCCAGCCGCCGCTCAGGCTGGCGGCCTCACTGCTCATGCCTGGTGCGCCGGCGGTTTCGCTTTCAGTAAAGCCGGCGCGGCCAAGAGTTTCGCGAAGGCGCTGCTCGCGGGCATCGGCCGGAACTCCGAAGCGATCGAGCGCGGCGCCAACCACCTGGCGCACGGTCATTCCCGCCGCGAAGCTGGAGATTTGATGTACATAGCCGATGCGCGCGTGCTTGCGAAACGAAACTTCGCCGGAATCAGGCGGCTGCTCGGAATTGAGGATGGCGAGGAATGTGGATTTGCCCGCGCCGTTCGGTCCGATGAGACCGATGCGGCTGCCGTCATTGACAGCAAAGGAAATGTTTTCAAACAACGGATTGGCGCCGAAGCGTTTTGAAATGTTTTGAGCGATAAGGATCGGCGGCATGCTTCCAGTTTACGGGGCGGAGGTTTGGAGCCAGAAAATGGCCCCGTCAACTGTGTGCCGTTTTGACCATTCGGAGACAGATTATGCGCGTAGCGTGTGAAAAGCACTCGGCGGTTCTGAAAGCGGACGACGTCGCGCCTGCGGTTTTTGTGAACGCCGGAGCGCGCGAGCCGCACCGATTATGAACCGGCCCAGTTGCAGGCTGCGAATGATTGAATTGATTCGAGCAGCGTCGCCGCGTTTCAAGGCCAGGTTGGCCGGCGGCGTTTATTTGTTCAGCTTATTGACGGCAATGTTCCTCGAGTTGTTCCTTGGTGGCAGGCTGGGTTTCGCAGCGGATATCATCCAAATGACAGGCATGCTCGCCGTGACGCTGCTCTTGTATGGCATCTTCAGGCCGGTGAGCAGAAGCATCTCTTTGCTCGCGGCAGCTTCTAACCTGGTCGGACTCGTCGGAATTGTGTTTGAGGTTTTTCGATCTAATCCTCGAGGCGAAAACTTCGCGATGGTATTTCACGGAACATTTTGCCTCCTGACCGGGTACCTCGTTTTCAAATCTAACTTCCTTCCTCGAATTCTGGGTGTGCTGATAGCGTTTGGAGGTCTTAGCTGGCTTACATATATATCGCCTCCGTTTGCAAGCTACCTGTCTCCCTATAATGTGGCTTGCGGTCTGCTCGGCGAGGCATCGCTGTTTCTGTGGCTCGTTGTGATGGGGGTGAACGTTCAACGATGGAACGAACAGGCCGCGGCGGCGCGGGACGACACTCCGCAAATAAGAGCCGCAGTCTAAGCCAGAGATCGGGAGCGCTCTGTTCAAAAGCAATTCTCGACTGACGGTAACCGCCCGATGCACTCATTGTTGCAATATCGGTCTTGATTGCCGAAGCGGCGTGAACTATAACGCTCTTACGTTGAAGAATCCGCCCATCCAACTCACCCAGGCAGAGGCCCGCCGAATCTGGCTGCACGCCCAGCGCCTCGACACCGCAGAACCTTTCGGCGCGGGCCCCAAGGCCACGCCGGCAGCGGTGGCGCACCTGGGCTATCTGCAAATTGACACCATCTACGTGATCGAACGCAGCCATCATCACATTCTGTACACGCGCATTCCCACATATCGGCGCGAGCATCTGCACCAGGCGCATAGCATCGACAAGACCGTTTTCGAGTACTGGACGCATGCCCTCTCGTACCTGCCGACGGAGCACATCCGGTTTTATGTGCGGCAAATGCGCGAGGATTGGCATCGCCGCATCGTGAATTTCGGCAAGGTTTCAGACAGCGACGTGCGCAGAGTACTGTCGCGCATCCGCAAAGACGGCGCACTCACCATCCGCGACATTGAAGACGAACCAACTGAAAAAGAATACGCGTGGGCCAGCCGCAAGCCTTCAAAGCGGGTTCTGGAACTGGCCTTTTACAAGGGCCTGGTGACCGTCAGCCAGAGAGTGGGGATGCTGAAGACATATGAGCTGATGACTCGCCATTTTGGTTGGGATCGTTTACCGCGCGCCGCCACTGAAAAAGACACTTTGAACCACCTGCTCGATCGCGCCCTGCAGGCGCAGGGGCTGGTGAGTCTGGACTCGGTTTGTCACCTTGACGCCGCGCGCAAACCGGCAATGATGCGGCAGGTCGAACTGCGTGTGCGGCACAAAGAATTGGTCCCTGTGCAAATTGATGGATCGGGTGGCGCGCTGCACTGGGCGCGTCCGGAAGCTCTCGATACGCGTTGCGATCCGGCGCAGGAACTGGTTCATATTTTGTCGCCCTTCGACCCGCTGATCATCCAGCGCAAGCGGCTGCGGCTCTTCTTCGATTACGACTATCGCTTTGAAGCTTACGTTCCCAAACACAAGCGCGTGTTCGGCTATTTTGTTTGCCCCGTTCTGATCGGCGATAAAATTGTCGCCGGCATCGACTTGAAGACCGACCGGTCGCGGCAAAAGCTTCTTGTCCAGAGCTGGAATTGGATCGGCCGCAGTAAGTCGCGCGCTGTTAAGCAGCAGGTGGAAGCCGCGCTGCACCGGTTCGAGCATTTTCAGTTGGGACGGGATGCCGGCTAGTCGAGCCTGGTGAGATACGCTTCGCCCTGGCTGGGGTGCAGATGGCTGGCGATGTACTCGGCCTGCTCGCGGTTATCGCCCTCTGGCCGGATGCGTACCCAGTAGCTGTCCTGCCCGGGAAAATCAATCACGCTGGCGCCGGAGTATTTCTTTTCCAACTGCTTTTTGAGCTTGTTGGCCGCATGCTCGCTGTGGAATGCGCCAATCTGCACGCACCAGCGCCCGCCGGTGTTGATCGCCTTGGGGGTGCGGTAAACATCGAGGCGAACCTTGGCCAGGCCGGCGCGATAGACGCCGGTTGCCTGGGCTGAAGCAACGGTGAGATCGAGAATGCGGTCTTCGACAAACGGGCCGCGATCGGCAATGCGCATGGCCGCAGACTGCCCTGTCTGCAGATTAGTCACCACGATCAGAGTCCCCATGGGCAATGTGCGATGCGCAGCCGTCAATGCGCGATCGTTAAAGACCTCGCCATTTGCGGCGCGGCGGCCCTTGTAAGGCGCGGTATACCAGGTGGCGTAGCCAACCTGCGTGTAGATGGGCTTGTGCGATGCTACGTAGTCAAGGTCTTCAGCGCTTACACCGCCAGGCGGCAGCGGTGTTCGTGGAATGCGCTGCGGCGGAGCGTTGGCAGCTTGTGTGGTGCTTTGGCTGGGCTGCTGGCTTTGTGCCGGCGGCAGCGCCTGAGGAGGCGGCTGCGACGATTGAGTGCGATGGCCGCATCCGCTCACGCCCAGCGCAATCAGCAGCGCCGGCAGCAGAACTCTCGCGCGGTTACCCCATCCACTCGCGCGATCAACCCAACCACTGGCGCGGTTGCCCCATCCTTTCGCGTTCTCTGCGAAAGAGTGGGAAAACACTTCTGATTTCCAGTCTGCTCCGCTCAAGCCTTCGGATCCTTTGCTCCGCCGGCATGCTTGTCCATCTTGTCTGCAAGCCCGCGCAGAGTCTCTGAAAGGTTGCGCATTGCCCTGATTGACTCCTGCCGCACCTGCGGAACCACCGCGTCGTTCACGTATGCTACCGCGTGACGCAGCTCCATCTCGATCAACTCGATCGCTTCTTCAATCCGCTGGCCTACACCTGGTCCAGGGGGTGGTGGAGGATAAGAACCCATAGCCTTGCACCTTCATTCCTGTGAATTAAGGCATCGGCCCAGTCTCAGTCTGCGGTTGGGGCATGTGTAGCGTCAATGCCCGGCGAGCGTTCTTGAGCAGGTCAGGTGCCGCACCTGTCAATACGGCCCGCATGGTGCTTCCGGTTCCCTTAAGGCGGCTCAGGTCTGGACCGGACCGCGGCTCCGCCGTCCGCAGCCGCAACTCCGTCTCATTCTCTAACCCAGAATTTGGACCGAAGTTGACCTTTTTCTCAGAATCAGCGTCACACATTAAGTGCAAGCGCTGATTCGAAAGCCTCAGAATCACATGGCCGCAGATTACTGCCCGGCAATCCTCTGCCAGGGGCACCATTTCGCGCGGCTTATCCTTTTGTTTCTGCTGCTGCGGGCTCTGCTGCCAGACTCCGCAGGCGCTTGCCCAGTGACGTTTGATGATCAGCCGGGCCAGACGGCCAGTCAGACCAATGCACCGGCTGCAACCTCGCCTGCCGATTCCCGGCAGGCCAGCCAACCCTCCGCAATGGCCTTGCCCGATGAGCCAAAACCTCAACCCGAAGCGGCCCCGGCCGAGCCCAATCCCTGCACCATTAAAAACCTCGGCGCCAGCATGGGCTCTACCGCCATGGTGCGCGCCGCTACAGCGCTCAACGCCCTCGATCTGAATGTGCTGCCCAAGCCGGCGATTGTGGACCTGCTGGTCTGCCTGCCGCACGCCCCCGCGGTGGTCGACTGGTATGCGCGATTCGTGACCGGGCCGGAGGTTAAGCCGCTAACTCCCCGCCAGAAGGCCCGCCTGGCGGTCAAGAACGTCATCGACCCTTTCAACCTGATTACCATCGCCGGTGAATCGGGCATCTCGACGGCGGCCAACTCGCACTCGGTCTACGGGCCGGGCTTCTTTGGCTGGTCAAAGGACGGCGGCGTGAGCCTGACGCAGGACATAACCGGTGAGTTCTTCGGCACCTTCCTGATTCCGTCTATCGCGCATCAGGACCCGCATTACCATCGCATGCCCAAGGCCTCAATCGCGCGGCGCATCCTGCATTGCATCGACCAGGTGGCCTGGACGCAGGGCGACAACGGCAGGGGAATGGTGAATTATGCCGACCTGGTTGGCTTCGCTTTTGACGATGCCGTCGACGACCTCTATGTTCCGGGCCAGCAGACCAACTTCCGCGCCAGCGCGGTGCGCTACGCCACCGGCCTGGGTACCGCGCCCACCGACAACTTCATCACCGAATTCCTGCCCGACATTGCCAGCAAAATCCACGTGCGCGTTGTGCTGGTGCAGCGCATCATCAACCAGGTCGCAAGCAAAGACGGCGTCACGCAGTGATTGACGCGTCTATCGACACATGGGGCAGGTTTCACGACCAATTGCAACGGGTGTCACTGGGTTAAGTCAAAGGTGACAGTAATCGGCATACTTTGTTGGATTGCCCCCGAAGTTGCTGTCACCGTCACAGTAACTGTGTCGGTTTGTGGGGGCGGTGGGGGCGGAGGAGTAGTGGACGCCGCGGTGTTACCACCGCCGCAACTCGTCACCGCTCCCAGGGCTCCAACGGCGATCGCGAGCAGCAAAACATGCCTCAGGCCTCGCCGTTTTCTCCAACCGACGAGGCAAAGCACCAGCGCAAACGGAGCCCCGGCAAGAATCGGGCGCCCGCCAGGGCGCATTTCTGCCGACTGCGATAAGCCGGTAACTGTGAACACCGCCGTGGCCGAAGATCCTGAGAGAGTCACATCCGGTGTCAAGCCGTAGTAGATCCCGGAACAGGAACATGCCAGGTTCACCAAGCCGGCAAAGCCATTTTGCGGCGTGAAGGTCAAGGTTGCGGTTTCGGTGCTGGCGCCGGCGGGCACAGTAATCGACGCGGGGGACGCGCTAATCGTGAATGTGGGCGGTGGACCCGCGGTTGCATTCAGCGAGAACCCCGTAGTTTGGGTCACGCCGTTGGCGGTGCCCGCGACTGTGATGGGGTAGATGCCGGGCGCAACGCTGGCAGCAACGTTCACCGTCATCACCGATGATTCGCTGCTGGTGATCGAGTTGGGGCTAAAGCTGAAGGTGACCCCGTCTGGTTGCCCGCTCGCCGCGAGAGCCACAGGCGAATTAAAGCCGCCAAAAGTTGTCAACGTTATCCCCATCGTCGCCTGCCCGCCAACCTGAGCACCGAGTGTGTTGCCGGCAAGATTAACGGAATACGGAGCAATCACGGCAAGACCCACCTGGGTTGTTTGAGTCATGCTCCCGCTGGTTCCCGTTACAGTTATGTCGTATCCCCCTGTGTAAGTATCCGGACCGACGGCGATGTTCAGCTGGGAGGTCTCAGTTCCAACGATCGAGCTTTGACTGAATGTGGCTGTCGAACCGGCTGGCTGCCCGGTCGCTGTCAGCGCGACGGGTGAGTCAAATCCCCCGCCGTTGAGGATGGCGATTGTGTAGCTGACATTGCCGCTTTGATAGGTTGTGGCGCTGTCCGCGTACGGCCCCGGATACAACTCGAAGGCCGGTGTCGCGACAGGGACGGGAGGTGTATTGAACTCCCAAAGGTCATTCAGATATCCAAAGTTAAGCGCTGAATCGACTCCGACTCCTCCAAAGAGCCAGAGATTGCCGGCGCTGTCTGTCGCATAGACGGCACCCTTGCGAGTGCCAGGCATGTTTCCAAGAGCGGGCACGCCGATGGTTCCATATTCGCCAGGCGGGTTGTTTTGTGGGGTGTATGCAGTGTCGCCGCCGCCCATCCAGACCCACTCGTCTGCGGATGGGTTAATCGCCCAGATGTCGTTCAGGCCCCCTGACCCAGTGGGCGTGGCATCCTGGCCTACGCCTCCGCTTAACCAGAAATCCCCTTGTGCGTCCGTCCAGCTCACTCCAAAGATACGACCGCCTGGCGTGTTTTCGAGTCCCGGCAATCCCTCGTTTCCGTATACCGCCTCCGAACCGAGGAGGCCATAACCCTCGGTCTGCGACCCCCCCATCCATGCCCATTCGGCCGACGTCGGATTGAATTTCCAACGGTCGCTTATAAAAAACTCATCGGTTTCATCGGGCACGCCTCCGAAGAGCCAGAGATTTCCAGAATTGTCTGTCCAGGTGGCCGCGGCGTAGCGTCCGCCAGGGGTAAGGCCCGCTGCGGGCTCACCGGGGATGCCGTAGACGCTCGGAACTTGTGAATTCGAGGCCTCAACGCTCAATCCAGCTTGCCATGTCCATTGGGCGGTGGAGGGATTCAGTTCCCAGAGGTCGTCAAGCAGGGTAATGTCGCCCGCCGAGTCGAGCTCTTCACCTCCAAAGAGCCACAAGTTGCCTTGGCGATCAGTCCAGCCAAAAGCATCGTAGCGGCCTCCGGGAGTCCCTCCAGGCTTTCCTTTCGCGCCAAAATCGCCCGATTGGCCGCAAACTATTTCCCCCGTGTATCCCCACAGATTGCAATCGTTTGCGTTCGAGTTGGCGCCTCCCATCCATGCCCACTCGTTCTTTGAGGGATCGAATTCCCAGAGATCGTTGAGCCAGCTGTAAGTGCCGGTCGAATCGCCTCCGTCTCCTCCGAAGAGCCAGAAGTTGCCTTTAATGTCGGTCCAACTGACTCCGCTGTCGCGGCTCCCCGGAATGTTGCCGGCCGCGAACACACCTTGCGTTCCGTAGACGCCGGAATTGCCGCAGAAGTGCCCGACGGTGTTTTTGGGGCAGGTTAGTGGTATCGTGTTCGAACCACCCATCCAGACCCATTCTTTGCTCGAAAGAACGAATTCCCAGACGTCGTTAAGTTGTCCCCTGGTCCCGGCTGAATCTACCCCATACCCGCCGAATAGCCAAAAGTTCCCTTGCCCATCGACCCACATTGCCCCGCGGTCGCGCCCGCCCGGAACGTTTGCCGAGGCAGGCTTGCCCTCTGTCCCATAGACTCCGGGGGTTCCGCAGATCATGCCTGACGCGTCCGGTCCTGAACAATTGGTCATCGTGTTGTCGCCACCCATCCAGGTCCAATCTCCAGCCTGCGCGCGGGCGATGGAACTCGCACCCATTGCCGCCATCAAGAAAAGAATCAGCCGCAGGCCAATCATTTTGAGATTGCCCGATCGAAGCCGGTGCGCAGTCCGGATCGGCCAAAAATCCTTGGATTGCAGGCACGGCAGAAGGGAATGAGTTGCGGATAATCTTCGAGTTATGTGGCCCCTTAGAGAAAGACCGGCTGAGGCCGCCAATCTTATCTAATTCACGCGTATCTCCTGCTGCTCTCCAGGACGATTCGAGAAAAAACCCGGTTGAAAAGCTGATTGCAGCCCAGTTTACCCCAAATTCGGGTTACTTGAATCGCGGCGGGACAAATAGTGTTCCGTTGCTTTGGCCGGCCGCGACGGCGGAGGATAATTCGCCACACCGCTCCGGCGCGTTCTCATTTGATAGTGAGCGCGATGGCGGCGGATTGCTGCAACGCGCCCGACGTGGCCGTAACGGTCACGGTTGAGGTCACCGGCAGCGGAGCAACGATCAGGCTGGCGCTGCAGCCGGACAATCCAACCAGCGCGAATGCCGCCCCAAGCACCGCAAGCATTGTCAGCCTGCGGCGCTTTCGCCAACCAAACAATCCCGCGAGCGCGGCGAGGGCAAGAGCGGGCAGGCTTGTGGGAGTATCAGGCTGCCGGTTCGCAGCTGATGCCGTGCTCATCGTCAAGGTGAGTTGCGTACTCGCCGGCGCACCCGATGGGCTCACACTGGATGGACTGAACGAACAGCTCCCCCCGGCCGGAAGCTTGGAGCAGGCAAAAATCACCTGCCCCGTGAATCCGTTTTGAGGCGTGATTGTGAGAGTTACTACGCCCTGGCTGTTGGGGCTCACGGTCAGCGATCCCGGCGAAGCGCCCAATGCAAAGCCGACCGGCGGCAGACTGATGCTGTAGGTGGCTGAAGCGATGGCGCTGTCCGAAGATCCCGAAGCCACGGCAATCGCTTCGATGGTCTCTGAAGCGGAGACTGCGATGGGTCCCGTGTATTGCGTCGAGCTGGTGGTTGGCGTCGCGTTGATGGCGTAATAGATGGTCGCGTTCTGCGTCGAGTCGGCGATCGTCACGGTCTGCGCCGCGGAATAAGAGCCCGCCACAGGAGTGAACGTGGGCGTGGCAGCTGCGGGCTCAGTGATGGACCAGGTTTCCGTCACAACCAAGCTGGGGAGGTAATTCGGCAAAACCGCGAATGCCTCAATGGTCTCATTGCCAGCAACGTCAATCGGCGCGGAGTAGACAGGGGAGGACATGGTCGGCGACGTTCCGTCGGTCGTGTAATAAATCACGGCGCCAGATTCAGAATCAGCGATTGTTACCGATTGCGCAGAGGCGTACGAACCGGGAGCAGGACTGAACTGAGGCGCAGGGGTCGCGAGCGCGTACTGCCATAGGTCGTTCAGGTAACCGATCGCGGTGTTTGAAGCCATGCCGTCGCCGCCGAAGAGCCACAGGTTGCCTTTCAAATCGGCCCAGCCCACTGCAGTTTCCCGCCCGCCGGGAAGATTCGTGGCCGATGCGGTTCCCAGCGTGCCATACACTCCCGGATGCCCGTTTGCGCCGGCCGTTGCGTAGCCGCCCGTCCACGCCCACTGGCCAGTGCCAGGCAGAAACTTCCACAGGTCGTTGAGGAACGCTACCGCCGCGCCGGTGGAGTCAAAGCCCTCGCCCCCAAACAGCCAGGCATTGCCGTCGCTATCGGTCCACACGGTTGCCGACGCTCGAGCCCCAGGCAGATTTGCCGTGGACGGCGTCCCCTCTGTCCCATAAACACCCGGCTGACCGCACACCGGACCTGAAATCTTGGCGCAGCCGTTCGCGAAAGTGTCGCTGCCGCCTATCCAAGCCCACTCTTTCAGAGTTGTGTCGTACTTCCATAGATCGTTCAAAAAGCCATTCGTTTCTGACCCGTTCGCCGTGGACAGAAACCCATTGCCGCCGAAGAGCCATAGATTGCCGCTTCCGTCGGCCCACCCAACAGAGGTATCGCGCCCCCCGGGGGTATTTCCTGAAGCCGCGGTGCCCTTTTGGCCGTAGACTCCCAGGTTTCCTATCCCACCGGCCTGCATCGTCGAACCGCCGCTCATCCAGGCCCACGCATTCAGCGTAGGACTGTATTCCCAAAGGTCGTTCAGGTCTCCGTGTTGATCGAGGGCATCTTCGCCATAACCGCCAAAGAGCCACAGGTTGCCGCTGGCATCGGTCCATGTAGCTGCGTTGTTGCGGCTGCCGGGATAACTGCCCGCGGTAAACGACTGCTGTGCGCCGTAAAACCCAGCCACCGAATCTGAAGCGCCAACTGTCTCCGCGCCTCCCATCCAGGCCCATTCGCCGAGCGCTGGGTTGAACTCCCACAGGTCGTTTAGATTGCCGTTGGTGCCTGCTGAATCAAAGCCCGCCCCGCCGAACAGCCACAGGTTGCCACTGGTATCGGCCCATGCCAGTGCGCCGCTTCTGCCGCCGGGTGTATTGCCGGAGCCCGGACTGCCCAGCGTTCCATAACTACCCGGCTGCCCACCGTTGTATGCAGAGATCGTGCTGCTGCCTGCCCTCCAGGTCCACTCCTCTGCT
>JBEKCW010000123.1:0-12191 GCA_050014675.1 Occallatibacter sp. | reverse complement strand
TCCGCAGGCGCGAAGCCCGCGATACAGGCAGTGGACGGGCTGCCCTCTGCCATGAGCTCGGTGTCCCCAAAGGTACCTCCTTTAGCTACGCCATTTTCACCGGCAGATGTGCGCTTGCTCGATGGGCCTTTCAAGATATCGAGAGACGCGGAGGCGCGTTACCTGCTCAGCCTGGATGTGGATCGCCTGCTGGCTCCCTACCTGATTGAAGCCGGTGTGAAACAGAAGGCTCCGCCATATCCGGGCTGGGAAACAGACTACCTGCCTGGAGTTGCGCTTGCATTCTATTTGTCCGGAATCTCAAACCTTGCGGTAAGCATGGAAGGCTGGGAGAGCAACGAGTTCCACAGGCGTTTGAATTACATCCTCGATGAACTGGAAGCATACCAGCATGTCACCGGCGGCTACCTGCTCGGTACCCGCAACGGACGGACGATTTTTGCGCGTGTCGAGAAGGAAGGAAAATTCGACGGTTTTGCACCCTGGGACGGGACAGGGTGCGCAGAACCCTACTATGCGCTTGAGAAAATCTTCTCGGGGCTTCGAGATGCGTATCGAATTGTGGGGTTATCAAAGGCGCTGCAAATTGAAATCCGCCTTGGCGACTGGTTGTCGCAACATATGTCGCATTTGAGCGATGCGCAGATGGCTGATCTGATGACGGTGGAGTTCGGCGGGATGAACTGGGTGTTATCCGATCTCTATGCGGATACGGGCGATGCGCGCTACATGGCTCTTTCTCACCGCTGGCAGGACAGGCGAGTATTCGAAGGCCCGGCTGGGGGGAATGATGACCTGGCCGGCAAACACGCCAATACGCAGTTTCCAAAATTCAGCGGCCTGGCCGCTCGCTATCCTTACAGCGGAGATTCAGCCGATCTCAAAACCGCCGCGTTCTTCTGGGAGAGCATCGTACGAAACCACAGCTATGCGACCGGCGGCAACAGCGAGCACGAACATTTCGGTCAGCCCGACCAGCTCAATCAGCATCTGTCGCAATACACAGAGGAGAACTGTAACGAATACAACATGCTGCGGCTGACGCAACTGTTGTTCAACATTGAACCCCGGCCTGAATATGCGGAATACATGGAGCGCGCGCTGTTCAATCACATTCTTTCGGCGCAGGACGTGCGCGATGGGCGTGTCTGCTATTTCTTGCCGCTCAAGCCAGGTGCGAGCCGCGCCCCCGAAAGTCTCTATGACGACTTCACTTGTTGCGTTTGCAGCGCGATGGACAGCTACTCGAAAAACAGCGGCTACATTTACAGCCATGGCGCCGATCGGTTGTATGTAAACTTGTTCGTCGCTTCAGAAGTGACGTGGAAGCAAAAGGGCCTGATTCTGCGCCAGGAGACGAAGTTTCCGGATGAAGATTCAGCCGTGCTCAAGCTGAGTCTGCGCCAACGCGCGCGATTCTCGCTCAATCTGCGCTATCCAATCTGGGCTCATGACGGGATCACTGTCCAGGTAAACGGCGTAACCCGGAACATCAAAGCGGCGCCAGGAGACTTTGTCGCTATCGAGCGCGAGTGGGGTGATGGCGACAATGTAGTTTTCAAAGCGCCCCTGTCGTTACATTACGAGGTATTACCCGATAACCGCGACCGCGTTGCGATGTTTGCCGGACCGATTTTGCTGGCTGGCGATCTTGGCCCGGTCGCGGATCCGGCGTTGGATGATCCCGGCTACATTCCGCTGCTTGTGCCCGATGGCAAGCCCGTGACCGAATGGCTGCGATCGACAGGCACACGGCTCACATTCACAACAGCAATTGCGCAACCTCGTGAAGTGTCCGTGCAACCCTTTTTCCGGCTGCGCGACTCGAGCTATGCGGTTTACTGGGATTGCGTTACGCCCGCTGGTTGGGAGGCGCACGTGCACGAGGTGCAGGAGCTTCGCGAGCAGGCGCAGCAACTCGACGCGCGAACCGTAGACAAGGTTCAAGCCGGCGATTTGGCGTCGGAGACGGCCCATCAGTTGGAAGTGAAAGGCGACAGCAAATCGGGCCGCGGCATGCGCGGTTTGGAGATGCATTTGTCCTGGCGCGCCGGCGAATCGTTCGCATACCAGATGAAAGTTGTGCGTAACCAGCGTATGACTATCCGTTGCCGCTATTTCTCACCGCGCTATGAGCCGGGCAAAGGTCCGGCAATTCAAGTTCATGGTGTCAGCATTTCCGATGGTGTGCCTGTGTCGTCCGAAGCAACGCAACTCGATGGGATGGCCGTCGAATATTCCGTTCCACCTGAGTTCACGAAGGAGGTAGACACCATTCAAGTCGCCGTTAGTTCGACGAATGGGCAGCGCATCGGTGAACTGCGCGTCCTTAACCTCACGAACGGATGATCCGGCAATTGATTGGCAGATTGCCGGACTGAAGGATGTTGTTAAATCGCGCGCGTGCATTCATTGGAGCGCAAGAGGCCTGAAGATGGGCCGGTCATTCGTAACTGCTTCAGTTTCGCAGGAGTTCTCTCATGTATCAGCCCGAGTTGTATGGAATTGCACTGTTGTTCATGATCATCAGCATGTTGTGCTGGGGATCGTGGGCAAACACCATGAAACTCTGCGCGGGGTTCAGGTTTCAACTGTTCTACTGGGACTACGTAATCGGGTTGATTGTTGGAGCCGTCATTTGGGGCGGCACGCTGGGAAGCTTCGGAAGCGCAGGCAGATCATTCATATCGGACATTGCCCACGCAGGGCTGCGTCCCGTGGTTTTTGCGGTTATCGGCGGAGTGATCTTCAACATAGCCAATCTGCTGCTTGTTGCGGCGATCGATATCGCCGGGCTTGCGGTTGCATTCCCCATCGGCATTGGACTGGCGCTCGTGATAGGCGCAGTGGGCAGCTACCTGGTTTCGCCTCAGGGTAATGCCCTATTGCTGTTTGGCGGAATTGCGCTCGTGGCTACGGCGATCGTGCTGGACGCGATGGCGTATCGATTACGGGAAGCAAGCCGCGCGGCAATGAGCCGCCGAGGAATAGTTGTCAGTCTCATTGCAGGCGTGCTGATGGGATGCTTTTATCCTTTCGTTTCAAGAGCAATGACGGGCGAGAATGCACCGGGGCCGTATGCAATATTGTTCTTCTTCGTAATCGGCGTAGCTGCCTGCGCCATCCCGGTGAATTACCTGTTGATGCGCATGCCGCTCGACGGTCGTGAGCCCGCCGCCATGAAAGGTTACTGGCAGGCGTCAGGAACCTGGCACTTGTGGGGCATTCTGGGCGGCGCCATCTGGTGTACCGGCGCCATGATGAATTTTGTGGCGTCGCAGGCGCACATCGTCGGACCTGCCGTGTCCTATTCAATTGGCCAGGGAGCCACCATGATTTCAGCGTGCTGGGGTGTCTTTATCTGGAAGGAATTTGCATCGGCGCCATCTCGCTCAAAGGTTGCTCTGGCGTGGATGTTTGTTTTCTTTCTGTGTGGTTTGACGGCGATCGCGGTTGCGCCGCTCTTTTCATAAAAAGGCCAACCGATTTCATATAGTTCTGAGGGAAATTAACGTGTCCGGGCAAAAACCAATCGTCGTCGTGGGCAGCATCAACACTGATCTGGTGGCCGTCACCAGGAGAATTCCGGCCATTGGCGAGACCGTAACAGGAACGGACTTTCAGATCCATCCTGGCGGCAAAGGCGCAAACCAGGCCGTGGCTGTTGCCCGGCTCGGTTACCCGGTACGACTGATCGGACGACTAGGCAGCGATGTATTCGGAACGCAACTGAGAACGCATCTTGAGAGCGCCGGCGTGGACGTTGCCGGTGTTGTGACAAGCGAGGGAGCTTCCGGAGTTGCGGTGATCGTTGTCTCGGAGCAAGGAGAGAACAGCATCGTCGTTACGCCAGGAGCGAATGCAAAGGTCACTCCCCAGGACTTAGAGACCAACATCGAGATCGTTCGACAGGCGGGTATTGTTCTCGCACAGCTTGAGATTCCGCTCGAATCTGTGGAGTATCTGGCCTCGATCTGCGCGCGGGAGGGTGTGCCGCTGATTCTCGATCCGGCCCCAGCCGTGAGCCTGCCGCCCGGGATTTTCAAGCAAATTGCATGGTTCACGCCTAATCAAACTGAGGCCGCGTTCTATTCGGGAAGCATGAACGGCCGTGGACAAACGGCTGATGCTGCTGAAATGGCGAGCCTGATTCTGGCCAGGGGAAGCCGCGGTGTCGTACTGAAGATGGGAGGGCATGGAGCTTACCTCGCATCGCAAGAAGGCATTGCTGAGTCAATCCCTGCATTCAAGGTCAAGTCTATCGACACCACCGCCGCGGGAGATGCGTTCAACGGCGGTTTCGCTACGGGGCTCATGAAAGCAAAAACTCCGCTGGAAAGCGCGCGCTTCGCATCGGCGGTCGCGGCAATCTCCGTAACACGCTCAGGGGCTCAACCATCTATGCCTACATCTTTGGAACTAGATCGCTTTCTGCAGGAGAGCGCTGGCCTCAACGCGCAATGAAGGTACTTCAGGTATCCATTTAAGAGAGGATTTTATGAACACAACGGTTCGAGCGATTCGATGGACAGCAGGTTACTTACTTCTTGCAGCGGCTTTTACGTTGCCTCTCACCGCGCAGGATACTTTCAACGCGCCCCGTGGGCAGCAGATCCCCCCTCCGGCCTGCTTCACCATGCGTGGCGCCTGGGAAGGCGGATACACTCCGTGCACCCCGGCCAGCCACGCGGAGTGGCTCGCAGACATTACTCACTGGCGCATGGAGCGGCGTATCCGCGTTGGTTTCGACGCCGCACGCTATGAATTGCCAGCACTGAAATGGGCGCAGTCCAGTTTTATACAGCCCCAGATGATGGTGCACGATCGTTATTTCTACGATCCGGTTGCGCACACATATACCGTCAATCGCTATCTTGACGATTTGACTGCGCGCTACGGCGGCATTGACGCGGTACTTATCTGGTCGACTTACCCGAACATGGGAATCGACGACCGCGATCAGCTCGATATGGTTCGATCAATGCCCGGAGGCGTGGAAGGCGTGCACAAGATGGTCGAGGACTTCCATCGCCGCGGTGTGCGCGTCTTGTTCCCCATGATGATGTGGGATCAGGGCACTCATGATCCAGGCAAGCCGTGGCCCGATGCCATCGCGGAACTCATGAAAGGGATTGACGCTGACGGCATCAATGGGGACACTCAGGATGGCGTTCCGCTGGCGTTTACTCTGGCAGCCGAAAAGATCGGCCACCCGCTCGCATTTGAGCCGGAGGGCGGCCCAAGCGACGAGGCGCTGGCGTGGGATGTGCTGACCTGGGGGCAATATCAGTTTCAGTTTGTCCCGACCGTTGATAAATACCGCTGGCTTGAACCGCGCCATCAGGTCAACATCCAGGGCCGTTGGGTTCGAGACAAAACCGACGATCTTCAATTCGCTTTCTTCAACGGCGAGGGCTGGGAGAGTTGGGAGAATGTGTGGGGCATCTGGAACGGCGTGACGCCTCTCGATGGCGAAGCGACCCGGCGGATCGCGACAATTGAAAGAGCCGTAGCGCCGTTTCTTGCCAGCCAGGCGTGGGAACCGTTTTATCCCATGCACCGTTATGGCGTTTACGCCAGCCGCTGGCCGCTCGGCGATCAAACAGTTTGGACAATCGTCAATCGCAATGAGTACGACGTAAACGGCACGCAAATGGCGGTACCCAGCCAGGACGGCTTGCGTTACTTCGATCTCTATCACGGGGTGGAGCTCAAGCCGGTGAAAGAAGGCAACGAAACCGTGCTGCAGTTTGGCACCGAGGCTCACGGATACGGAGCCGTATTGGCGACTCCCGGTGAACCTGACGCCCATTTCACTGACCTCATGGCACGTATGGCGCAGATGACTGCGAAGCCGCTGTCAGATTATTCACACGAGTGGAAGGCCCTCCCTCAGGAACTGGTTGAGATCGCTTCCACGCAGCCGGCAAGTTCCGTACCACAAGGCATGATTCGCATCGCAGGCGGCAATTACGACTTCAAAGTTGAAGGCATTGAGATCGAGGGCACCGACGATATCGGCGTGGACGTGCAGTATCCGTGGGAGGATAGCGCGCGCCGCTTTCACGAACATGAGATGGAGATTAAGCCGTTCTACATCGACAAGTACCCGGTAACCAATGCGGAATTCAAGAAGTTTCTTGACGCGTCTAATTACCATCCGAAAGATGATTTGAACTTTCTGAAGGATTGGAAGAACGGCACGTTTCCTGACGGCGCGGCGAACCGGCCAGTCACATGGGTATCCCTGGAGGACGCGCGTGAATATGCAAAATGGGCGGGCAAGCGGTTGCCGCATGAGTGGGAGTGGCAATACGCAGCGCAAGGTAACGACGGCCGATTGTATCCATGGGGGAATTGCGATTGGCAACCCACTCCTGATCGATTCGCAAGCGCAGCGGCGCCTGCACCCGCTGGCCTGCCCGCAGCGCCTCCGGGCCCCAATCCATCCAGAAGCATGGTGCCTACGGCAGCGTCGCGGCTTCCGCCTTGCCACTGGGGAACGGATCCGAAAGACGCTCCGGCTTCAATCTCAGATCATGGCCGAGTGATGGGCCCGGCCGGCGATGTCGACGCGCACCCCAATGGAGCGAGTCCATTTGGCGTGATGGATATGGTCGGAAATGTGTGGCAGTGGACCGATGAATATGTTGATGATCACACTCGCGCGGCAATCCTGCGAGGCGGCAGCCACTATCGCCCGTCCGGTTCCATCTGGTACTTTCCTGAGGCGTACAGGAATGACCAGCATGGCAAGCTGTTGCTGATGGCGCCAAGCTACGACCGCTCGGGAACCGTCGGCTTTCGCTGCGTAAGAGACACAGAGTAGTGATGCGCGACGCCGGCATGCGCCACGACTTCGGCAGCTTCGTGCTGGCGAAGACCGGGAACCTAAAGGCTGTTTTGAACGCAATGGGCCACGGTGACGTAAGAAGCGCTATGGTCTACCAGCACCCAGAAGGGGAAATCATCCGCAACGCGTTAAACGCACGGCACATTTCGCGGCCCACCGTGCCCGACGACAACCAGGCAAGTGCTTGAACTTAATTTGGATTGGTCCACAAAACGCCTTTCGAGACTGCTGATGCCGGATCAACATACCGCCATATCTCTGACATGCCGTTTCGAGAAATCGTTCTTGATGCACGGCGAAGGATAAGCGCAGCGCCTTTACACACACACCTATTGTCTAAAAAGCCGCGATCCACGCCAGAAGCCGTTGCCGTTGCTGGAGGCACACCATGGGAATAATTCATCTTCACACAAGATCGGGCTGGCCTGATTGCTCATGAGCACTACTCACGGAAATGTCCTTGTAAAGCGATCCTTCCTTCATGATGACATGCAGATTCTTCTCATGAACAACAAGGTCAACGTCCTTGAGTGGATCGCCATCGACCAGGAGCAAATCGGCAATGTAACCTTCCTTGATTTGTCCGAGTTCGTCGCCCATTCCCATTACCTGGCCTCCGATACGGGTGCCGCATTGCAGTGCCTCGCTGGGTGAAAAGCCCAGCAGGTCGACAAAGTGCTTCAGGTCGCGGGCGTTATCGCCCTGCGGCGACTGGGCGAAGCCGTAGTCTCCGCCAATGAGAACGCGCACACCCCGTTTGCGGAGTTCGGTGTAGACCGCAGCCGTCGTATCGATCGTGCGCTGCATCTTGCGCCCCACTTCTGAGTCGCGGTAGAAACCAAACTTTTCGCCTTCGTAGAGGGTGCTGTAAATGATGCCGATGGCCGGCCCAACAAAGATGCGATCTTTAGCCGACTCGAGCAGATCGATAGCTTCTTCGTCTGCCGACTCGCAGTGATAGATCACGTCAATGCCACAGCGTACAGCGCGTTTTACCGATTCCGCAGCGCGGGCGTGGCAGTTCACCCGTTTGCCAAAATCGCGCGCAACATTCACCCCGGTTTGAATCTCTTTCTCCGTCATCACCGTAAGACCGCCATGAGCGGCCGGGCTCAGATCGTCACCGGAAATGTTGAGCTTGATGTTGTCAACGCCTTCACGACAGCACAAGCGTACAGCCTTGGTGATCTCATCCGGGCCGTCGGCGATCAGGCCGAAGCTTTCGTAGTACATATGCGCTTTGCGTTCGTCGCCAAGGCCACCAGTGACCGTAATCTCCGGACTGCCCGCACGAATACGGGGACCGGGAAACTGCCCTGCATTAACGGCGTTTCGAATGACGACGTCGAGACGCAGTTTTGACGTTGCCGCACTGTAGGCGCTGGTGAAACCGTGATCGAGCAAGGTTTTGGCATTGCGTACCGTGAGCAGCACATGTTCTTCGGGAGGGATATTGCCGAGGTCGGAGTCGTTCACGGCGCCTCCAAAAGAGATGTGAGCGTGGCCTTCGACGAGCCCCGGCATCAGGGTTCTGCCGCGAGCCTCGATGACGATCGCGCCGTCCTCCGCCAGACGTTCCGGCGCATGCGCGATTGCTTTGATTCTTTTGCCTTCAACAAGCACGTCGCCGGGAAAAGCCGCTGCGCCACTTCCGTCCCAAATACTTGCGCCGCGAAAAAGAACTGGCTTCATAACATCTACCTCCAGAACTACTGAAACGATGATTTTATTGATCCGCAACATAAGCGCCGATACGGGCCGCCAGGCCGGGCGACCTTCGCGCGATCAAAATACCGTAGAACATCGATAGTGCAAGAACCCCGCAAGCAGCCCACGGAAACACATTGTAGGGCCACGGCTGGCCCGGCTGAACCAGTCCCCAAAGAGGCACCAGCATGACAAGCGTGCCCGTGACCGGCAGCAGGATATGGCGAAGCACATCAAGCTCACTGCGATGGTGTCGAATTACGTAAACCGGCAGCGCAAGGTTTGTAAGCATGTAAGTAATGATGATGGGAATGGTGCCGAGTGTACCGGCGAAGCCGAAGTAATTGAGCGGCGACACTCCGACGAGAAAGTCGAATCCCAGGATGAGCAAGACGGTTATGGCCAGGAAGGTCCACGTTGCGCTGTGGGGAGTCTGGTGCTGCGGATGGATCTTACCGAGTACCGCAGGGAGCAGACCTTCACGGCCGGAATTGAAGAGGATTCGTGACTGAGAGTTTACGAGGCCGATGAGCGAGCCAAGAATGCTGGTGATACCGGCAACGTAGGCTACAGCCAGAAGCGATGGCGCAGAGATCCTCAGCCCATCGATAAAAGGGAGTTGCGAAGCGCCAAG
Organism: Occallatibacter sp.; assembly: GCA_050014675.1. Taxonomy (GTDB): domain Bacteria; phylum Acidobacteriota; class Terriglobia; order Terriglobales; family Acidobacteriaceae; genus Telmatobacter. Next base: position 2,997 of record JBEKCW010000123.1, on the reverse strand, counting down.
AGCTTGTTGATTCATACTGAATCCAACCGTAGTAGCGTAGGCCAGAAAGATGTAGAACACGCCTATTGCAAGCGTACCTGTCATCAACGCACGCGGAACATTGAGCCGCGGATTCTCTGTTTCCTCGGCAAGCGAAGCAGAGTTCTCCCAGCCAATAAAGAGATAGACCGCTAACGGAAAGCCCGCTCCAAGACCGGCGAGACCACCACTGAGGTTTGAAAACTGGAACGGCGAAAGATCAAGGAAGCGGGGATGGGCTGCCATCATGAGAATGCTGCCGAGGATCAGAAGGGCCGCCTCAAAATAAAAGAAAACGCCGGACCAGACTGTGGAAGGCCCGATGCCACGCATAACCAGCCAGCCAGTCGCTGCCGATATGAGTACGGTGAGGATGGCCCAGTTGAACGACAGGCCAAGAAAAACTCTCAACGTCTCAGAAATCCAGACCCCAGCCATGGCTACGACGGTTGATGACGCTACAACGTATCCAAAGGTGAGGAAGACTGAGACCGCCGCACCGATAGAAGGGCCGAAGGTCTTGCCGGTGAAGGTCACAAACGACCCCGTGGACGGAGTGAAGCGCGAAAACTGCGCGATTGTGTTGGTCAGGAACAGGATGACCAACATTGCAGCAAGAATGGTCAAAGGCGCGGCAAGACCTGCTCCGCGCACGATCACTGAAAAGCCGAAAAAGAAGCTCATTGCGGGCGCGATACTGGCCAGAGTGGTTGCGACGATATGGCTCAGCGAAAGCGCATTCCGCTGCAGGCGGGTCTCGCTGGTCAGTATCGTGGATGCTTTTTGACACTCTGACATGCTGTTCCCCGGCGCAGAAACTATGACTCCTCGCTACTCGGCGAAGGCATTGCTCATTCGTCTTCAACGGCAAATCGGACTTAACAACAACTTTTTGTGAAAGGATCCAGGGGTGTTTGATTGCGAACAGCCGGATGGGGAGCTATTGCAGGCCGCCCTACTTTATATCTTGTAGCATATAATATATTTTCTGCGGGAAATACAATCTGCAATGATAATTCCGTTGAGCCGGTCGAAGATGAGACACCCAGCGCATGCGATCAACGGTGCGCCCTCAGCGAACCTGACTCAGGCCGCGTATGAAGGATTGCGCGCAGACCTGCTGGCTTGCCGCATTATTCCCGGGAAAAAGCTCAAAATCCAGGACCTCTGCGACCAATTCTCGGTGAGCCTGGGAGCGGTTCGCGAGGCGCTGTCTCGCCTTACGTCGGAAGGGTTGGTGGTTGCCGAGCCGCAACGAGGCTTTCGCGCCGCACCCATTTCCGCATCCGATCTGGTCGACCTGACAATGGTTCGTGTAGAGATCGATACCCTCTGCCTTAAGCGTGCGATTGCCCGCGGCAATGTTGACTGGGAGGCACGCCTGATTGCGGCGGCGCATTCGCTGGCGCGCACCCCAGAGCGAGACCCAGGAGACTCCGCCCGTTCAAACGAAGAGTGGACAACTGCGCATGCGGCATTTCATCTTGCATTGATCGATGGCTGCGGCAGTCCCTGGCTGATTCAACTTCACACCCAGCTTTACGCTCAAAGTGAACGATACCGCCGTCTCTCGGTGCCATTTGCGGGTCGCCGCCGCAATGTGAACAAGGAACATAACGCCATTGTGAGGGCGGTACTGGCGCGCGATACAAAGACCGCGGTTTCGCTGCTGGCTAAGCATCTTGAGAGGACGACGCAGATTCTGCTCGACGCACACCTGAATGGACATCGGCTACTTGAGGACGCGCAATGAAGACGTCTCCCTTTGTTGTCGCGGTATAACAACGCACAGTCATCACTCGCTTGGAGAAGCAAAGTATGGCGCTAGGATCAGACCGCTGCAAGCTGCAAGGCTCGTGGCCACAAAAACGTGGGATAGCATTGCTTCTCGCCGTCTCAACAATTACCGCAGCCTCCGTACTGAGTCAGACTTCACCGCCAGCCGCAACACCTTTGACGCCGCGACTGGTCGGCTATTTGTTTGGCGCCAAGGGAGTCGACCTCGCGGAGTCGATCAAATCGCTGGATCTTTCGAGAGTGACTGATTTGAATCTTGCCTTCGGCGATCCGCCGAAATGCGAAGGCACATGCACCGCGCAAAGCGATATGACGTTTTCGATCAAGGGACAGCAGGATGCCGATGTCGATGCGGTTATCACGGCGGCGCATGCGGCAGGCGTCAAGGTCTTTCTCTCCGTTGGCGGAGGCGGCGGCGACCAGATGATTATCCAGTTTTACAATGCGGGGCTTTCAGCGCCACTGGTTGCGTCTCTCGATCAATATATCCGCGCTCATCATTTCGATGGCGTTGACGTGGATATTGAGGATCCGGCCAATATGGGACAACCGTTTGCGAGCTTCGTGTCGCTGCTTACTTTTGATCTGCACGCCGAAGGAAAGTTGGTGACCGCCGCGGTCGCGAAGTACCTTCAGGCCTCAATGCCAGGTTCGGCCCTTCATCAATTCGATTTCATCAACGTGATGAACTATTCCTCGTATGCCGATGCCGTTACAGCACTGCAGTTTTATGCGCAGGATGAGAATGTTCCCAAGGACAAGATCGTGCTTGGAGTGCCCTTCTTTGCTTCCAATGCAGGCGACTCCAAGGAAGAGGATTACAACACGATTCTGGCCGTCTATCCCAATGCGCGGAAGGTAAACCTGGTTGGCGGCGGTACACTCGACGACGGACAGGGTTTTTATTACGTTGGCGAAGAAACGATGGCCCAGGAGACGCAACTGGGCAAACAATATGGGGGCATCATGGTGTGGCACCTGCTTGGCGACGCGCCAGCTCCGCACTCGTTGTTGAAGGTAATCGAGAAGAACCTGTGAACCGATACGCGAACCAGGAAGTTTAGGCGTTCTATTTTTTGACTTATTTCAGATTAGCGGCCAGCGGCAAGCGGCTGCGGATCGACTTGAAGCGGTGGGTAAAAATGAAAGCTGCTAATTTCTTGAACATGGTATTCGTTGCCT
>JBEKCW010000122.1:0-12219 GCA_050014675.1 Occallatibacter sp. | reverse complement strand
TAATGCTGTTCACTTAAGTATCCTGATAGCTTTTCGGATGTTGATCAGGGGCAGGGGTTTGCTGTGCCGCGGACGGAGGGGGAAATTGCTCATCTTGCGCTTGACTCCACGGGGATTACGGCGGTTGCGGCTCGATACGACGCGTTCCTCAAGTATCTCGTCGAGAACCGCTTTATGAAAGGCCCTCTTCTGCGCAGGGGGGAATAGCGCCATAGATAGCCATCTTTCGGCGGATCACGCGCACGGCATGAAGGAACGAGAGCCGGTCGGGATCTTCGTTAGCTTTAAGAGCAGCCTCGTGCATCAGACCGCGAATAGCGAAATGAGCCATCAGCAAACCGTAGAACTCCTGGCGCACCAAGTCGGGGGTTTTGCTGCGCAGCACGATCCTGGCGCCGCGCAGATGGGTTTTGAGTTCGTCGAACGCAGTTTCGATCTCCCATCGCTCATGATAAAGAGCTGCCATCTCGCTGGCCGGGGCCTTGGCGGCATCGAGAATGGTGGTTGCCAATCGATAAATCGGCTCAGAACCCTCGATCCCCTCAAGGCGATAATCGATCACCCGCAACACGATGCCGTTGGTTTTATGCCGCCAGTCTCGCTCCGAAGGATACACGTGGCTCAAATAGGAGCCATCCGGCAGGCGCTTCTCGCAGGCCATGCGCATGTTCTTCTTCATCCGCCAGAGCAGATCGGCGCCTGTTGCTCGCGCCAGTTGCCATAGTTCGAAGCCAAAGAAGTTTCGGTCAGCCAGGCAAAGCATGCCGTTTCTCATGCGCGGGAGCACCGCTTTGGCCAGCGTGGTCTCGCCTGTCCGGTAGCTGTCCATTTGGCTGCCGAACAGCACGTGCGTGCCGTTCTCCACCAGAGATACGAAACGGATTTGCGGATATGCGCTGGAACCACGGCTGGCTCCTGGCCGAGAGAAAGCATCTTCGTTCGCCTTCTCGTCAGCAACATCCAGCGTGCTGCCATCCAGACTTATGAGTCGCCAACTCCGGTACCACGCGCCACGCGTGCTGGGCACCGCCACAGGTTTCACCAACTCATCGTGCAACTGCCGCAGAGGCTCCCAGCCAAGTCGTGTACGGGCCTGAGAGATACCCGACTTGCCCGCCACCCGAACGCCAAGCGACGGATCACGAAGCCACTGGACCGCTTCCAGCAGACAACGCAATACCTCGCGATAGGACGACTGCATATACAGCGCCAGGGCGATCACATAATACACAACAACCTGAGCCGGCAGGTCACGTTGGCGAACACTCGCTGTTCCCGTCTTCGAAAGCACCGGGCCGATGATCGAAAGAGGAAATGTCCGGGTGATTACGCCGAGACTGATGTAGTCCGTGATTCGGGAACCCGGAGGGAGTTCCGCAACCGTACGCGCCACCTGTGGCCTCCTGTCCTTGTCTCATACAGAATGCCACAAATCTTGTTAAGTGAACAGTATTAGGCCTAAACCTCGAAGATTTTCCCCTCGCCCGCCAAATCGGTGGCTCCAAAAAGGGTCTGCGCATCGATCAGCATCCGGTCAAGAAAATCATCGTTGTGCGCGGGGTCATGGTGGAAAAGCATCAACTGCTTGACCGCAGCAGCCTGCGCCGCCTCGGTTGCATGCACGTAGCTCGAGTGCCCCCAGCCAATCTTCAACTCAAACTCCCTGGGAGTGTACTGCGCGTCCATCACGAGTAGATTTGCGCCGCGGGCCGCGCGCACCAGGCCTGCGTCGATCTCGGCAACGCCGGCTTCGTGGTCAGAGGCGTGAACCGCCACGCGCCCTTCCGACTCCAGCCTGAAACCAACCGCGCCCTGGGGATGGTTCAACGGGAACGGCTCAATCTGCAGCGAGCCGATCGAGAATTCCTTTCCGCATTCGATCTGCTTGAATACCACCTGCGATCCAAGCTCGGCAAATGTCACGGGGAAATACGGATCGGCCATTTGGGCGGCGAGCAGCAGGCACGCTTCCAGGGTGGAACGGTTGGAATAAATCACGATCTCAGCGCCCGATTGGAAGAGCGGAGCGAACGATGGCAGGCCCTGAATGTGATCCCAGTGGAAATGGGAGAGCAGGATGTGGATGCGCCGGGCAGACCGCTTCAGGAGATCATCGCCCAGGGCGCGTATGCCGCTTCCACCGTCAATAATGACCGGTTCGCGCTGCTCTGGAGTGCCTATTTCAAGGCACGTGGTATTGCCTCCGAAGCGCAGATGGTCGGGTTCGGGTGTGGGAATCGAGCCGCGCACTCCCCAGAATCTTACTTCCATGGTGGACGTCTCTTTCAGTTAACTGTAACTGCGGGGGGCCGCGGTGGTGAGCATAGTACACCGCCCTGTAATCTGCAAACATTTAATGTTAAAGACCACAATAACCCCTCAGTTTCCTCTTGTCCCACAAAATCTGTATTCGCTAGCCCGTCTGGAGCGGTATCATGGAGCGGTATTTTCCCCCAACCCAGGAGATTTACAGTTTATGACTCGCCGCGGGATGCGTTAAGAGACTCTCGGAGCACTTGTCACCCGAAGTACACGAAAAGACCGGCGCGGCCACCAGATGACGCCGGCAACCGCTTGACTAACTTACTGGCTTAACCATCTCCGAAATAGAAGCACGGGCTCTCCTTTCGACTCCTTACCGGCGCAGCAGAAAGGCTCTATGCGCAGGCAACTTTTGTGCTATGCTCTGCTCCTCACCCTCGCGCCGCAGGCGTTCCCGGCTCCCCCACCCACCGGCAACGTAAGTCTGATCTCGATCGTGCTCGAAAAGAAGATTGGCGACCAGGTCCAGACTGTCGACCCCGCCCACGTGTTCAGTGAAGGCGACACGGTTCGGTTCCGGCTGCGTCCCGCCGTCGAAGGGTTTCTTTACGTGATGGACCTCAACACCTCGGGAAAATACGAGGTGCTGTTCCCGCGCCCTGAGACCGGCAACGACAACCGCATCGCCAAGGGTAAGGACTACGTGATGCCTGCCACCTCGAATGGCTGGTTCGAAATCACGGGGCCGGCCGGCCGCGAGACGATCTACTTTGTGCTGAGCCCGATCGAGCTCACCATCGGCCAGATGCAGAATCGCGCCACGCAGAATCTGCCTCCGCAGGGAACCGCGCCCGCGTCGATGCAGCCACGCTGCGACGACGCCGTCTTCAAGGCTCGCGGCGAGTGCGTGGATGTGGGCGCGGGGCCCAAGACAGTGGGTCCGAATGAGGCGTTGCCGCGCGAGATCACGCAGGCCACTGCGGCCAACGGCGCATCCCGCGACCTCAAGTTCACCTCTGACGGGGCGAGCGCCACGGTCACTACCGATTCGCCGCTGGCCGGACCGGTAGTTTACGAGTTTCTGCTCTCTCATAACTAAGTCAACTTCGATGGGACTGGAACTATGATTCGAACGCATACATTGGGCCTTGCAATCCTCGCAATCCTGTCGAGCGCCGCGCTCGCGGGCCAAAATGCGCCTGCGCCGGACGCGGCCGCGCCCACGCCCGCGCCCGCGCAACAGCCTGCCACGCAGGACCAGAACCGCGACCTCACGTTCAAGAAAACTGGTCCCGCGCAGCAAACCCAGACCACGGTGCAGATTCCGCGCAGCTACGCGCTGGTCGTCGGCATTTCGAAGTACCAGCTTCTGCCCCAGAATGCGCAGTTGCAGTTTCCTGACCAGGATGCCGAGTCGGTCTACACCGTGCTCATCAGCCCCGAAGGCGGCCAGTTCCCTGCCGAGAATGTGCATAAGCTCATCAACAGCCAGGCCACGCTCGAGAACATCCGCCACGAGCTTGAAGTCTGGCTGCCTTCGGTCACGCATCCTGACGACCGAGTGCTGATCTACTTCGCCGGCCACGGGTTTGTATCGAATGGCACCGCGTATATCGCGCCCTACGACATCGACCTGAAAAATCTGGCCTCCACGGCTTATCCGATGGACTCGCTGGGCAAGGACATCGGCTCGCGCATCAACGGCAAGTGGAAGGTGCTCATCACCGATTCGTGCCACTCCGGCGCCATCACCCCTGAAGCCGACCGCTCCACCGTCAACCGCACCCTGCTCGACCTCGATAAATCGCTGTTTTCAATCACCGCCAGCCGCGACCGCGAGCAGAGCTTTGAGAGCGACAAGTGGGGCGGCGGCCACGGCATCTTCACCTACTACGTGGTCAAGGGCCTTGAAGGCGAGGCCGACACCAACGGCGACGGCATTGTATCTGCCGACGAACTGGCCGAGTATGTCCACACCAACGTGCGCGACGCCACCAACGCTGCCCAGAATCCCACCTCCGAGCGCGGCAGCTTCGATCCCAACATGGTGCTGGCCTACAACCCCACCCACATCACGGCCGCAAATCTTCCGCCGCCCAAGTACGGAACGCTGGTGATTGAAACCAACATGGACGGAGTTGAAGTCTTTGTGGATGGCGCAAGCGTCGGCGTCGTGAACAAGGCCGCTGCGCTGCGCCTGCCCGGCATCGCGCCCGGAGCACACACGGTTCAGGCTGTTCATATGGGCTATGAGCCCGACGGTCCGCGCCAGGAAGAGGTTTATCCCGGCCAGGAAACTACAGTCACCGTCCGCATCCTGATTGCCCGCAATCGCAACCACGCCGCCGTCGATCACTTCAACCAGGGCATTCAGTTTTATAACAAGGGATTTGAAGAGAACTACCACAAGGCGGCCATTGAATTCGAAGCCGCGCTGCAAATCGACCCCAAGTACAGCCAGGCCGCGCTCTACGCGGGGCGAAGCTACAACGCGCTCTACGAAGACAAAATGTCGCTGGAGTATTTCAAAGAAGCCATCTCCATCGATCCAGACTACCTCGAGGCCCGTTCCAGCTACGCCGGCGCGCTGCTCGACTCCGGCGACATGGACGAGGCGATCCGCCAGTTGAACATCGTCACGCAGCGCGACCCGAAAAATGGGATGGCCTACTATCTGCTCTCGCAGGCTTTTGCGCGCAAGGGCGACTACGACGATGCGGTGCAGGCGGCGCGGCAGGCCATCGCGCTTACGCCGGCCAACGCTGAAGCCCACTTCTGGCTGGCCGAGTCGCTGCGGCAAAAAAAGGGCTGCGGCGAGGCCGAGCCGCAATACGCCGATTACCTGACGCTCTCAAATTTCGACAGCGGCATGGCCGGAAGAGTTAACTACTACGTCTTGGGATCTCTGTTCGGCATGGGCACAAAGAAGCGCGCCGCGCAGACCGACATTTGGAAGGAGCTGCGCGGCCAGGCAAACACCGGGCTTTGCGATTGCGAGTGGGTACAGAAGCGATTCGACTCGGCCATCCACTATTGCCAGACCGCGCTCACCTTCACGCCCACCGATCTGTTCACCAATTACCGGCTGGGCATCCTGTACTCCGAGGTGTACAACCAGAGCGGCAATGTGGCCGAACTGGCCGCCGCGCGCAAGCATTTTGAGAACGTGATCGAGGCCAATCCCGACGCGAACGAGGCCGACCGCTCGCGAAAATACGTGCAGAATATTGACGCAGTGCTGGCACGCCAGCCCTGAAACCCCTCCCCATGATGCGCCGCCTTCCAGACCGTTTCATCGTCGCCTGCATCGTTGCTCTCGGGCTCACCTTCGCGGTGTCGATGCTGGAGCGATGGACCGCGTTCAGCGATCTCACCAACTGGACCTACGACTTCCTCGTGAATCACGCGGGCTACGCGCCCACTTCGAAAGAGGTTGTGTTCGTCGATTTTGACGATGCAACCTTCGCGCAAATTCAAAAGTACCCCATCCCCCGCTCCACAGTTGCTGACGTCATTACCAAAGTCGGGCGGGCAAAGCCCGCCATCATCGGTCTCGATATCTTCCTCTCCGAGTCGCGCAATCAGGATGAAGACTCGACAATGCAGCGCGCGCTCACCTCGGCCGGCAACGTTGTCGTCGCCATCCAGGCGGGAACCGGCCAGCTTCCGGCCGTGCTTCCGTTGCCCATGTTCTGCCAGCCTGAGAACTCCGCGCTGCCCACCGGTTTTTGCAAAGATGGCGCGCCCGGAGCCTTCGCCTACGCCGCCATCAACATGCCGTTTGACAGCGACGGATATGTGCGCAACGCCGAATTGTTTGCATGGAACAACAAGCATAAGGCCGAAAGCTTTCCGGTCTTCATGGCCGAGGAGTACCTGGCCCAGGTCGATCCCAATTGCAAAAACTGCACACTCACGCCGCTCGACAAGCGCAATGCCCTGTTCCGCGGCCATCGCGTGCCGTTCAGCGATGCCGATGCCGGAACTTTCCGCATCGGCGACTGGTCGCCGCATCCGGCCACGCATATTTCTGCATGGAGCGTGCTCACCGGCGCAGTCGCTCCGGCCGCGCTCCAGAACAAGCTGGTGCTGATCGGGCAAAGCAGCGATGCCGCGCGCGACCAGGATTTTACGCCGCTCTTCCGCGTGCGTGGAGACAACGGCGCGCGCGAGCGTCTCGGCGGAACCGAGTTGCACGCGGCCGCCATTGAAACTCTGCTCGATGGCCATGCCATCGGCGAAGTCTTAGCCTGGCAGCGCTGGACAATCGACTTCCTGGTGTTCCTGGTCGCCGCATGGGCATTCACTCGACTGCACCTGCGCATGGCCTTTGCCCTTGACGCGATCCTGATCATCGCCATTTACATGGCTGCGCAGACTACGTTTTCAAACTTCCATCTCTGGTTTCCTTACCTTGAGACGATGCTGGGAGTGTCTTCGGCGCTGCCCCTGGGCGTCGCCTGGCAGTACGTGAAGGCCAACCTGCTGCGCTCTGAGACCGAGCTGCAGCGGACGCAATTGATGGAGCTATTCTCCCGCTACGTCGACCCAGCGGTAGCCAACGCCATCTGGGACCGCCGCGATGAGGTCAGCCTCGAAGGTAACGAGCGCGTCGCCACGGTGCTCTTCAGCGATATTCGCAACTTTACCGGCATCACCGCGGGCAAGCCCTCGCGGACCGTTCTCAAATGGCTGAATCGCTACTTCACCGCAATGGACGATGTGATCCGCGCCCACGACGGTTTCCTGAATAAATTCATCGGCGACGGCCTGCTGGTGGTCTACGGCGTGCCGCTCTCGCAGGGTGAACCGGAAGACGCGTGTAACGCCGTCAAGAGCGCCCTCGCCATGCTCAAGCGGGTTGACGAACTGAACGCCGAGCGGCCTGAGGGTGAAGACTTCCCCGATCTGCGGATCGGCGTGGGCGTTCACACCGGAATGCTGACCAGCGGAAGCGTCGGCTCGCGCGACCGCCTCGAGTATTCGGTGATCGGTGAAACCGTGAACCTTGCGTCAAGGCTCGAAAGCCTCAACAAGGAATTCGGCACTGAGATTATTCTTTCGCAAGGCACCTGGGAACGTGTGAAGGATCGCATTGAGGGCATTTACCCCCTCGGAGCAACACAGGTGCGCGGTTTCGACGAAGATATTACCCTGTATGGCATCGGGCCACGTAAAACGAAATCATCCAAAGTTGAAGCAAAAGAACCGGAGGTTCTGGCATGAAACGATCGATTGCAATCTTGTTGGCAACGGCCTTTGCGTCACTGGCCGTCGCGCAGAACAATGGGCAGGCGCCATCCAACCCGCCTGCAGCCCAAAACCAGAACGCTCCCCGGCGAGTGAAGACCAAGCTTGACGGGTTCGACCTGGCGCCGGATAAGGCAACCGCCAACCAGATCGGCGGGGCTTCTCGCGGCGAGGGAGCAAAGACTCTGCTCTATGCCCCGCACAAGGCGCGGGTGTACACGCTGCGCCCGAACTTTGCGTGGAAGGGCGACCCGACCGCGACCTACAAGCTCAAAATCCAGGACACGCTGGGCACTTTCTCGTGGGACCGCGAAGTTACGGGCACCGCGCTCGTCTATCCCGCCGACGCGCCGGCTCTCACGCCCGGCGGAATCTATCTGTGGAAGGTCGAGCCCGATTCGCCGCTGCTCGGCCCCCCGCCGCCGGCCTCGATCATTGTTGTGCTGGGCGGTGCAGAGCGTGCGCAGATCGATGCCGGACTCGGCCAGATTCAGGGCGCCGATTCCGACGCGGCCCGCGCCAAATACTTCTTTGATCAGCGCTTGTGGTACGACGCGCTCGATGCCTACAGCAACCTGATCGGGAAGAATCCGAGCCAGGCTTCGCTCTACCAGATGCGCGGAACGCTCTACGACCAGGTGCCGGCCGCCAGCCCCCTGGCCGACGCCGATTTTGCCCGCGCAAATTAGTTCCTTTACCCGCTTGAAGCACCCATCTCCGTGCCCCATCCTGAACGCGCACCTTGCGTTCAGGGTGGGACAGCACGAACCTAAACCGTCCAATCCCATCCACCTACAGAAACTGGGTGCCCCACCCTCGCGACGTAGTTGTTTTTGTCGCCAGGGTGGGCCAGCACAGACCCAAAACCACCACTCTCCGCGCAGTGCGCGTCAGTCACACTTTCTCCAGACTTATGACTCGAATCACAGATCGCTGAATCCATTCATCAAAAACCCCTGTAACCCGCGATACTCCTGTGCTCAACAACCATTGACTTTCATCTCACTTCACAAAAAATGAGTTGACTCAAGGGTACTGGAGAGGCTAAAGTTCGGCCATCCTCTTATCGATTTTCCGCTCCTGAATAGTCCCCCTTTTTCCGGAGTGAAGCTTAAAGGACGGTTCACCCCCATGAAACTGCGCTCGTGCGGGCGGCTTAGCGCCAGCCTCGGCAGTGTCACTTGTGTCGCCATCTTGCTCGTCTCCGGTTGCGGTAAATCAAGCGTCAATTCCGGATCGACTTCGTCAGGTGGTTCAACGACCCCCGCCGGCACAAATATCTCAAACGGCGCGCAGATGGGTCTCATTTGGAACACGTCTGACTCGACCTTGCGTACCCTTGCGGGCGTGCCCGGCGCAACCCAGCTTGGCGCGGCACTCTTCCCCGCCGGTACTTACTCCGCCGGCGCTTATGCAGGCCTGACTCAGACAGCATTACTTATCGATCCCAAAGGTAATCTCAAGATAATGACCCTGCCGTCGCTCCAGACGGTCTCACTCGCTGCAAACGTTTCACTCTCATCTCAAATCGTTTTTTCGCCGCATGGCGGTTACGCGGCCGTTTTTGATCCGGGTTCCACTTCCTTGCTTCAGTTAACCGGCATTCCCCTATCGCTTTCGGTCGCAACCGTCACATCGGCTTCGCCAATTCAGGGAGCAGCGATCAGCGACGCCGGCACGCTGCTGGTAGCCGCGAATAGCGCCACGCCAGGAGTGACGGTAACAGCGACCACCGCAAACGGAGCGCGCTCGACGCTTGCGACACTGGGCGGCTTTGGCGGAATGGGCTTTGTGCCGGGCTCTGAAGATGCCCTGGTCGCCGACTCCTCGGCCAACACCCTCGCCCGATACCACAACGGAACGCCCACAGCGCTGGCCACCGGAGTCAACGGTCTCAATCTGCCGTTTGCGGTTGCAGCGTCGCAGGACGGCAACTGGGCCGTAACCGCCAACCGTGCCAACAGCACCCTTGTTCGAGTCGATCTCACTGGTGCAACGCCCCCGACTCAATCCTCTTGCACCTGCTCACCTACGCAACTTTCGGCGCTGAACGGCAACGCAGTCTTTGAACTGGCAACCCCCGGAGCAACTCCCGGTTGGATCATCCAGGCCGACAGCCCCACGTCGCGGGTTCTGTTTATCCCGCCTGTACGGAGTGGACAATGATGCGCCGTCTATCGACCAAACTTGCCCTTGCATTTGTTCCCGCGGTTCTTGCTCTTGGTTTCTCGCTTCCTTCGCAAGCGCAGACCCTCGGCGGCTTCGCCCTTGGAGCGCTTCCCAATCCCGTCGGCGATGGCTACGCCTCCACCATTACCGGCGTCGTGTTCCCTGATTCAACCAACACTGTCCCCAATGGCGCCATCACGTTCTACCTTTCATACGACACGACGGACTGCAATAACCTCCAGCCCTATTTCGCCACGGTCTACGTAGACGCCGGTGGCGTTGCCACTGCCTCCACTTCCAGCCTTGACCTTGGTCCCGGGGCTTACTCGATCTGCGCCACATACGGCGGGGACGAATATTACTATGCGGGCGGCACATCCCCTCCAACTGGTCCGTTCGTGCTCACCGTATATTCCCCCACGTCCATCATCGTGTACGTACCGGGCGCATCCACACCCGGAACCCCAGTCCCATTCCAGGTAGTTCTGAGCACTCCTTCAGGCCAGCCCGCGCCCAGCCCCGGCACAACCGGGCCTACGTCGGGATTTTGCACTACTTCCTGCATCGAGATCGTGGATCCTCTCACCAATTTAACGGTGGCTAATCCGACAGCCGTTGGCACCATCACAGTGAACGGCGTTTCGGTCCCCGGAGCTTCATTCCCCAGCGTCAGTCTTTCCGGCAACGAATACGAAGTCATCTATACCGGCGACGCCAACTACGAGCAGCAGGAGGTTCAGGGAACCATCTTCCTTGAAAACCCGCTCTCATCGGTCAATCCGGCCTCGTTCATCGCAGGCGCAACGGTCCCCCAGACAGACGGGTGCGCTGGGTTGCCGGTCTTGCTGAATGGCTTTGGATTTAATGTCGACACCACCGCGCAGATCCTGATTAATGGAAGCTGGACTCCGTTGTCGGCGTCCTATACTTCCGCTACGCAACTGTCGGGCTGCATTCCATCTGCGGACCTGGCAACCGCGGCCACTCTGTATATTGAAACCTTTACTGCCGGCAGCATGGGGGGCCCGGTCTCATTCCAGGTCTACGCTCCCTGGACGATAAACGCCTCGGTCTCTTCCACTCCCTCAACCTTCGCGTATGGGCAAACCCTCTCTTCGATCGTAAGCGGACTCGCCGCTCCGACTTTGGCAACCGACGCAGCCGTGCCCGCTGGGACGGTGACCTTCGGCCTTACAGGCACCGCTCCCGTTGTCGCCGAAGTGACCCTGGGAAGCGCGGTGCTGACCCAAAGCACGACGACTGCCGGCACGTATCAGAGCCCGTTAGCGGCGCCCTTCGATGCCAACAACAGCCAGAAGCTGATATCGGCCGACCTGAACGGCGATGGATACGTCGATGTGGTGGGCATGCCGGGAAGCCAGTATGGCACCCCCGCGGCATCGGCTTACCTGCAGGTCTTCCTCAGCACAGGCGCCAATGCATTTCAAACCGAGGAGCAGGTCTTTTCCGGCTGCCCCGCGCAGGACTTTGCGGTCGGCGACGTTGACGGGGACAGCGTTCCTGACTTGGTCGTAGTGTGCCCGGGAGCGGCCGGCACAGGCATACCGCTGCTGGCCTATTACATGCACGGAAACGGCGACGGCACCTTCGGGGCGCCGATCCCGTTCGGCAGCGGCTCCAACGTCAGTTCTCCGACCCAGGTTGTCCTCGGATCGTTCAATGGCGACGGATCTACCGACATCGCCGTGATCGACGGAGTAGACGGCTACCTGCAGATCATCAATCCAATCCTTAACACGTACGACAACTACATCGGCTTTGATATTTATGGTCCGGTATTCAGCGCCGGAGCGGCCGATTTCAACCAGGATGGCCTGACCGATATCGTGCTCGGGGAATACTCGTCGAACTACGGCTATGGCACGGTCATTCCCCTCATTAACTCAAGCACCTCAAACAGCTCGTCTAACTGCCAAATAGGCGCATCGGGAAGCAACTTCTGCGAGTTTAACCCGTCTTTCTTTTACCCCACCACCCCCTATATCTGGAGCATGGCCGTCACCGACGTAAATGGCGACGGTTACCCCGATGTGGCTATAGCCGATCCCGGCGAAGTTGAATCCAAAGACTCCGGCAACGTCTACATCTTCCAAAACGACCAGACCGGCAATCTGCCCAGCCCCACAAACTATCAGGTAAATGGCGTAGGCGCAGTTGCCGGCGCGCCCTTCCCCTTCATCGGGCAACCGGCCGCCAATGCCGCAGTCGCGCCCGGCTGGAATCTTGTGTACTCGGCAATGGGAGGCAATGGCGACATCTTCGTCGGTCAGCTGCAGCTGCAAAATGGCGTCTGGTCGCAGCCCAATAGCGCCGTCGATACCGGGACAATTCCGATTTACAACAGCAACAGCGGTTTCTACGTGCCCGGCTTCATTGTCGCGGGCGACATGAACGGCGATGGTTATCTCGATTTCGCAGCGTCCGGTCTCATTTACGACGATGGAGCGGAGAGCGGATATCTTGACGAATTACTGCCCTACTACTACGGCAACACGGCCCAGGTGTCTTTGACCAACT
>JBEKCW010000121.1:0-12246 GCA_050014675.1 Occallatibacter sp. | reverse complement strand
CTTTCCTGAGCGCAACACCCAATCTTCGGGTACACTTATCGCCATATACATCCAAGGCCACGGCGTTTTGGGATTGGCTGTTTTCTGGAATCTGCTTCGCGGCCGATAGCGTTTTGGTCCTCGATCGCTGGCTTGTCTGGTATCCAGATCACAACCACCATATCCATAGAAGGCCGTCCATTGTTTTGATGCCTTGTCTGGTTGTGGGGATCGCAATACAGCTCTTTGGGAGCCTGATTTCAACTTTTCTGCTCTGGAGTGAAGTACAGGCTGTCGAAGACAAATGTTGCTTGCTATCGTCTATCGTCGTACATTGATTCGCAAATAGCTCAATTGATGCGCCTGCAAGTTCGATCAAGCAGGGCTGACTGTTTCGATTATCTTTCTTCCTTTGATTTGCGCCGGCCCTGATAGCTCACGTGGCGACTTCCTTGTCGAAACCTGCCACCGCCCTCACGGTCCGGTGCCAATAACACCGGGAGAAGCGAAGTAAACCATAAGTTGAGGCAACCTGCGCCGGCCAGTTCCTGCACTGCGCAGAATCGTATTAGATCCGTGTTCGTCGTCGCCGTGCAAACGGCATCCCAGGGGCTGGCATCACAAAACCGGAAGAAAGCGTCCGGAACACCGAATCGGAATTATTCAACAGATATTGAACATTAGTGCATCAGGCGCATTGCATCACGGCATTCTCCCCCGCGCAAAACAGTGCCAGCGCGGCGCCTGGCCGCTCCGCAGCCGGAGTAAGTCCCGGAACTGCGCGCGCGGATGAAGCAACGGAGAAAGATATGAAATCGATGCGATCGACGCAGAATGGCACCGAGCACCTTACCATTCCCGCCGCTGAAGAAATTATTGAAGAAGCCCTCAATGAGCTTGCCTACTCGCCCGATCCCGGCCTGGCCCGCGCGCTCCAATTCCTCGCACCCCCTGGATACCAGGCCGTGGTCGAGCTATGCAGTGAGAACGGGCGCAGCAAGCGCCGCAACGCCTCCGCCGACTCCTGGTCGCCTGAAGACGACGAGGTGCGCATCTACTTTGAGCGCATCTCCGATGGCGAAAACCACGGCAGCCGCCCGCCCCGCGCAGCCATTCCGCACATTGCCGACGAGGACGCCGAAACCGAGGAATCCATTCTGCCGGCTGACATGGATAACCGCGTCAAGGAGCTGTGTACCGCCCTGGCCGAGGCCGAGCGCGGCGGCCACGCCTTCATCGCGCTCAAATGGTTCCGCGACTCGTTTCTGCCGCGAAAATCGTACCGCTGGAACACGCACCCCGACTCCCGCCAGACGGTCCTGGCCGAAGCCATCCAGCGCGGCGTCGTGATGACCAGCAAGATCGCCAATCCCAAGACCCCCGCTTACCCCACCACCACCATCCGCCTCAACCGCGCTGAGGCCGGAATTCCCGAAGAGGCCCAGCGCTTCCACCCCGTGGTGGTGCAAGGTGAGACTGCGGCCGCGGTTCTCGAAGAGGAGCGTGAGGAAGCGTGAGCTTCTACTTTATCGAGGCCACAGCCTTCATCAAGTTGTTTGTGCAGGAGCCAGGCACCGACAGCCTGATCGGCCTTTTGGAGCCGCTTGAAGACAATCGCAAGCTCATCGCAGCTTCAACGCCGCTTGAGGTCTACGCCGCCATTCGACGCCGCGAGCGCGCCGGCGCCATCGCTGCCGAAGATGCTACCTCTGCCCTTGAAAGCCTGCGCCAGGAGTCAGCCCGCGCCGTGCAGCAGCCGCTCAACCCAGCTGTGCTCGAGGCCGCGCGCCAGCTCCTCGATCGAAGCATCCTGCGCTGGCCTGAGGCCCTGCAACTCGGCGCAGCCCTCACCGCGCGCGACATGTTTCAAGGCACAGCCATTGTCTTCGTCTCGGCGTCCCCTGCGCTGCTTGAAACCGCCAAAGCTGAAGGCCTCGAACCCCTCGACCCCACTCGCGAACCAGTCGCGAGCGATTAGCCGCAAACACTCGCCCCCATCGGCTATCATCTCCAAATCAGATAACTGCGCCCTGAGATCCAGGAGACCCGATGACCACCCCCACGCCCGATGCCGTTGGCACAAAATCGCAACTGCGCAAGGCGATGGGCTTCTGGGACGTGCTGCTGTTCAACATCGCCACCGTTCTCGGCCCGCGCTGGATCGCCGCTGCCGGTCACAACGGCACCTCGTCCATCAGCCTCTGGGTTCTCGCCGCCGTCTTCTTCTTCGTTCCCGGCGCGCTGGTCATCAACGAACTCTCTTCGCGATTTCCTGAAGAAGGCGGCCTCTACGTCTGGGCGCGCGAAGCCTTCGGTCCATTTCACGGATTCGTCGCCGGCTGGACATACTGGATCTACACCGTCTTCTACTTTCCGGGCCTGCTCCTGGCCAGCGCCTCAATGAGCGCATATATTATGGGCGCGCGCGGCGTCGCGCTGGCTGAAAGCCGTACCTTTCTCATCTGGGGATCGCTGGCCTTGCTCGCGGTTGCCGTGGTCCTCAACATCATCGGCCTCAACATCGGCAAGTGGCTTCAGAATGCGGGCGGCGTGGGCACCTACCTGCCGCTGCTCATGCTGGTGGTGATTGGCGCTCTGGTCTGGCTTCGTCATGGTTCGGCAACGCACTTTACGCTCCACAACATGATGCCCACATGGAATTGGGACACAGTCAACTTCTGGTCGCAGATCGCCTTTGCTTTCACCGGGCTCGAACTGGTTTCAGCCATGAGCGAAGAGGTGCGCGACCCGCGCCGCACCTTGCCGCGCGCAGTCTTTGGCGCAGGCGCGCTCATCGCCCTCATGTACATCGCCGGAACGTTCGCAATTCTGGCATTGCTTCCGGCTGAGAACATCGATCCCCAGAGCGGGGTCTTCGGAGCGCTTGCAAACGGCTCGCTGCTCCTCGGCGTCGGCTTTATCGGAATCCTCGCGGCCATTCTGGTTACGGCAGGCAACGCCGGCGGAGTGGGTTCAACCGTGGCCGGCATTGCGCGCGTGCCTTTCGTTGTCGGCATCGATCGCTACCTGCCCCAGGCCTTTGGCAAAATCCATCCCCGCTGGAAGACGCCCTGGGTTTCAATCCTGGTGCAGGCGGCTGCGTCTGGTGCAATCTTGCTTCTGAGCCAGATCAATAGCCGTAGCGTAGTCGCGGCTTACCAGGTGGTGGTCGACGCCACCATCATCCTTTATTTCATTCCATTCCTCTACATGTTTGCCGCGGTGATTAAGCTGGCGGGGCGCAAAGATCGGAGAGAGAATTCGCATGCGGTTCTAGTTCCGGGTGGCACGGCCGGCGTTTGGATTTGCGGAAGCCTGGGCTTCGTGGTGGTGTTGATTGGAATCGCACTTTCATTCATACCCCCGGGCGGCTCTGACAAGTTTGTTTTCGAGGTCGATGTGATCGGCGGCACGGTTGGTTCGGTGCTTCTGGGCCTATTCCTCTACTGGCGGGGCGCACGCGCAAAACAACTGGAAGCCTGAGAGTTTCTTGCCCGCAGAGCCCGCGCGCCGTAGGCGCAAAGGATGTTAGCCCCGCGCCTCGGCGTGGGGTAAGCTGCCCCCTATAATTCCGCCAGCCCCGTAGGGGCGACGGAATGCATCCTGTGAAACTGGAGTCATATCCGGCGATCCCTTCATGCAATCGTCCCAATTGCACGCCCGCACCTCACGCCACCAATTCCACCCACGGTATAAAATCGAAAAGGTTGAGAATAACCGGTGCGGATTCTCATTGCCGCATCGCCAATGCCCGTGCACTGCGAACACTTCCGCTGTGCCGGGTCTTATTTTGTGTGAGAACGGAAACAATGCGAGCAAAGACAGCAGTTGTGTTGGGAGCCCAGTGGGGCGATGAAGGCAAGGGCAAAATAGTCGACGTGCTCAGCGAGCGCTTCGATGCTGTTGCCCGTTACGCAGGCGGCCACAACGCCGGACACACGGTCATCATCGGCGACCAGCGCTTTGTGCTCCAGCTTATTCCCTGCGGCGTGCTGCGCCCTGGCTGCAAAGGCGTCATCGGCAACGGCGTCGTTCTCGATCCCATCGCCTTCCTTGCTGAAGTCGGTCGCATTCGCGAAGTCGGTGTCGCTGTCGACGGCAATCTCTTCGTCTCCAATCGCGCCCAGGTCATTCTGCCTTACCACCGCATGATCGAGCTGGCCGCTGAAAGCGCCCCCGGCCGCCAGAAAATCGGCACCACCAGCCGCGGCATCGGCCCCGCCTACGAAGACAAGATGGCCCGCAGCGGTCTGCGCATTGTCGACCTGCTCCGCCCCGCGCTGCTCAAGACCCACATCGAGGCAGCCTGCGCTGAAAAAAACGCCATCGCTCACGCGCTCTTCGGCACCGATCCGCTCGACCCCTCCAAAATGTACGACGAGTACGCGGCCGCGGCCGAAAAAGTGCGTCCCTTTGTTGCAGACACCGGCCGCATCCTGCACAAGATTCTTGCTGAGGGCGGCAGCGTGATGTTTGAGGGCGCGCAGGGCACCATGCTCGATATCGATCACGGCACCTATCCCTTCGTCACCTCGTCTTCGGCCACGGCAGGCGGCGCGGCCACCGGCACCGGAGTAGGTCCTACCGCCATCGGCACCGTCATCTCCGTCACCAAGGCTTACGTTACGCGCGTAGGCGAGGGGCCGTTCCCCACTGAAATTCACGACGCCATCGGCGAAACGCTGCGCGCGCGGGGCCACGAGTACGGCGCTGTTACCGGCCGCCCCCGCCGCTGCGGCTGGCTCGACATTCCCCTGCTCCGCTACTCCAACCAGGTCAACGGCGCTGAGTGGCTGGTCGTCACCAAGCTCGATGTTCTCGACGAGCTCGACGAAATTCCCATTTGCATCGGCTACCAAATCGACGGCAAAATTACCGACGAGATTCCTGCCGACGTTGACGGCCTCGAGCGCATCAAGCCGCATTACACAACTCTCAAAGGCTGGCGCGAATCTACTGAGAACATCAGGGAGTTCGACAAGCTGCCCCAGGCTGCGCAGGACTATCTGCGCTTTCAGGAGCGCGAAAGCGGCGCAAAAATCGGCATGGTTTCAACCGGGCCCGATCGCGACCAAACCATGCTGCTCCCCGATTTCGTGCAGGCCCTCGAAAATATCCACGCCAAAAAAACGCCTGGCGCATAGTTCAAATACACCCATCCCCGTTCAGTGCCGTTAAAGGACTCAATTCCATGGTCAGTTTGCTTGTCAGGTTCAAATTTGCCACCGAAGATCGCTCTGATGTCGCCGATATGCTGCGCGTTCTCACCGCCGAAACCCGCAAAGAGCCGGGTTGTGTCAGCTATGCGCCCCATCCGCTTCAGGAAGATCCTGACACCGTCCTGATTTACGAGCAGTACCGCAATGAAGAAGCGCTGGCCGCTCACCGCGAATCGCCCCACTTCAAAAAGTACGCCGTCGCCGGGCTCTATCAGAAAATGCGGGAGCGCAACCTCCAGAATCTTATAGACATCGTTTAACAGAGCTTTTTACCTTCGCCTTTCCGCGCAGCCAGCCAGAGAAACCCGGGGCCCATTTCCACCGTCCAATTCTGTAGGTTCACGCGCTTCACGTGTGCCGGTACGGGAAAGGTGGATCGCGTGTCGGCGCTTATTCACGCAAACATCATTGACCCGCAGGGGAAATCCGGGCTACCATCCGTTCTGCGTATGCCCGGTAATCTGATTCGTGCTTTGCATCTCGCTCCTCGCTCGTCGGCGGGCGGCTCGTGGCTAGGCCGTTCCTGGCTTGGCCGCACCTGGCTTGGCCGCACTTGGATGAGCCGATTGATTCCGTCCATCCTGCCCGTGCTGCTGATCTCCGCCTGTGCGGCCCCCTTGTTTGCCCGTATGCCCGGAGCCCAGAAACACGAGTTCCGCCACGAGATCGACCAGCTTGAAGACACCTGGCGCGCCGCCGTTCTCAAGGGAGATACCAAGACCGTAAGCTCGTTGCTCGCCGACGACTACATGGCAATCACTCCCAGTGGAACTTTGCAGACCAAGGAAGAATCCCTCAACAGTCTCCGCTCCGGGGGCATGCGTTTCACCAGCCTCGACATCTCCGATCGCAAAGTCCGCTTTTACGGCGACACCGCCGTCGTTACATCCCTGGCCGATGTCCAGGGCACCACGTCCGAAGGCGCACTCTCCGGCTCCTACCGCTATACCCGCGTCTACGTTCGCGATGCCCAGGGCGCGTGGAAGATCGTGAGCTTCGAAGCCAGCCGCATCATTGGCCCCGTCGCCCATAAATAGGCCGCGGCGATTTCGGCCGCCGGTGGAGCTCAATCCACGGCCTTCCCTGCCAGCAAGCCGAGCCGAAGGGTGCCGATGCACCTGGGTAAGGCTGTCTCACCCGCGGGGTTCACCCCAAAAACTGTCAAGCTGAGGGAGCCCCCGGTCCCTCGCCTTTGGGGACCGGGGATGGAAGCTAACCAGCTGATTCGCCGTATTTTAATCCCGCTGACTCCCCCAACCAAGGTAGCCCCGCTGCCCTTGCAGCCAATTACCTCTTCCCGGTGCAGAATAGTAGTCAGAAGGATGAGGAACATGAATGACCCCCAATCTCCACCACCAGCCAAGCCCCCCGAACCAAGCCAGAAATCAAAGCGCCCTTTTTTTCCGTGAAACGGTGAAACGACATTCAATTGAATCAGCTACTTGGCGGCACTGCCGTCACAACTTCACAGCCCGGTCGCAAATTGCGTAATGTCGAACAGGCCGTGCTCTAAAATAAACCGGTGCCCGAGCTGCCCGAAGTTGAAACCATCGCCCGCGGTGTTGACGAGCGCCTGCGCATGGACCGCATCGTCGAAGTGTGGTTCAGCTCGCATCCCCAACCCTTCAAAACCCCCCGCGCGCGCCAGGCCAAAGGGTTAGCCGGCCGCATCATTCTCGGGGTTCATCGAGCCGGCAAGCACATCGTCTGCGAGCTCGGCCCTGCCGCGCCGCCAGAGTCCCCAGCGATCGCGCAGCCCGACGCACACGCGAAGCCAGATGCACAATGGATCGTCCATCTGGGAATGACCGGCCGCCTGCTGGTTACCACGCCCGACGAGCCGGTCGTCACCCACACCCACGTCCGCCTCAGCCTCCAGAGCGGCCGCGAGCTTCGCTTCGTCGATCCCCGCCGCTTCGGCCGTCTCGAATTCCGTGAGCTCGTCCGCTCCCCCGCCTTTGACGCCCCCGGCGCCGAACCGCTCTCCATCTCCGCCGGCGACTTTGCCGCTCTCTTCCGCGGCCGCAAACTGGCCATCAAGGCTGCGCTGCTCAACCAGACCCTCCTCTCCGGCGTGGGCAACATCTATGCCGACGAGAGCCTTTTCCATGCCGGAATCCGCCCTCGCCGCGCCGCCGGCCGCCTCACCCGCGCCGAACTCGAGCGGCTCCGCCAGGCCCTCCGCAAGGTCCTCGAGCATGCCATCAGCCTCGGCGGCTCCTCGGTCTCGGATTATGTCGACGCCAACGGCGTCCGCGGATTCTTCCAGCTCGAGCACTGCGTCTACCTCCGCACCGGAGAGCCCTGCCGCAGTTGCGGAACCCTCATCCACCGGATTCTGCTTGCCGGCCGCGGAACCCACTACTGCCCCCGCTGCCAGCAGTAAATCGGTTCCGGCTCCCAGACGAACTACACCTTTCGGCTGACCCATTTTTGAAAAACTTATGGTTTTTAGAATTTTCCGGCCAAAATCCTCCGTTATTGCGAAAAACCGTATACGCCCAAACTTCTTAACTCGTTGAGAATAAGCGAATTTCTAAACGGCATTCCAATTGCAACATTCGTTACGCCAGTGATGTTCAGCTGCGCGGGTTAAATCCCAGCCAGCATTGAGAACGGCAGGTCCGGCAAGAGCAATCGCCAATGAGCGACCCTGAAAAGGGAAAAGCCAGCAGGCAAAGCCTGCAAAAGGCCAGGGGCAAAAACCCCGGCTACTCATTTCAGGGGGGCCAGTGACCGGTCGAGGGGCCGGTCACGCAGATCAGAAACGCCACTCCATTGGAGTGGCGTTTCGCATTTCCGGGCATATTTCGCCACATAAGAAGGGAATCATCTTCCCGTAATCACTCGATCCCTCACTCCGATCCCCACTCATCCCGAACCAGGAATCCCCTTCACCCCGTTCCTTTTCGGTTTCCCACATTCAATCTCCGCCACCTTCCTCTTGCCAGCCGTAGCCCTTCGCTGTACTATCAGAGTTGCCTATCAGGCGGCTGACGCGGGCCACCCTTAATGTGGGGAGAGCAAGCTCGCCGCTCAAGACGAGCAACTTCGCCGGGCAGTTCATTCCAATTCATTTAACTGGATACGGCCAAGGCTCGCGTTGAGGAAAGGGCATCACCTGAGAAAAGCACCGGCCTTCAGGCGCTTTGATCGGAACCAACGTTCCGTCATAGCTTCAGCGCATAAGGCGTCGTTGGCATTTCACAGAGACGAAACACAGGGTCAGGCTGGCTAAGCCGGTACATCCCGGCAAAATTGAGCTTCGCCAATTGACGGTATCTGGCGCGGGTTTTTGAGGGGTTGCGCCGCAGCCGCCGCGAAGCGAGGTTAGTCAAGGCCTGGTTAAGTGAAGTTGACGTTTAAGCTGTTTGAGGCGTTCGGCTCTCTTTTGCGCCTCGAACGGCAGAACCTCTCTTGAGCAACGGGCCCCGGAACCGCTTCGCTTCCCACGTGGAGCCGGGCAGAAAAAGGGATTGCTGAGCGCGCTGTTGTGCGCAAAGCGTAGCCAATGCATCACACCGCGATACATCAGGAAGTAAACGCATGACGACAGAATCGACGCAGCCCCAGCCCGAGCTGGGGCCGGCGCCGGACAACGGTCCGGTGCAGTCGCAAGGCCATCGCCGCCGCCGCCGCCGCCGCAAAAACAAGGGCGCGCAGCCGCAAGGGGCAATGCAGAATCAACCGCCTCAACAGAACCAGCCGCAGCCTCAGCAAGCCCCGCCGCCCCCGCCCCAGATGCAGCAACGGCCGCCGCGGCAGCAACATCAGGGGCACCAGGGCCGCAAAAAGAAGAAATTCTTTCAGAAGAGCCCGCAGCCCCAGGCGCAGCCCGGCAACAGCATCAATCAGCAACAGGGCAAGCGCAAGAACCGGCAAAAGGGCCCACGCGAGTTTGTCGGCCCCATGGACCACAGCTACCGCGCCGTCAACGGCAACGTGGCCGACGGGCCTCCATCCACCATCCAATTCGCGGGCAGCAACCACAGCGGATACTACTCTGAGCCGTTCGCGGCCACACCGGCAGCCATCCGCCACGACGCACCCACCCGCATCTTCTGCTTCATTGAGGATCTCTTCTTCCTGGCCAAGATTCAGGAGACTGCGCGCAAGCTGGGCGTCAAGGTCGAGTTCGTCAAGGGCGACAAGGAAGTGGTCTCGCGCATCCTCGATTCACCCGAGAGCGAACGCCCCACCCTGCTCGTCTTCGACCTCAACAACCTGAACGCCAAGCCCATGACGCTCATCCCCAAGTTCAAGACCAAGTTCAAAAAGGCGGTCTCCATCATCGGCTTCCTGAGCCATCTGCAGGGCGACCTGAAGATGAAGGGCACTGAAGCCGGATGCGACGTAGTGATGCCGCGCTCGGCCTTTTCGCAGAGCCTGCCTAACCTGTTGCGCCGCTACGGCCTTGAAGAAGACGAAGAGCACGCAACCCAACCGGCGTTTTAAAGGCAGCCAGTAGTGAATAGCCAATAGGGAATAGAAAAAAACCGGCGCGATGAGCGCCGGTTTTTCTGTTCCACGGAAGTGGGGCGCCCCGGCTAACGTGCTGACTCGCTTTCTATTCCCTTGCTCCCTTGCTCCCTCGCTCCCTGTTTCTCCCACGCCTTGGCATACTTCCAGTGAATGTAGACCGAGTGGTTCAGGTGCTGCAGCAGCCCCGCGCGCCCATCAAGAAAACCCAGCCGGAAAACATAGTTGTACACAAACGTTGCTGCCGGATTGAGCACCGCATTCCAAACCAGCCACGCCCAGCCTCGACGCGCCTTCCCTGAAGCCACCAGCGCCTCGGCGCCGATGGTGCTGTAGCGGTTCATATGCTCAACGTAGTCCTCGATCGTCGGGTAGCAATGGTGGATCAAATGTCCCTTGAGCTCGCCCACCGGCCCATCGCTGCGCATGGTTTCATGCACGGGCCGCTCTTCAAAGCTTGCCACGCCTCGCCGGAACAATCGCAGTTTAGGATCGGGCCAATACCCGCCGTGATGCAGCGGCACTCCAAGAAAATGATTGAGTCTGGGAATCCGATAGGCCGCAAACTTAGGCTCGTTCGCCAGCAGGCTCGCAATTTCGTGCGCGAGCGCAGGGCTCACCTCCTCATCAGCATCGATTGAGAGAATCCACTCGCCGGACGTCTTCGCAATTGCCGAGTTCTTCTGCGCGCCGAAACCCTTCCAAGGCTCGCTGATCACGCGCGCGCCGGCCTGCTCGGCAATCTCGACTGTCCCATCCGTCGATCCCGAATCAACAACAACAATCTCGCCCAGCCCGCTCACACTCCTCAGCGTGCGCGCCAAATTGGCCGCCTCATTTAGCGTGATGATCGCAATCGACAGGCTCTTGGGCATCGTGCCAAGGATAAATCAGGGACTAGGGACTAGGGGCTAGGGGCTAGGGAACAGCTGCTTCAACCTCAGCGCACGCCTCTTTGCTCAGCCTGAGCTGTGCAGCCGCCACGTTCTCCTCAAGGTGCGCAACCTTCGACGTGCCGGGAATAGGCAGCATCACCGGCGAGCGCTGCAACACCCACGCCAGCATCAGCTGCGCAACCGTTGCGTCATGCCTCGCTGCAATTGCACCCAACCCTCCAGCGCCGTCACCGCCGGCCCGCATCGGCTTGCCCGCGGCCATCGGATACCACGGCAGAAACGCGATCCCGCGCCTCTCGCAATAATTCAGCGTCTCCTCGTGCCGCCGGTCGGCCAGGCTATAGCGGTTCTGCACGCTCACAATTGGCACAATCTTTTCGGCCTGTTCAATCTCTACCGCCGTCACCTCGCTCAAACCGATGTGCCGTATCTTGCCCGCCTCATGCATCCGCTTCAGCGCGCCCAGACTCTCCTCAATCGGAGTGCGCGGGTCGATCCTGTGCAGTTGATACAGCTCAATGCGCTCCAGCTTCAATCGCCGCAGGCTCATCTCCACGCATTGAATCAAGTACCCCGCGCGGCCCACGTACTCGGTCTTCGCGGGACCCTGCCTGGTAATGCCGCCCTTGGTGGCAATCACCACGCCGGCCGCGTATGGCGCCAGCGCCTCGCCAATCAGCCGCTCCGCAATCTCCGGCCCGTAGGCATCGGCCGTATCGATCAGCGTCACGCCCAGCTGCACCGCGCGGCGCAGCACGCGCTTTGCCTCTTCCGCATCGGCCGGCTCGCCCCACGCGCCCTCGCCCACCAGGCGCATGGTTCCATAACCCAACCGGTGCACCGGCAGATCGCCGCCAATCATGAACGTCCCGCTAGCCGAAGCGTCAATTGCAGTCATGAGCCCATGCTATAAGTGCCGCCCGATGTGGGACAATGCGGCAGTACGCCTGCACGAGCCGGAACCGCGCCGTCACAGCCTGCGTACTGTTACAGCAGAGCAAAACGGAGATCGAGCCATGAGCACTCAACCTTACCCCAATCCGCAAATGTTGTTTTACCAGCACTATGAGTCAGTCAAGCGCGACGAAATCGTCGGCATTCTTTTGGCTCTCTTCCTCGGCACCTTCGGCATTCATCACTTCTACCTGCGCCGCACCGGCCTCGGCATCCTCTACTGCCTGCTCTTCTGGACGGGCATTCCCGCGCTGCTCGGCTTTATCGAGTGCTTCTTCATGCCGGGCCGCGTGCGCGAGTTCAACGCCATCCAGGCCGCGGGCATCGCCGCTTCGCTCGGCATCGCCGTGCCAGGCTGGGGACAACCGCCGGTGAATGTCACCGTCAATGTTCCTCCGCCGCCTCCGGCTGCCTCCACCGCCATGCAGACCGGGACCCTTATTGCCTGCCCTCGTTGCCAGCAGACCAATCCAACCACCTCGCGCTTCTGTGGAACTTGCGGCCAGCCGCTGCAATAAAAAGAGAACAGAGAACAGAGAACAGAGAACAGAGAAAAGAGAACAGAGAACAGAGAATA
Organism: Occallatibacter sp.; assembly: GCA_050014675.1. Lineage (GTDB taxonomy): Bacteria > Acidobacteriota > Terriglobia > Terriglobales > Acidobacteriaceae > Telmatobacter. The sequence continues at coordinate 142 of JBEKCW010000121.1, read as the reverse complement.
GAGAACAGAGAACAGAGAATAGAGAACAGAGAACAGAGAACAGAGAACAGAGAACAGAGAACAGAGAACAGAGAACAGAGAACAGAGAACAGAGAACAGAGAACAGAGAACAGAGAACAGAGAACAGAGAACAGAGAACAGA
>JBEKCW010000120.1:0-12250 GCA_050014675.1 Occallatibacter sp. | reverse complement strand
CAGCTTCAGACCATGCTTATGAGCTAATGATTTATCACACGCTGCCAGGCAAGGTTCCGGCACTCGAGTCAATTTTCCGCGACGTCTCAAAACTGCAAGCCAAGCACGGCCTTAATGCCGTTGGCTATTGGGTTCCGGAGAACAATGACCCTGCCTGGGAAAACACGTTTGTATACGTCCTCGATCATCCCAGCCGCGAGGCCGCCGATGCCAATTGGAACGCGTTGCATACCGACCCTGCATTTGAGCCCTATTTCGAGGCCGCAAAGCCTTTGATCCAGCAGACGAATGGTGTTTACCAGGTGGACCAGGTGTACATGCGTCCCACTGATTATTCAGCCCTGAAGTAGCAAGGGCAAATGCGATGCGGATTGGGCGGTAATCGCGTCGCGCTTCAACCGCGCTCGGCGAACAACCGGCGTAGGTTGCGAACGAGGCTCGTTATCTCGATCTCTGTCCGGCTTTCCACTGGCCGGCGCACGCCCGTCAAGATATCCTGTAGCCGGATGAGTGCGACTCCCAATTACTTAAGTCCCAGGAGCTTGCCCGCATGAGCGCGTCGCGCTGGGGCGCGGGATTCTCGGCCGTTTCGCGTTTTGTGGGCGAGATTGAAGCGGCTGCGGCCAATGCCGGATCGCTTCGCCCCGGATACGTGCTGGCCGGCGACGAGATTTTTCTGCTCGACCGCTGCCGGGCCGCGGTGCTCAAGGCTTTTGTTCCCGTCGAACTGAGGGATTTCAGCCTCTCCGATCTCGATCTTGCTTCCACTAATATCTTCGAAGTGCTTGACCGCGCGCAGACCCCGTCGCTGATGGCGCCATTCCAGGTAATTTTTGTGCGTAACGTGCGGCAGCTTTACACGCGCGGCGCAAAGAAGGACGAGTTTGCCGCGCTCGACCATTACTTCAAATCGCCCAATCCGCAGGCGCTGCTGATTTTTGTCGCCGACTTTTTGCGCATCACCAGTGACACGCGGCGCATGGAGATGGACGACAAGAACCGCTTTGAACGCCTGCAGGAGACACTGGGCGCGCACTGCGGCATGGTTGAGCTGGCCCGGGTGAACGACGAAGACGCCATGCGCTGGGCCGTTTCGACGGCGCAGGCAGCGGACGTAAAGCTTGAGCCTGACGCCGCGCGCGAACTGGTGGATGCGCTGGGCGCGGACATGATGCTGGTCGCCTCAGAGATGGAAAAGCTGCTGCTCTACGCAAGCGGGCGCGGGCGCATTACGCTGGGCGATGTTGAGACCATGGTGCTGGGCGCCAAACAGCGATCGCTCTACGAACTTACTGACGCCATCAGCGCCAAAGACCGTGTGCGTGCGCTGGCGCTCCTCAACGGCTTGCTGAACAGCTCCGATGCCGGCGAAGACGCAGCCATCGGGCACCTTTACATGCTGGCGCGCACCTTCAGGCAGATGCTGGTGATTCTTGAAAAGAACGTCCGCGACACACGCGCGATATGGCAGGCGCTGTGGCAGGGATTCAGGATTCCGCCATTCGCGGCCGAAGACCTGATTCGCCAGGCGCGGCGCTACAAGAACCGCCGCGAGTTGACGCGCGCATTGCGGCTGGTGGCGCGCGCCGATCTTGAGCTGCGCTCGTCGCCGCCCGATAAGCGCCTTGTGCTGGAGCGGCTGGTCTACGACCTGGCCAGCGAGCCCCGGCCGTCAGCGCCGCTTTTTGCGTCGACGCAACTGTCGTTTGAAGGCTAGCCACCGAAAAGAAGTCATCGCCCGCCGGCCGGCGGTGCAGTGGCAGATTCGTCATCAGTCACGCTGAAGGACGACAAACCGAAATCCTTCCAGTTGATCTCGTGATTGTTAAAAAAGCCTATGCCGGGGTTCCCTGAGGTCCAGGGCCCATAGGCGCCAAATCCTCCACCGGCCGCGCCGGTGTCGAAGGCTTGTTCAATCGGTACGTTGTTTCTGTAGAGAGTGATGATCACAGGATTGATACCGGTCACGGTCGCCTTGATTACGTCGCCGTCCACCAGGTACATGGCAACGCTGTTTTTCTCAAAGTTCCAGTAGCTGCCATTGGGGCCATTCCAGCGCGTGATATGGCAGTACGAATTGTTGGGCATCACGCTGCAATAAGCCTCGTACCCGGTGATCACTCGACCAGAAATCGTGGTGCGCAGGCGCAGTTCCACTTCGTGGCAGCAATTGCCTATTGGTGTTTTAACAATCTTCACCTTCGCCGAGGCAGATTGAGCCGGCCCCCAGGTGCCGGTAAGAATGGCAGTGGGATCACCGAAATCCGTCGGCTCATCAACGCCGAACGACATGCCGGGTTCGGTCTGCACATCTCCCCAAAGGCGGCCTCCCGTGCTGCTGTTCGCCTTCCCGGGATCTCGTCCTGCCAGACTTCCTCCCATCCACTTTCCGCCTTCGCTGATCGGATTCTCGGCCTCGGGAAATGTCGTGGAGTAGGTGTGAATCTTTGATACCGCTCGCCGCTGATCATCGCCATTTGCATTCGTAGTGCTCGAAAGGTTTTGGCGCTCACGGCATCCGCCCAGCAGCGCGATCGTACCCACAATCAAAATTGCGCGCATCCGCATCCAGGCGGCATCACTCAATCGTCTTCGCACGGGAACATCTCCGCTTCCATTTCCCGTCATCATACTTCCTGCGGCTGTGTATGGTTCCCAACTGGCGTGGAACAAGCTTGGGAAGTCCCTGACCGGCTCATCGAATCCCTTGACCAATCATCGACGGACCGTACGCTTTGTCGGACTGCTGAATGTGGCCGGTGAGCCAGGTGCGAAGGAAATGAAGCAGTTCGATATTCACGGTGCACTCGCCCCGATCGAATCGGGCGGCAAATTCTTCAACCTGTTTCGTCAGCTTCTCGTGTTCACGGCGATGAGCTGCCAGGCCGGGGTATTTGGCCGCGGCCATCATCGATTCCTCGGATGAAAAGTGTTCGCGCGTATAGTTGATAAGTTTGCGAAGCAGGGGTCCCGTAACCTCTTTCGCGTGGCCTTGCATCATGGAGTCGTAGAGCTCGTTTAGAATGGCCACCAGTTTTGAATGCTGGCTGTCGATCGAACGCACTCCAACTGAGAGACTGTCGTTCCAGGCTAAAAGCGGCATGAAATTACCCCCTTTCAATTCATCGGTTGCGCGCAGAAAAAGTTGAACGGAAAGTGGCTCGGGCCGGCGACGGGCGCACAATTAGAGTGATGGGAGAGTGATGGAGTTTGTGACGCCGCTCAACGTTGCCGCCGCCCTGATTGCGCTCGTTCCCTACCTGGGGGCGGCATTCTGGGGCCCGGTGGTCGGGGCCCGCCTGCGGGCGCTACCGGTCGCGGCTCAGATCGCGGCGCCGGCCCTGCTTTCGATCCCTTACGCGCTGGTGACGCTGGGCGCGCACCAATTCAACTGGGGATGGTTTGCTCTTTACGCCGCGCTGCCGGTTGCGATTGCGGCGCTGATGGCACGGGCTGCACGCGTTGATCCAGAACAGTGCACCAGCTGGCGCGAGTTCGTTGTTCTGGCCGCGCTGGGCCTCGCCGTCGACTTGCGCTGGTTTGAATCGGCCTGGCCGGCGCACCTGGCCATCTTCAACAAGGTGCTGTTGCTCGATGCGGGCATCTACGGCTTTGTGCTGCTGCGTGAACTGGGCGGGACGGGTTTTGACCTGCGCCTGCGCCAGCGCGACCTGACGACGGGACTGCGAGAAACCGCGTTTTATGTTCCGATTGCGCTCGCCGTCGGGCTCAGCCTGGGCTTTCTGCACCTGCACAGCGTTTGGCCCGGGCTCACGCCGATTGCCGGCGCGTGGATATTTACCTTCCTCTTCATCGCCGTGCCCGAAGAGCTGTTTTTTCGCGGCTGGGTACAGAATCTGCTGGAGCGAAAGCTGGGCCGCACCGCGGCGCTGTTTGTCACTGCCGCGCTCTTCGGCCTGGCGCACTTCAACAAACGGACCACATTTTTCAACTGGCGTTACGTGCTGATGGCAGCCATCGCCGGTGTGTTTTATGGCCGTGCTTGGCGGCGCGACCGGCGCGTGGGCGCTTCGGCCGTGACCCACGCAACTGTGGATGCGATCTGGTCGCTGTGGCTGCGGTGAGCGTGTGGGTCGGTTGGGGTTCGTGCTATCCCACCCAAGCGAAGCTTGGATGGGGCACCCTCGTCTAATGCTTGATTGCGACGGACCGATGGAGGTTCGCGACTATTCTTTTGGCGAGGGCTCGACTATCGGCACATGCCGATGGTGCTGGTGGTGCGGGTTGTAGGTCAGGTAGCCGAGGCCGACGCGCATGTTGTGATCGACCGTTCCGGGAACGGTGAGCGCGATGGTGATGCCGAGAATGGCGTGCGCCAGAGCCAGTGGGAAGAGATTGCGGTAGCGGAGAAACAGAAGGCACGCGACGAATCCCCAGAGCAGCGTGATGGGCGCGAGAAACGGGCTGGGCAAATGGCAGGACGCAAACAGCACCGCAGCCACCAGCGCAGCCTGCCAGCCACGCGGAATCAGCCGCAGAAACCGGACCAGAAAGAATCCCTGCAACAGGAACTGCTGCACCGCTGACCAAATGGCGTAGGCGATGTAGGTTCCAACGAAGGCGAACACGGTTGGCTGCAAACGAAGAGTGCCCATCCGCGCGGCAACCATGATTGCAGCCAGAGACAGCGCGAGTGCAGCGCCCACGATCCAGAGCGAACGGAAGAAGTTTGCCGAACGAATGCCCACGGCAGCCCAACCGTCAAATGACAAGCAAATGATGACGAGCACGCCCGCCGCGGCAACCCACCAGAGCACGCGCTGTGCAGGACGCGGCGTCCATATGACCATCATGATGAGGGCGTAGGCGATGAGGATTTCAACGAGATCGCGTGTAGCCCCGTGGCGGCCAGCGGCGGAGGTCGGAGTCGGAGCTGGCGCATCGGCCATGTTGCGATGGTAAAACACAGTGGTCAGTGATCAGTGGACAGTGGTCAGAAACTACTCTGCCGGAGATTCCAACGCGGATCGCGTTACCAGCACCGCTCCCTGCTTCACTTCTTCACTCCTTCACTCCTTCACTGTTCCTCTGATCACTGACCACTATTCGAGAATCGCCTCCGGCTGCGGCCCGTTGCCGCGCGTGGTGAGCGCAATGGCCGCGGCCAGAATGAGCGCGCCGCCGAGCCAGGCGTAGGGTCCCAGCTTCTCGCCCAGCAACTCGACGCCAAGGATGGAGCCGAGCGCCGGCTCGATATTCAGAAAAACGCCGGCGCGCGAGGCCGGAACATGATGAATACCCCAGTTCCACAGCAGGGTGGTTGTGGCCGTGCACAGCACTCCGCTGATGGCCAGGGCGATCCAGGCTGTCGAGCTGACGTGCGCAATCGGCAGCCCTGATACTCGAATGTGCGTAATCGGCGAGAGTGCCCAGGGGCCAAGAACCACCACAATAAGCATCGCCGTTCCCGTGAGAATGGTGTAAGCGGTCACCACGGGTGGGCTGTGCGTTTCCATCAGCTTCTTGCTCAACAAAATCCAGGCAAGCGCTGTAAAGAGCGACAGAATCACCAGCAGATCGCCGGTGAGGGTGGGGGTTTCGCGCCCCGCGGCAACGTGGCTGCCGCCGAGGACAACCAGGGCCGCGCCAACCGTGGACCCGGCCAGCGCGAGCCATTCAAACCAACCGAGCGACTCACCTGCGAAGAGCGCCGCAGCCGCCGCCAGCAGCACCGGCATGGCGCCCACCATCAGCGACGCGTGGCTCACGGTGGTGAGCGCCAGCCCATGAAACTGCAGCAGAAACTGGATCGGAACGCCGAAGGCCGCGATCATCAGCAGCAGGCGAACTTCCTTTGCTGTCAGGCGCACGCGGTTGCGCAGGGCCACGGGCAAAATGCCCAGCGAGGCGAACAGAAAGCGGTAGAGCACCATGTGCTCCACGCTCATTTCGTCCATCGCCAGCCGGCCCCAGTAAAATCCCGTGCCCCAGAGCGCGCCGGCCAAGGCGCAAGCGCCGTAACCCAGAAACCGGAACCGATCGATACTGCCGTGGCCGCCCTGCCTGCCGGGCGTGTCTTTTTTCGTGATTGGCATCCCATTGTTAGGTTCGCACAAGCAACTGTGCCGGGTCTCATTGCGCACATGGCACCCCCATCGGCGAGAATACATAGCGATGATCAAGCGGCTGCGAATCAGGGCCTATTTCGCGAGCGCGGCTCTGTTGTTCGCCGCCGCGGTCCTGTTTCCGTTTCTTTCACCGTCAGCGCACGGGCAGGCGTCCGGCTCCGGGCACGGCCGCCCCGAAGTAAAAGAGCGGCTCATTCCCAACCATTTCCCTGCCGAGCCCTCCATCGCGCCTGCGTTTTCAATCCCGGTTGACCCGCTGGGTTTTACCCCGCCGGGCGGTCTTTACCTGGGCGCGCGCCACGTCATGGCCTCGCTCGACTTTATTGGTGAAGACAAGCTGCTGTTCACTTTTCGCGTGCCCGGCCTGCTGCATCGCGATACCGGCAACCGCGAAGACAATGAGCGCCAGATTCGCGCCGTGGTGCTCGACCTGCCGCAGGGCACAGTGGAGGCCGAGCAGGTGTGGACCGTGCACGACTACGACCGCTACCTGTGGATGCTGAAGGACGGTCACTTTCTGGTGCGCGACCGGGATGAACTGAAGGAAGGCGACCTGAGCCTGAACCTGAAGCCATTTCTCAAATTTCCGGGCCCCCTTGAGTGGATCGAGGTTGACCCCACCCAGCAGTATCTTGTGAGCAACTCGCGTGAGCCCGAGCCAGCCAAGCCCCAGATCGGCGACGCCGGCGACTCGCCGTCTACCGCGCACGCAGTGGATCTGGACGGTGAGGTCACCGGCCGCATTCCTGAGATTGTGGTGCGGATTCTGAGGCGCGATACAGGCAAGGTGATGCTGCTGAGCCGGGTGCGGGAACCGGTGCATCTGCCCATCAACGACGTAGGGTACCTTGACGATCTCGAGGGCGTTCGCTGGCAGCGGATCCTGAACCTGAGCTACTTTGACGGCGGCAGCCGCGTGCTGGGCAGCGTGGAATCGCAATGCGAAGTGCGCGACGATTTCGTCTCGACGCGCGAAATTCTAATCACCGGGTGCGAGCCGAACGGCGGCGACAAGCTGGCGGCGATGACCACCGACGGCAAAGTGCTGTGGATCGACGCAACGCCTTCGGTCGCCATTTGGCCCGAGGTGGTGATGGCGCCAAACGGGCGGCGGATTGCGCGCGAAACCCTGGGCGTGACCCACGAAATTACCGCATATGCCTCGCTGAGCCAAGACGATATAAAGGGCCAGTGGGTAACGGTCTACGACGCCGCCACCGGTGACATGGCGCTCGAGACTCCGGCCAGCCCGGTGCTCGATGCCGGCGGCAATGTGGCCATCTCGCCCTCGGGCCGAAGGGTCGCGGTCATCAATGCGGGAGGCATCCAGGTGTTTAATCTGCCTGAGCCGCCGCCGTTGCCCGTTACCGTCTACGACAAGCCTGCTGCCGCCGGGGACAAGCCCGTTACAGTCAAAGACAAATAAGAACCGCCGAAATCGGGAACTGCCGGGTTTGTCGGGTTTTCATACCCCCGGCACCCCCGAAACCTGTGTAAACTGGGCGATGGGAGATCGCATTTGTCCACGGCTCTGGTTCAGTACGCGGCTGCGGCGGTAAGCGACCGGGGCCGCAAACGTCCATCCAACGAAGACGCATTCGGGTATTCGGTTGAGCACGGTGTCTTTGTGGTCTGCGACGGAATGGGCGGGGCGGCGGCCGGCGAGATTGCCAGTTCGCTGGCAGTCGACGAGATGATGCGGCTGCTGGTTGCCGAAGAGCCCGGCGTTCCCACGTCCGAAGCAGCCGAGAAAGCAATCTGCGCCGCCAACCAGGCCATCTATTCCCGCTCGCAGCGAAATCCTAAACTCGCCGGCATGGGAACCACACTGGTGGCGTTGATTACCGGCGAACGGCAAGTTTGGATTTTGAATGTGGGCGACAGCCGCGGCTACCGGATGCACAACGGGACGCTCGAACAGATTACCCAGGACCACTCGCTGGTTGAAGAGCAGGTGCGCATGGGCCGCATGAACCCGAGCGAGGCCGAGCGCTCGCCGCTGCGCAATGTAATTACCCGCGCCCTGGGCACGCAGAGCCAGGTCACGGCCGATGTCTTCGCGCTGGAGGCCCAGCCTGGCGACCTTTATTTGCTGTGTTCCGACGGGCTGACGCGCGAGATCTCCGACCCGCTGATCGAGTCGCTGCTGCGGCTTGATCTACCCCTCGACGAGCTGTGCGCCCGCCTGGTGAACGCCGCCAACAAGGCCGGCGGACACGACAACATTACGTGTCTGCTGGTGAAGGCAGGCTAGCTTTCAGCTCTCAGCCTTCAGCTTTCAGCCTCTTCACCGGCGAGAGCGTCGAGGCACTTTTGAGGACTCGGGAGCTACTGACACGCTTCGATTGTTGCATCAGAAGCGGGAACTGGCATTTCATCTACCGATAGCCGTTCGCTGAAAGCTGAAAGCTGTCTTTCAAAACCCTTCCAGCACATCCGCCACCAGCTGCCTTGCAAAGTTGCGCGAAAGACGCTGGACCGCCGCTGGATCTTCCTGGAAAAACGTGGGCAGGTCAACGGTGGACTGGTACTGTTCGCGGTAGGTGTAGGCGTCGTTCTTGTAGAGCACGCGGCCGTCGCGGGCGTTCAGCGTGACCGCAACCACGATGGTGACGACGAAGCTCGACGACTGCTGCGTATTCGAGTTGTAGGTCAGCGGCGTGACCACCTGCTTGAGGATCGTTCCGTGCAGCACCGCATCGGCGCCGGGGTCGTTGGCCGGTGTGACTTTAAAGCCGGTTCGCGCGGCAAACTCACGAATGACGGCGTTGGTCATCACCGTCTCGGTTCCGTTAGCCTCAGTGCGCGTGGCAAAGATGGGAACGAAGAGCGTTCTTACGTTGGGCGGCAGATGAGTGGCCGCGCCCACCGTGTGATAACCGCAGCCCGAGAGAGCGAGCAGTGCGATCACGGCTGCGGCGTAGAGAATCCTGCCGGAAAAGATCGGGCGCATGAAGCAATGTTAACTCGCGCTACGTCCACGCCGTGGCGAACATGCCCACCCCGGCGCCCGACATCGCGAACCCGTCTGCCCGGCCCTTGAAGTAGATATCGTTGAGCTCGCCTGGAGTGCGAATCTCGATGCGGGTGAATCCGGCGGCGCGGAACTCCTGCTCGAGCTGCTGGGGCGTGAAGAAGAGCCGGAAGGGCTCACCGGCCGCAGCCACGCGCGCCGCCAGCACCCGGAACGCTGGCAGATACTCGGGCTCGATCGACTCGGGAGGCTGGGCGAAGTCGAAGCAAACACCCGAGTCGGCAGGCAGCCGGCCGATGGTCTCAAGCGTTGAACGGAAAGCCGGCAGGCTCAGATACGGCACCACCCCCAGCCATCCGAAAAAGGCAGGAAGCGTCGAGTCGAATCCGGCGGAGGCCAGGCCCTCGGCAAGAGTCCTGTGCTCAAAGTCGAGCGGGACGAATTTGAGATTCGCCGGAATGGGAATGGACGCGGCGGTGAGCAGCGAGCGCTTCCATTGCTGGGTAGCCGGAAAGTCCACTTCGAATACGCGGATGCGCCCGAAAGGATTGCGATACGCAAAGGTGTCGAGCCCTGCGCCAAGAACCACGTACTGCGTGAGGCCCTGCGCCGCGGCTGCGGCAAGCTGATCTTCAGCGAGACGGCTGCGTGCCACCATGAAGGCGCGAAAAGCGCGGGCGGAACGCGAAGATTCTTTCTCCGCGTCGTAGGCAAACTCGCGACCGAGCAGCGGGATGGCGATGGGATCGTTGAGGACGGGCGGCCGATCGAGCAGTTGGTGAACGGCGCGGCGCTCGGCTACGCGGAAGGCTGTGCGGCTGGGGCGGCCGGTCTTCATGTGTCAAAGTTTACCAATCGGGCGAGCGCGTGCCATGGTTCCATGAGCGCGTAGCATATTTCCATGAGTTGGATTGGATGGGCATTGCTTTCGGCCCTCTTTGCCGCGGCTACCGCGCTGCTGGCCAAAGTGGGCGTGGCGCACGTGGACTCAAACCTGGCTACCGCGCTGCGCACAACGGTGGTGGTTGTGTTTGCCTGGGCCATCGCGCTGGCGCTCGGCAAGCACGGCGAGATTCGCTCGCTCGACCGCCGGACGATGATGTATCTTGCGCTTTCAGGCCTGGCCACCGGACTCTCCTGGCTGTGCTACTTTCGCGCGCTGCAACTGGGGCCGGCCTCGCGCGTAGCTCCGCTCGACAAGCTGTCAGTTCCGCTGGTGATGATTTTTGCGTGCCTGTTGCTGGGTGAGAAGCTGAACGCCGCAGCGATCGTCGGCGGCGCGCTGATCACGGTGGGCGCGATGGTAATGGTGTTTGGGTGAACGAGGGAACAAGGGAGCAAGGGAACGAGAGAACAGTGCGGAGCTGGAAGCTGACGACTGCTCAACTGCTTCTCTCCACCGCGCTTCCCTATACTGATGAGAATGACCTCGGCCAGCACTGATCAGAAAATCGCAGCCGCTCGCGTCAAGCGCATCGTGCTCACCGGCTTTATGGGCTCGGGTAAAAGTACCGTCGGCCCGCTGGTGGCTGCGCGGCTGGGCTGGCGCTTCGTCGACGTTGACAACGTGATCGAGGCCGAAGCCGGATCGAGAATCGCCGAGATCTTTGCGCACAGCGGAGAAGCGGTGTTCCGCGACCTCGAGCATGCGACCATTGCTCGCCTGGCTGCGATGGACAATCTGGTTCTGGCACTCGGCGGCGGAGCGATCGAGACCGCCGAAACGCGCGAGCTGCTCAGCCAAGAGGGCACGCTGCTGGTGCATCTTGAAGTGAAGCTTGAAACCGCGCTGGCCCGTTGCGGCGGCACTGAGCAGGAACGTCCGGTGCTGGCCGATCGCGCCAATCTCGAGAGCCGCTACGCGCGCCGGCTGCCGCTTTACCGCACGGCGCACGCGTCAGTCGCGGCCGATGCGCTCACTCCGGACGAATTGGCCAAAGCTGTGGCCAACGCTGCGGGATTCAATTAGAAGGGTATGTCGTCGTCGGAGATTTCGGCTTGCTGCGAAAGCTCGTCGGCGCCGGCTGGCGGGCGCTGGTCGTACGACGTTGCGCCACCGCCTGAGCTCGCGCGGTTGTAAGGGCCTGCGCCCTCTTCGCGGGCTGAGAGCAGCGAGAGGTCGTTGACGATGATCTCGGTGCGGTAGCGCTTGGCGCCCGTCTCCTTGTCGTCCCAGCTGCGGGTCTGGATTTTGCCCTCGACGTAGAGCTTGGAGCCCTTCTTGACGTAGTCGCGGATGATTTCGGCGGTGCGCTTGAAGGCGACCAGGTTGTGCCATTCGGTGCGCTCCTGCCAGTTGCCTTGCTGATCTTGAAAGCGGTCGCTGGTGGCGAGAGTCAGGTTTGCCACCATGGTGCCGCCGCCGGTCGAACGAATCTCAGGGTCCTTGCCCACATTGCCCAGAAGGATGACTTTGTTAACGCTCTTTGCCATTTTTCGTGCTCCCAGTTGTAAGGAGAAAGAATAGCAGAACGGGTCAGGGATCAGGAGTCAGGGATCAGGGGTCAGGAGTGGCCAGCGTGTCGGACTTGTGCGGCCCGGCGGGACGCGGTCGGTTGATCGGCGAGCTACCCCGGGGTTTGACCCTGGGTTGTGATCGATCGCCGCTCCGGGGCTGGGCCGGGCTGTGGGTTTCCATTCTTTAAGGACATGTTTAATGAGCCTGCGCTATTTCGCTGATTCAAATGAGACTTGCCCTTCCGGGCAGATATCCACCGGCACCCTCTTGAAAAATCCTCACAAATTTGATAACTAATACTTTAGTTGATACGTCTATGAGTTTGTAGGGCCGGATTTGGGCCGGCACGATCCCAGGGACAGCGAGAAAACATGCCTCCACGCAAATCAAGCACGCTGACTGAAGCCGAGCTGAGACTGATGAAGATTCTCTGGCGGCGCGGGGAGTCGGCTGTGACCGACCTGGTGGCTGCCCTACCTGACAGCGAGCCGCTGGCCTACAACTCGGTGCTGACGACCATAAGAATCCTGGAACAGAAGGGTTACGTGGACCACCGGCAGGAGGGGCGCGCGTTTGTTTACCGGCCCTGCATTGCCGAGGACGAGGCGAGCCGGTCAGAGGTGAAGCATGTTTTGAGCCGGTTCTTCGGCGACTCGCGCGAGCGGCTGCTGCTGAGCCTGCTGGGCGACGAGGAGATTACGCCCGCGGAACTCGACCGGCTGCGGACTG
>JBEKCW010000119.1:0-12373 GCA_050014675.1 Occallatibacter sp. | reverse complement strand
AACTGACCGAGGAGGGCACGTCGCGCCAGCAGCTGGGCCGCGAAGCATTTGTTGAGCGCGTGTGGGAGTGGAAGCGCCACTACGGCGGCGCAATTCTCGACCAGATGAAGCGCCTGGGCGCCAGCGTGGATTGGAGCCGCGAATACTTCACCATGGACGAGCGGCTTTCGGTCGCGGTGCGCGAGGCGTTTACGCGCCTGTACGACCAGGGGCTGATCTATCGTGGCGCATACATTGTGAACTGGTGCCCGCGCTGCCAGACGGCGATCAGCGATCTTGAGGTGGTGTACGACGAGCACAAAGGGCACCTGTGGGAGATCAAGTACCCGATCATCGGCCCGGATGGGAAGGACTCGGACGAGTTCATCACTGTAGCAACCACGCGACCCGAGACAATGCTGGGCGATACGGCCGTGGCGATTCATCCCGAGGATGAGCGCTACCTGCATCTGCACGGCAAAAAGCTGCGCCTGCCGCTGGTGGGCCGCGAGATCCCGATCGTGCTGGATGAGTGGGTGAGCCGCGAGTTCGGCACCGGCGCAGTAAAGGTGACGCCGGCTCACGACCCCAATGACTTTGCCATCGGCGAGCGGCACCATCTGCCCTCAATCAACGTGATGGACGACCGCGCGCACATCAACGAGAACGGCGGGCCCTACGCGGGCCTCGAACGTTATGTAGCTCGGAAGAAAATCGTCCAAGACCTGGAAGAGCGTGAGCTCTTGGCCGGCATCAAGGACCACACGCACAACGTGGGCCACTGCGACCGCTGCAAGACGGTGGTTGAGCCGCGGCTTTCGACGCAGTGGTTCATCAAGATTCAGCCGCTCGCGGATAAAGCCATCGCCGCGGTTGAGGAAGGGCACATTCGGTTCACGCCGGAGATGTACAAAAAGACCTACCTCAACTGGATGGGGAACATTCACGACTGGTGCATCTCGCGGCAGTTGTGGTGGGGGCATCGCATTCCCGCGTGGCATTGCGCGGTGTGCCATAAGATCACGGTGCCGAAGCCTGGGTCAACGACTGATCCTACTGCCTGCGTGCACTGCGGCAACGACAAGATCGCGCAGGAGACCGACGTGCTCGACACGTGGTTCTCGTCGGGACTGTTGCCGGTGAGTGTGTTCGGCTGGCCGGGTATTACAGCGGAGAATCGTGGGAACTTCGACGCCTTCTATCCCACTTCCCTGCTGGTGACCGGATTCGACATTCTCTTCTTCTGGGTTGCGCGCATGATCATGCTGGGCTGCTGGTTCTCGGCAGAGGTTCCCATGCCGGACGGCAGCGAGCGGTCACTGGCGGAGTCGGTGCCGTTCCGCGAAGTCTACATTCACGCCCTGGTGCGCGACGCCAACCGCGAGAAGATGTCGAAGACCAAGGGCAACGTGATTGACCCGATCGAGATCGTGAAGCAGTATGGGACCGACGCGGTGCGCTTCACGCTGGCGTCAATGGCGTCTCCGGGCACGGACATTGCGTTCAACGTGGCGCGGACCGAGGGTTATCGGGCGTTTGCCAACAAAATTTGGAATGCGGCGCGGTTCATTTTTATGAACGTGGACCGGGCGGCGGAGGCGGGCATCAAGGTTGATCCGGCGGTCTTTGGATCAATGCCCGCGGTTGCGCCGGATGCACCGCTCGAAGCCCGCTGGATTGTGGCTGAGCTTCATTCGACGGCAGCAAAAGTGAATGAGCTGCTGGAGAACTATCGGTTCGACGAAGCAGCGAACGTCGTTTACCAGTTCTTCTGGGGCAGTTTCTGCGACTGGTATATCGAGATTGTGAAGTTGCGGCTGGATTTTGATGGCATCCAGGTCACCAACGGAACCGAGGGCCAAATCCTCCGCGATCTTAAGGGAACCCGCGCAGCGCTCACTACACTGGTCAGCGTTTTCGAATCCGCCTTGCGCCTGCTCTCTCCCTTTATGCCATTTCTCACGGAGGAGCTTTGGCATGCAGTATACGACGGCAAGCGGCCGGCGAAGTCGATTGCGCTGACGCGGTATCCGATGGCTAGTTTTGCGGGCGAGGCCTGGAATCCGTACTCCCTAGTCGAAATGCATGTACTTCAGGACCTCATCGTCGAGACGCGCGGACTGCGCAAGGAAATCGGCGTTGAAGAGAAGGCCGTTGTGCCCGTTGAAGTGCGAACAGATGCAGCTTCAAGAAAGATCTTCGATGAAAATCACGAGATTGTCGAAAAGCTCGCCCGCGTGAGCGAAGTGCGATTTGTCGATCAAATCTCCGCGGGCCTCTCGAATCACTCCACTGCGGCATTCGACGTCGCCGTGGTCTACGAAAAGAAGATCGACGTGGCCGCCGAGCGCGACCGCTTGACAAAGGAATGCTTGAGGCTTGAAAAGAATATTGCCAACGATGAGAAGGCGCTGAACGATCCAGGATTTACGGGGAAGGCTCCTGAGCGCATCGTTGAAGGAAGGAAGAAACAGCTGGCGGAGAATCGGCTGCTGCTGGAGAAAGCGAAAGCGGCGCTGGATGGGCTGCCGGAAGAGTAAGGTGGGCTTCGTGGTTTCCCACCCTAGCCGCAAAAACAAAGACGCGGCGAGGGTGGGGCACCCAACAGTATTGCCGGAGAGACAAAAAGCAACTGCAGGTCCTTCGACTACGTCGCTATGCGACTTCGCTCAGGATGACAGGCGGTTTATGAGATGACTGGCTGCATAGGATAGGGCGAAAGAGCCTGGAATTGATCCGTAAGCTTGTATTGAGACGAGAAGTTTTTGACTGATCACTGACAACTGATCACTGACCACTGCCTATGGAATGGAAGAGCCATCGCGTTGACGTCATCCTGGAGCAGGCGCTTCAAGAAGACAAGGCTGCGGCCGACGCTACTACCAACATGACCATCGATGCGGGGCTGCGCGCGGCCGGCTCCATTATCGCGCGCGAAGAGATGGTGGTATCGGGCCTGGGCGCCATTCCTCAATTCTTTGAGGTCTATGCCCGGCTCGACCCGAGGCCCCAGGCGCAGACCCGCTTTGAGGTTGTGAGCCACCCTGAAATCTTCGACGGAGTGCGCGCGCATGCGGGGCAGGTTCTGGCCGTGATTCGCCACAACGCCCGCGTGCTGCTGAGCTGCGAGCGCGTGATTTTGAACCTGCTACAGCACATGAGCGGCATTGCCACGCTGACGCGCAAATATGCCGATGCGATCCAGGGCACGCACGCGCGGATTCTGGATACGCGCAAGACCGTGCCGGGCATGAGGGCGCTGGAGAAGTACGCGGTGCTGTGCGGCGGAGGCACCAACCACCGCATTGATCTGGCCAGCGGCATTCTGGTCAAGCACAACCACATTGCGCTGGGCGGGGGAATCCAGGCAGTGCTGAAGCGCGCGCTCGCGGCGCGCAAGCCGGGCCAGCGCGTTCAGGTTGAGGTGCGCACGGCGCAGGAGCTCGAAGAGGCGCTTGCCGGCGGGGCCGAGGCAATACTGCTGAACAGCATGTCGGCCGCGCAGGTGAAGCAATCGGTGGACCGCATCAAGAAAGAGAGCCGGTGGATTCCGACCGAGGCCGGGGGTGGCATTGTGCTCGATAACATTCGCGCCTACGCCGAGACGGGCATCGACTTTATCAGCGTGGGCGCGCTCACGCACTCCGCGCGCGCGGCAGATATCTCCATGACGATCGACGCGGAGCCGAGCTAGGGCATGTACGATCTGGCTGGTCTCGATTCTTCGCTGGCTGGAACAATCTTTGCCGGAAAACTGAACTACGCGCCGGTTACTGAATCAACCAATTCCGATGCACTTGCTGCTGCACGCACCGGCGCGGCCCATGGGTCAGTGTGGTTCGCCGATGAGCAAACCGCCGGCCGGGGCCGCGGTGGCCATGCATGGCTTTCGGCGGCAGGCGACGGGCTCTACGTGAGCGTGGTTCTGCGGCTCGCCGTGCCGGCCGAGCGACTGCTGCTGTTGCCGCTGGCTGTGGGCCTGGCCGCGGCGCAGGCAATCGACGAAGTGACTGGGCTTGCGGTCGACATTCGATGGCCTAACGATCTGCTCATCGGTCCGTTGAAGACGGGCGGCATTCTGGTTGAGGCAAGAAACGAATCCAAAGATCTGCCCCACGCAGTGGTAGCTGGTATTGGAGTCAATGTGCACCAGCACGCGTTTCCTGGCGACCTGGCCACGCCTGCGACGTCGCTCGATGTTGCAGCGGGACGCCGCGTGAGCCGGCAGGGGCTGCTGGTGGCTTTGCTTGGCGCGCTGGAGCGTGAAGCAGGGGCCGTGGTTGACCCAAACCTGGCGAAGGAGGTTCCCGCGCGGGTTGAGGCCGCTTCAAGCTGGGTTCGGGGGCGCAGGGTTGAGGTGCACGGGCCGCAGGCCTGCACGGGGACCACCGCCGGGCTCGATGCGAACGGATTTCTCCGCGTTGCAACGGCCGGCGGGCTGGTGTTTGTGCAGACAGGGGGAATACGGGAGGCAGCTTCTAGCTCTCAGCCATCAGCTCTCAGCCCGGATGCCTTTTGAAGCGAAGGCGCAGGCGGCGGCGCCGCTGTAAGCTAAAAGCTGATAACTGAAAGCTGGGAGCTCGCCTTCAATGCTGCTCGCCCTTGATGTTGGGAACACCAATACCGTGCTCGGCCTTTACCGCCTGAATGGCGAGGGGGCGGGCGAACAGGCCGGACAAGAACATGCCGCGCCCAAAGATGCTGCGCCTGAGCTCGCGGCGCAGTGGCGCATTACTACGCATCGCGCGCAGACCGTGGACGAGTATGGCGTATTTTTTGTGAATCTGTTTGAGATGCACGGCATGGCGACGAGCCAGGTAACGCACATCATTATTGCGTCGGTGGTGCCGCCGGTTGAGACTACGCTTCGCCGCGTGTGCGAAGAGTACTTCCACATTGAGCCGCTGTTTGTTGAGCCGGGCATCAAGACGGGCATGCCGATGCTGATTGACAATCCGACCGAGCTGGGCGCCGACCGCATCGCCGATTGCGTAGCCGCATTTGCGCGCTACGGCGGCCCGTGCATCGTGGTTGACTTTGGCACGGCGACAAAGTTTGAAATGATCAGCGCGAAGGGCGAGTACCTGGGCGGGGCCATCGCGCCAGGCATTGGCCTGAGCGCCGATGCGTTGTTTAATCGCGCGGCGCGGCTGAGCCGGGTGGACATCAAGCGGCCAGCGAAGGTGATTGGCACCAACACGGTGGGGCACCTGCAAAGCGGCTTGTACTTCGGCTACATCGGGCTTGTAGACGGCATTATCGAGCGGATGCTGGCTGAGTTCGGCAGCCCGGTGCCGCACATTATCGCCACCGGCGGCCTGGCCGGAATGATTGCGGCCGACTCGCGCTACATACAGGAGATTGATGAGCGGCTGACGATTGACGGACTGCGCATTCTGTTTGAGCGCAATCGAAACGTGAAGCCGCGGGGCAGGGCGCACTGAGGCACGAGTTGCGCAATTACTTTAACTACTTTACCGAGATCGAAGAACGCTTTCAGCAGCGGCGCGGGTCCATTCTTTTGCTGTCGACGCTCGACTGGGCGCTGATTGAGACGTGGCAGGAGGCGGGCATTCCGCTGGAGGCGGTTCTGCGCGGCATTGATGCGGCCTTTGACAAATATGAGTCGCGGCAGAAGCGAGGCCGCGTGCGCAGGGTCAACGGGCTGGCATGGTGCGCGCAGGCAGTGATGACAGCTGCTGAGGAATTGCACGAGGCGGCTGCGGGGTCGGCAGTGTTGGGCGCGACTCCGCGTGAGACTGGATTTGAGCATGAGCGCGTGGCGGCACATCTTGAGTCGGCGGCCGAGGCGCTTGAATCGGCGCAAGCGGCCGCGCCAGAAGCATGCGCTGCGACGGTTGCACGGTTGCGCGAGCTGGCGGCCGAGGTGCGCGGGTCGACGGACAAAGGCCCGGATCTGGAATCGCTGGAGCGCTCGCTCACGGTGCTTGAAGAGAAGCTGTTTGCCGCGCTCACGGCGGCCGCGCCTGAGGAATTGCTGGTGGCGCTGAAGGAGCACGCGGCTCGCGAGCTGGCGCCTTACCGCAGCCGCATGGGCGTGGTGCAACTGAGGCAAGTGGAGCGGCAGTTTGTGCAGAAGCAGTTGCTGGTGCATTACAATCTGCCGCGGTTCAGCCTGTTTTACATGAGCCAGCAATGATGCCTACCAACGCAAAATTACTCACGATCGAAAAGCCCATTTACGGCGGCGCGTTTCTGGCGCGCGACGAGGGGAAGGCTATTTTTGTTCCACTCACTCTGCCGGGCGAGCAGGCACGTGTGCGCATTGTGGAGGACAAGCGCAGTCACGCGATTGCCGAAGCGGAAGAGATTGTTGCGGCGTCGCCTGATCGCACAGTGCCTGCCTGCCGGCATTTTGGTGTGTGCGGCGGGTGCAACTATCAGCACGCGAAGTACGAGGCGCAGCTCGGCATCAAGCAGGCGATATTGCGCGAGGCGCTGGAGCGCGCAAAAGTGGCTGCGCCCGACAAGATTGAAATGCTCAACGGCGAGCCTTGGGGTTATCGCAACCGCATCCGGTTGGCGTTTGACGCGAATGGCAACCCCGGGTATCGCAGCCGGCGTTCTCACACAATTGTGCCGATTGGCGAATGCCCGATTGCCGCACCGCTGCTGGTGAGCGCGGCGCTGGCGATTGGCGCGATGATGCGGGAGTTGGCGCCTGGTGCGCGCGCCGATGAGGTCTCGCTCTTTTGCGATCGAAACGAGACGGAATTGCTGGCGGATTTCAGTGCGTCGCGCACGGCGAAGTTTCCTTTTGAGCATGTCTGCAGCGAGCTTGCGGCGCAGATACCACGGCTTGCGGGTGCCGAGTTGAGCGCTGAGGACCGCGATGGCAGGCCGGGGAGAACGGTGGCGCGCTGGGGCGCGGCTTCACTCACTTATCAGGCTGCGGGATTCGGATACCGCGTCGATCACGGAGCATTTTTCCAGGTAAACCGGTGGCTGGTTGATGAGTTCGTGGATTGCGTGACCGCAGGGCAGACGGGATCGCTGGCGTGGGATCTTTTTGCCGGAGTCGGTCTGTTCGCGCGGAAGCTGGCTGAGAAGTTCAGCCGTGTCGTTGCCGTGGAATCGTCGCCTGCCTCGACCGCGGCGCTGGCGCACAATTTGTCTGGCACGCGCGCGTCGGCGGTGAAGTCGACCACGATTGATTTTTTGCGGCGCGCTTCGCGAGGCGAGCGGCCCGACCTTGTCGTTCTCGACCCTCCTCGCACCGGGCTCGATGGTGAGTCGGCGAAACTGTTGGCAAAGATTGGCGCGCCGTCGGTGATTTATGTTTCGTGCGACCCGGCTACGCTGTCTCGCGATCTTCGCACGCTGGTTGGGAGCGGCTACGCGATTGAATCGCTCGTGCTGGCCGATTTGTTTCCGCAGACGTTTCATCTGGAGTCGATTGTGCGTCTGCGGCGATAACATCGCCGACAGTCGCAGCACCGAAATGCGCGTGAGCATTCACTCCTGTTACCCTTGAGCACAACAAATCATCAGGGCCGCGATGCAACTGGAACATACCACCGGGCAGACAGGAGCCGGCCTTAGCGCCGTGCCGCTTTTCCACGCTGCGTGGTTGTTTGCGTGCGGCATTGTTGTGGCCGGCCACCTCTGGCTGCGGCCGAGCCTGGTTCTTGTCGCTATCGTATTGATTGCCGGGCTTTGCGTACTCGCGAATCTTCGCGCGACCCGCATGGTGTGGGCGCCGCTCGCAACACTGTGGCTGCTGATGGGCGTGTGGTGCGCGCTGATGCAGCCGCAACCTGCGGCGGCTCCTGAATTGGCCTCGCTCTCTGACAATTTGCTGCGCACCGTTGAGGGCACAGTTGTTGACACGGGGCCGCTGCGCAGCGAACTCGAGCAGAACGTCGATGAACCTTCGATCGACTCGCCCGCGCAGCGCGTCGATCTGCGCGTTTCGACGGTCGAAGTGGTGACGGACGCGGACGACCATCAAGTGCCGGTCAGCGGCGCGGTGCGGTTGACCGTGCGCTGGCCCGCAGGCACTGCCGCGCAGCAAATTCAACCCTTCCGCTGCGGAGAGCGCTTGAGCGCCGAGGTGCGCCTGCTGACGCCTGAGGTTTATCGCGATCCGGGCGTCTGGAGCCGCGCCGAGTATCTGATCGACCAGGGCATTACGTCGACTGCGCCGGTGCATGTTGCCCGTATCACGCGGCTCGGCGCAGCGCATTTGCCGCTGCTTGCGTCGATTGCGTGCCGCACCGCTGGGTGGCAACACGCAACGACCGCGCGGCTGCTGGCTTTGCCGGCTGCCATGCGTTCTTTGCCCGCGCCGCTACGGATATCAGAGGATGACGCCGTCATGCTTGCCGCGATGGTGGCCGGCGACCGCACCTATCTCACGCACAACCTCCGCGTGGGATTCGAGCGCACCGGCTCATTCCACATGCTGGTGGTTTCAGGTTTTCACCTGGCGATTGTTGCGGCATGTGTCTTCTTCGTCGCGCGGCGCCTGCGGCTGTCCAACATGCCAGCGACGCTGATCACGATTGGAGCATCGCTGGCCTACGCGCTCTTCACCGGCTTTGCTACGCCGGTTCAACGCTCGCTGCTGATGATTACGCTGTATCTGCTGGGCCGGCTAATTTATCGCGAGCGCAGCCCGCTTAATACCATCGGATTTGCCTCGCTCTGCCTGCTCGCGGTCAGTCCGCACAGCCTCTTCGATTCAAGCCTGCAGATGACGCTGCTGGCTGTGGTGGTGATCGCGGGTATCGCCGCGCCACTGCTGCAAAACACGATTCATCCGTATGTTGAAGCTACGCGCAACCTAGATACCAAGGCGCTCGATGCGAAGTTGCAGCCTAAGGTAGCCCATCTGCGGCATCTGCTGCGCTATGTCCGCGTCCTGTGTCCTGCCGCACCGGCCTTCGTCACGCGGCGGGCGATTCCCTGGGCAGTGCGGTTCTCGATCCGCGTCGTCGACTTGGTGATTGTTTCGTGCATTGTTGAGCTTGCCATGGCTTTGCCGATGGCGGTCTACTTTCATCGCATCACGATCTTCGCTCTGCCCGTGAATATTGTTATTTTGCCGCTGCTGGCGGTGCTGATGCCCGCGGCTTTATTGACGATCTTGTTATTGGCCGTGTGGCCGGCTGCCGCAGTCGTTCCCGCAGTTGTGGTTGCGCTGGTGCTTCACGTTGGCGTGGGGCTGGTGCATCGTTTCGGAGGGCTGCGATTTGGCGATGTGCGCGTAGCCACGCCGCTGGCTTGGCAAACGGCAGCTTTTGTTTCATTGCTGGCCGCGGCGATTCTGTTGGCGCGCGGCGCGCAATGGCAGCGGCGTTTCGCATGGGCTGCCATGTTGCTTGCGGCGCTGGCGGCCGTGATCCCGAGGCCGATTGACCACCCGCATAACGCACTGCTGGTTGAGGCTATCGACGTTGGACAGGGCGACTCGATTCTGCTGATCACGCCTGACGGCAAGACGCTGCTTGTGGATGGCGGAGGTTTTGGAGGCGGTCCACGCCAGGCCGCTCCGGATTTCGATATTGGCGAGGAAGTGGTTTCGCCGACACTTTGGGCGCGCGGCATTCGCCATCTGGATGCAGTTGCGCTCACCCATGCGCACTCCGACCATATGGGCGGGCTGCCCGCGGTGTTGCGCGACTTTCATCCCGACGAGTTGTGGGTGGGAAAGAATCCGCGATTTGGAGCCTACAACGCGTTGCTCGAAGAAGCTGCGAGCCTGCATACGCGGGTCAGCAGTTTTCACTCGGGAGAGGCCTTCAGCTTTGGCTCGACGCGAGTGGAAGTGCTGGCGCCGTTTCCCGATTACGAGCCCGGCCCCTTGCCCACCAACAACGACTCGCTGGTGCTGCATATGGTGTATCGCTCAACGTCGGTAATGCTGGAGGGTGACGCAGAGGCGCCGATTGAACATGCAATGCTGGCCGAGACGAACCTTGCCAGCACGCTGCTGAAGGTGGGACACCACGGCAGCATTACTTCAACGCAGCCGGCGTTTCTGGCTCGCGTTGCGCCGCAGTGGGCCGTGATTTCATGCGGGCTCCACAACCGCTACGGGCACCCGCGGCAGGAAGTGCTTGAAGAATTGCAGACCGCGCAGATCCGCACACTGCGCACCGATATGAATGGAGTGTCGTGCTTCCTGCTGAATGGAACCAGCCTTACGCCGGACTTTAATTGCACGGCGCAGTAGATGAGACGAGGGAACAAGGGAGCGAGGGAGCACAATGGAACGAGGGAACAGAGACTTGCCTGTTGCCCATCCTTTTTTGTGGTAAAACCGTGAAACTGTGAAGGCGGTGCCGCCAGGTGATTGATTCAATTGAGTGTTGTTTCACCGTTTCACAGGAAAAAAGGGCGCTTTTACTTAGGGCTTGGTTTGGAGACTTTGCCTGCGGCAGGGACGATTCGGTTCTTCCTGGTTCTTCATGGTTTTCGATCCTTCAGCTTATTATTGTGCGCCGGAAGATGGTAATTGCCTGCAACCAAAATGGGGACTAAGTGCTTGGTATTCAACGCGGCTGAAAATACCGCCCTTTACTTTTTCTGGGGGCGGCATGGAAACGGATTATTTGTGGGCAGTCTTATTTGCGCGCAGTTCTGGCAGGCACGGGGCGCGCCACGGCCATGGCCTGGTCGATGGTCTGGTAGAGATCGGTCTTGGGATCGTGCGATTCAAAGTAGCGCGGGCCGTTGGCCGTATCCACGACGATAAAGATGGTGGGGGTGCGAGCGACGCCGACACGTTTGCCAAGCGCAACGTCAGCCTGTACTTCGCCCATCAGCTTGTTCTGCGGGTCCATTGAGAAGGGCAGGCTGACTTTGCAATACTGCGCGAATTTCTCAGTAAACCGCTCGAGGTCGGCGCGCGTTTCGATGGATTGCTGATTGGCAAAAACCTGGTCGCGGTATTGATCACCGAGACCTTTGACCTGGGTGTCGAACCAGCGGGCATTGACGGCGGCCTGGGTGGACCAGACGTGGTTCGGGATAATGAAATCGTGGCGCAGCCAGGGAATTTTGTATTGCGCCGCGGCCTGCTTGAGAACCGGATTAGCGGCGGCGCAGGCGGGGCACTCGAGGTCGGCGAATTCGAAAATGGCGACGCGAACGCCGGGCGGCGGCTTGAGCGGGGAGGCATCGAGAACCTTGGTTGCCGGCGACGGCCCGTACTGGGCGGCCGAGAAGGCTGGCGCAATGAGAGCGATTGCGGCGGCCAGAACCAGGGAACGAATTTGACCAATGCGGGCCTGGGAACGAACGAACCTCAGGGGTCCAGCGAAGTGCAGGGGAAGATAGACCATCGATTTCAACATGAGGGTTAGACGCGCTTCTCCTCGGTGAAGTTTGGAACCCGGATTTGGAAATGCTATTCGGCCCGGAATCAGTGTTTCGTTGCAGCCAGAGCCGAATCGATGAGCTGATAGAGCTTAGTGCGATCAACGACTTCAACAAACGGCGCCGCATGCGAACTATCGGTCACCACCCAGATGGTGGGCGTGTGCTCGATTCCTACTCGCTGCCCCAGAGCGTAATCGGCTTTTACCAGCGCGGCAAGCCTGCCCATGGGATCGACTGCGAAGGGCAAATCCACCTTGTGTTCGTCGGCGAATTGCTTGGTGAATTTGACCAGATCGCCAAGGGTTTCAATCTGCGGCTGATTGGCAAAGATGAAATTGCGGTAGTCATCGCCCATATGCTTGCTCTTGGTGTCGAAGAAGCGGGCGTTGACCGCAGCCTGAAAGCTCCAGGTGTGGAAGGGCAACGGAAAATCGTGCCTTACCCAGGGAATCTTGTACTTGGCCTGGGCTTCAATCAGCAGCGGATTGGCGCGGGCGCAGTCGGGGCATTCCAGGTCTTCAAACGCCACGATGGCCACATGACTGCCCGGCGGCGGTTTGAGCGCGGCGGGGTCGTTAACCTTTGTGGTTTCAGGAGCGCCAAACTGTGCGCTTGCGCCGGCGGCTGAAGCAGCCAGCAGCACGGCTGAAAAGAGTCCGAGAGCGAAGCCAAGGCGCGGAAATTGCTTTCGGCTGAACGATGCAAAAACATTGGGCATGACGGTTCGAGAGCTCCCTGAAACCATTGTAAAGGCATCAATTGAGGGGGGAAACAAAGGTCTGGCGTGGTTTCTGAGGGATGGGAGTACAGCAGGTGGGGAGCGGCTGCAGAAAAACTGGTCGAGTGGAGTGTGGGCGCAGATGGGTAGACCCGCAGGGGTAAAAACCCGCCTTTTTATTGCCCTTATCGGCACGAGTAAACTCGTGCCCTAGGAGTGTGTCGGGGATAGCGATTTGGCTTGCGGGTTTTTATATTGCTGACGATTGGTCAGGCATGAGTCGGCAGCTCGTGGGCGATTCAACTCGATGCGTTTTTGATGGGGATTTCG
>JBEKCW010000118.1:0-12531 GCA_050014675.1 Occallatibacter sp. | reverse complement strand
GCGTTACGGTCAGCTTCCATGCCGACGGTTACGATCCGTGGATCACGGCAGGCGTAAGCGGCGACATGAACCAGGCTGCGCTGATGGCGATTGTGGATGGGTTCCACTACTGGCTTGAGACGCGGAACATGAGGACGGAGGAGCTTAGTGGTGAATCAGGCTTGGCCTCCCAGGTCCCCAAGGGCTAGGGACCTGGGGCACCCATTTCTACGGCTGAGTTATAAACTTCACAATCTTGTCCAAAACTTGCGGCCCCTCGTCGGTGCCAAATAGATACTGCGCGTGGGCCGAGCCATTTACGATGACTAGCTTTTTCGGCTGCGGGGCTTTTGCGTAATGCGCCTTGATGCCGGGCAGGCGCGGGCCGTCGCCGCTTGTATCGTTGCGAGCCACGAGATAAAGCTTGCGGCCTTTCAGCTGCTCGGGGTGAGAGCCGCCTTCAGAGCCAAGAAATACAACGCGATCAAATTCGCCAGGATTCGATTGGGCATCCGCATCGCCCACCGCGTCGCCACCCAGGCTCCCGCCAATGGCTGAAACAGTGCGCATGCCCATTGAATGCAGATAGCGGACCGCTGCCAGCACGTCGGCGGCGTTGTCTTCATAAGGGCCTTCCGCGCTGGTTGAGCCGTCTGGATTCTTTTTGTCGCCGCGGAATTGAACGGCCAGTACCGTGAATCCCTTTTCAGCCAGGACCCGTGCCTGCGGCGCCCATCTCTCTTTGCCGAATCGCCCTCCGTGCGCCAGCACAATGCCGCGATTGCCGGAGCCATAAATGTCGGCCTGAATGGATGCGTGGCCATCGGGAAGAGGAATAGTTACGGTTTGCTGGGCGATTGCGGGCAGGGCAAGCAGCGCGACTGACAAACGAGCAAGCGCGCGGAGGAACATGTCGATGCCTCGAACCTGACGGTGAAAATCCGAGTGAATTCTCTCAAGGGCAGAATACCGCAAAGCGGGACTTGTGTCCGCGGTGTGACCTAAGGCACACTGGTTTCCACAATCCCGCGTAAGAATTAACTCGTAAGGCCGGCGAGCTCAAGTGCTCTCAAGGCCTGGGAGGAATCGCACTTATGAGTGATCTGGCTCCGCTGGCAGAGGATGTAACCGTTGACCCGCTTGTTGGTCATCCGCCCGACTACCACGTCTTTGACAAGTTCATAACGCGCTGCAAGGCGCTTCCAGCCATTACCACCGCAGTGGTTTGGCCTCTTTCCGATGTTGCCCTGCGCGGCGCGGTTGAGGCTGCCATCGCCGGCCTGATTGAGCCTACCCTGATCGGTCCCGAGGGCCGGATGAAGGCTTTGGCCCAGAAGATCGGCGTCGACATCAGCAGCTACCCCATACTGCACGCCGAGAATGAAGGCAAGGCCGCCGAGATTGGCGTATCGCTTTGCCGCCAGGGAAATGCGCTGGCCCTGATGAAGGGCAGCCTGCACACCGACGACCTGCTGAAACCCGCCATGGCGCGCGACACGGGCCTGCGCACCACGCGGCGCATTTCGCACGTGTTCATCATGGATACCCCGGCCTACGCTCGCACGCTGCTTATTACGGACGCAGCCATCAACATTACGCCCGAGCTTGAAGACAAGGTCGACATTGTGCAGAACGCCATTGACCTGGCTCACGCGCTTGGCATTCCCGAGCCAAAAGTGGCGCTGCTCTCTGCCGTAGAGACAGTGAATCCCAAGATCAAGTCGACGCTCGACGCCGCGGCGTTGTGCAAGATGGCCGATCGCGGCCAGATCACGGGCGGAATCCTTGACGGCCCATTGGCTTTCGACACCGCGGTAAGCGTGAAGGCCGCCGCCATCAAGAAGCTGGTTTCGCCGGTTACCGGCCAGGCCGACATTCTGGTGGTGCCCGATCTTGAGAGCGGCAACATGCTGGCCAAGCAGCTTGAGTATCTTGGCGGCGCACAGCTCGCGGGCATTGTGCTCGGCGCGCGCGTGCCCACCATCCTTACCAGCCGGGCCGACTCGGCTGAGACGCGGTTGGTAAGTTGCGCCGTGGCCGTGCTGTTGCATTATGCAGCCCATCCAACGTTGAAGGTGTAATTCCGGAATCAAGAGTCAGAAACAAGGGCGGGCGCTGACCATGGTTGGCGCCCGTTCTGCGTTCACAGGAAATTCAAGGTCTTTTCGCAGTCGGCTGAAGATAGGTGGGAACTTGTGTAGGTTCAGGCGCATCCAATGGATACAAGAGAAGCGCGGCAACTTGCCCCTCCAAAAAAGGTGCGATTCACTTACCATGCGCCGCGCGCCTGAAAGGAAATGAAATGTCTACGCATACAATTCCACAAACTGAAGCGGCCAAGGCCAGCAACCCCGATGGATTCACTCCGGAAAGGGTGAAGGAACTATCGATCACGCTGAACGCGTTGCTCGCGGATTTCTTTGCGCTTTACATCAAGACCAAGAACTTTCACTGGCACATGAGCGGCCCTCATTTCCGCGACTATCATCTTCTGCTCGACGAGCAGGCCGACCAGATCTTCAAAGTGACCGACGATATTGCAGAGCGAGTGCGCAAGATTGGCGGGCAGACGATCCGCTCGATCGGCCAGATCGCAAAGCTGCAGCGGGTTGCCGACAACGACTATGAGTTTGTTCCGGCGCACGGCATGCTTGAGGAGCTGTACTCAGACAACCAGGCGCTGGCAGCAAATTTGCGCAACGCGCACGAGGTTGCAGCGGACGCGAACGACTACGCAACCACAAGCCTGATCGAAGTGTGGATCGATGAGGCCGAGCGGCGCGCGTGGTTCCTGTTCGAGTCGACGCGATAAGGGACGACGCGCTGGGCGCCGGCGATGGCCGGCGCCCGCCATTTTTTGTGGGTGCGCACCGTCTCTTTGAGACGTTATATTCGTTGGCATGAAGACTCTTCCCCTGTGGCTGCCTGTGGCCGCGGTTCTCTGTGCCTTCGCCGCCATCGCCAGCGCGCAATCCCCGGGCATGCCGCCCATGGAGGGCATGGAACCTGTTCCGCCTCCCGACCAGCTTGCTGCGCCCATACACATGACCGGCATCGGCAACTCGCACATCACCATCAAAGCCACTCCCGAGGCCCAGGCGTGGTTCGACCAGGGATTGACGCTGCTCAATGACTTCTGGGAATACGAATCGGCCAAGGCTTTTGAGCAGGCCATCCGCACCGATCCCAATTGCGCCATGTGCTACTGGGGCCTGGCCCAGGCTGTGGCGTTTCGCGGCTCCGAAGAAAAGGCCTATGCCGACAAGGCGCTGGAGCAGGCGAAACGCCTGAAGGGCAAGGCAAGCAAGACCGACCGGCTCTACATTGAGGCCGCGGTTGCAGAGAAAGACGATGAAGGCAACGGTAATTCGGCAGCGATCGCCATTTATCGCCAGCTGGTTAAGAAAGAGCCGAAAGATATTGAAGCGCGCATTTATCTTGCCAACGCGGTCGGTGACGGCTTTGACGACGGAGATCCCAAGCCGGGCGAAAAAGAAAGGATTGCAATTCTCGAAAGCGTGCTGAGGGATGCGCCCAACGACTCGGCTGCCAATCACTACTGGATTCATGCGTTGGAACCGAGCAACCATCCCGAGCGCGCCATTCCCAGCGCGGCACTGCTTGCGAGCCTCGCGCCCAACAGCGGCCATATGGTTCACATGCCGGGGCACATTTACTATCGCGTGGGCGACTACGCCAGCGCCGACCACTGGTTTGCCGCGTCAACCGAGACCGACGAACGCTATATGCGCGAGCAGCATGTGAGTGTGGACAACGACTGGAATTACGTTCACAACATGATGTACGGCATTGCCAACCTGATGGAGCAGGGCCGGCTGAACGACGCCAACGCGCTCTCAGACCGCCTGGCGGGCGCGCACGGCCACCTGGCTGCATCGCTCTACGTTTGGAATGCGCGCGATCAGATGTCGCGCTTAAGCCTGCGGCTGCCGGTTGCGCTGCGCATCGGCGACTGGAAGACCGTGCTGGCCATGCTGGACGACTCGAAAATCGCCGAGAGCGACAATACGGCGCACCTGAGGTTCCTGCGAGAGGAGCTGCGCAGTTTTGCTGCCGGCATGCAGGCGCTTGACGAAGGCGATGGGGCCGCGGCGCAGAGCGCATCGGAGCGGCTGGATGCCGGCCTGTGGCGCGAGCATCGGGATACTGAAGCCGAAGCCGACAAAAAGGCCGATGAAGAGAAGGCTGATGCCAAAGCGAAGAAGACAGACGCCGATAAACCTCCGACAGTCAAGCTCAATCCCGACGCCGAGACCGAGCCGCTGATGATGGCTCTCAACATTGCGTCAATGGAACTGCGCGCGGGGCTGTTGCTTGGGCAGGGCAAGAGCGCAGACGCGAAGAAGCTTTACGCGCAAGCGGTAACGGCAGAAAAGAAGCTCGGCTACCGCGAGCCGCCGTTTTATATCCGCCCGGTTGCTGAAACCGAGGCCGAGGCATTGATGCGCGCCAGGGACTACGAAGGCGCGAAGACTGCGTACCAGGCTGCGCTGCTTGAGCGGCCGGCATCAGGATTTGAGCTTTACGGCATTGCGCATGCCGACGAACTGGCCGGCCACAAAGCAGCGGCGCAAACTGAGTATCAGGCATTCTTGAAAGCATGGCCCTCAGCCGACGCATCGCTTCCGCAGATGGTCCGTGCGCGCGAGGAGCTTGGGAACGCTCCGTCTTCGGCTGCGCGATAGGCCTTGCGGGCGTTGTGGCGCGGTTAAATGCGAAACTGGAAGCATGCTTCATCCGCTTCCGGCCCTGATCTTCGATCTCGATGGAACGCTGACCGACTCAAAGCCCGGCATAATTGGCTGCCTGCGCAAGGTGATCGACGCGCGTGGTTTGAAATTCGAGGAACCGCTCGACCGCTTCATCGGGCCGCCGGTTGAAGTGTGGGTCAGGTACTTGTTGCCTGACGGATCAGAAGAGGAACATGCGGCGCTGGCCAGTGATTATCGCGCCTGCTACGACCGCGAAGGCTGGTCAAACAACTCGGTCTATCCCGGTGTGCGGGAGATGCTGGAGAAGCTTCGCGCGGCGGGGTTCCCGCTTTACGTGTGCACTTCGAAGCACCACCATTTTGCGGTGCGCATTCTTGAGGCGTTTGAGCTGGCGCCGCTGTTTACGGGCATCTACGGCGACAAGCTTGAGTATGCGAGCCACGCCAAGGCCGATCTGCTGGCGATGATCCTGAGCGAGCGCGCGATCGATGCGGGAAATGCGTGGATGGTCGGCGACCGCTGCTTCGACATCGAGGCCGCGCACGCCAACAACCTTCGCTCGATCGCGGCCGGTTGGGGTTACGGCTCGGCTGAAGAGTGGGCCAGAGCCAAAGCCGATGCAGTCGCACTCACGCCTGCGGACATCTTTACCATCGTTTCCGAAGATCCAGCGATCTGAAAAGAATCACGTTGAGCGGCGCCCGCTGAGCCAACGCGCCATGCGACGAGCCTGATGAAATGCAACCGATGGCCGCGCGTGCCCGGTTGCTTCCCTGGCTTGAGCCTTCCCGGAAAAATTGACAAAGCTCATTTGCGGCGGCACGTTGTCGCCCGAAAGAGAGCTGCTCTCAAAGAGGCCTGTGGAAATCTCTAAATGCGATATGGTATTTGATTTGAATCAGCAACATGCGCTGCAATAAATGTTTTAAAAATAATAGCTTCTATAATTACGTTGACAATCGTTGATGAAGCTGGTTAATCTAATGACGGTTACTACCGTCTTAAAGGAGGTTTTACATGCGTCATATACTCGCTTCTACCGTGGTGCTTTCATCCCTGCTCCTCCCCGCAGCGGCTTTCGCCAGCAAGCCAAACGATGATCCCGCTGCCTCAACCCCGTTGCCGCACGTCAGCACCGGCGTTACCGAACCCACGCTTTTAAACTCGTTGAATCTCAGCGCTCCCTCGGGACCTGCCGCATCTTTTATCACGGCCAATGCCCAGGTTGGTGTTTCATTCGTGGTGGATGAGAATGGTTGGCCTGAGAACATCCAGGTGACCAAGAGCATCAACCCGGTATGGGATTCGCAAGTTGTTGACGCAGTCAGCAAGCTGCACTATCGCCCTGCCCGCATCGACGACCGGAAGATTCCAGTCGACATGAACCTGACCGTGGTTATCGCCAAGTAGCCCTCCCCAACAGGTAAGCCGCCCTTCCACCAAAGAAAGACAGACCATGCGCCCCGTGCTGAGCATGACACCCAAAGTGTGCAGCGCGGGGCGTATGAGTTTTCTTTGATTTCAACGCGCGGCGTCTTCGCGCTCGTCGAAGTCGGCACTTAGCACGCGCGGGTCTGCGCGGCCTGCCGATTTACGAATGCGAGCATTTCTGGCGCAATCTGGCCGGCGCACTGCAATGGAGCGAGATGGCCGCAGCCGGCGATGACCTCGAGCTCAGATTGCGGGGCGAGCTGGTGCATGGCTTCGCCCTGAGCAAGCGGCGTAATGCGATCCAAAGAACCCCACACAATTAGCAGCGGCATTTTGAACGCGGGCAAGAGCGCGTCTGTGGTGTCCCGGCCGGTAAGCATTGATGCAACGGCCCGCTGAACTACCCAGGCTTGCTGGTGAGAGACACGCAGAATGTCGCGCGCCACAAAGCCCGGCACCCTGGGCGGACTGGGCATGAGCAGCGCATCGAGCTGGTCGATTTGCGTTGCGTTTACCGGCGTAAAGAGCCCCGTATCCCAGTCCGGGTCAATGTGCAGTCCGGCAGAATCGAAGAGCATCAAGCGCTCAATGCGTGCGGGAATTTCGCTGGCGGCAATTTGCACGATCCATCCGCCCATCGACCAACCGCCCAGGTCGACGCGGTCAAGATGCATGGCATCAATAAAGTCGATGACGATGTGCGCCTGATCGCGCACCGAGTAGGAGAAATTCGCTGGCCACTCGCTGCGGCCGAATCCGGGCAGGTCGGGCATGTAGACGCGGTAGCCGGCGTGGGCCAGCGTGGGCGCGAGGTTGCGCCAGTCTTCAGCGCGGCCGCCGAGGCCGTGCACCAGCACGACCGGCTTTCCATTTCGAGGTCCCGCCACAAGGTAATGCACGCGGATGCCGTCGATCGAGATTTGGCCATTGTGAACGCCGGTGAGCGCTTCGCGCAGGTACATCGAGCCATTGAAGTAGCTCACGGGGCGCAGAACAAAGCCGATACCGGCGGCGATGGCCAGCACGAGCGCGACCCAGATTGTCCGTCGTACCAACTTCATTGCTTTCCTCAGCCGGTTATTTGCTGGCGGCCATTCGCCATCTGCCAACCCATCTCAATTACGCGAGTGGTGATGGGGTCGATTTTGAGCGCGCTATGGCTGTTCCACTCTGCCCGCTCCACCCAGCGCACCGCATCGGCGTCAGAAGCTGCCTGCAACTCCCCGCCCGTCACGCGGCAAAGATAGTCGGCAATCACGTAGTGGAAGCGCACGCGGCCGTCTTCGCGATGGATACGGTCGAGCAACTCCACCAGTTCCAGCACTTCAACTTCGAGGCCCGTTTCTTCGCGGACTTCACGGGCAACGCCCTCGACCAGCGACTCGCCTATTTCAAGCACGCCTCCGGGCAGGGTCCAGTGGCCTTTCATGGGCTCGCGGCCGCGCCGGACGAGCAGTACCCGTCCATTCTGCACAATTACCGCGCCCACGCCCACCAGCGGCGCTTGAGGAAACTCTCGCTGCATGAACTCACGATAGTTGGTTACACGGTGCGTACCGCAAGCGGGGACTGCGCGCGCATCCGAACTGCGGCCACTATCATCAATAAAGAAGCGTGTTTGGGTACGGGGGCCCTGAACTATGGCAGAAGTTACGTTGCAAATCGATGGAATGCATTGCGGATCGTGTGTTCGCCGGGTGAGCCAGGCGCTTGCCGCAACTCCGGGAGTTGAAGTGAAGGAAGTGCGCGTGGGTGCGGCGAGGTTCGCTGCAAATGACGAGGCTGCGACCATCGAGCAGGCGATTGCGGCGGTGGCGCGAGCCGGCTATAAGGCGCATGCTGAGTCCGCGCAGGTGAGTTAAGAGGCAGATTGGCTCCACAAACAACAGAATCGCTCGATCTGCCGGTGCTGGGCATGACCTGCGCCTCCTGCCAGCATCATGTAGAGGAAGCGCTGCGCTCGACGGCGGGAGTGGAGTCGGCGCGCGTGGATCTGATGGCGCATCGGGTCAACGTGGTCTTTAATCCCTCAATCACTCAGCCCGAACAGCTGGTGGCGGCCATTCGCGGCGCGGGGTACGACGCGGTGCTGCCGCGCGCGGGCGAGATTTCCGCAAGCTCAGACGAACAAGACGAAGAGAAAAACGCGGCACGGAAGGCATGGGTGACTATCGCTGCCGGCGCAGCGGCCATGCTGCTGGCCATGCCGCTCGGCAATGAGATGCATGCAACAGACCATGCGCTGATGAAACTGTTGCCGTGGCTCTACGCGATTCCCGCCCAAGATCTGCGCTGGCCGCTGTTAATTCTGACGGCGGTGATTCTGGCGTGGGCGGGCCGCACCATTTATTCGAGCGCTTTGCGCACACTGCGCCACGGCGCTACCAACATGAACACGCTGGTTGCGCTGGGCACGGCTGTTGCATTTGTCTACTCGGCCTATGCGACGGTTGCGCCTGCGCCCGGCCGCGCGGTTTATTTTGACGCGGTACTCTTGATTCTCGGATTTCTGTTGCTGGGCAAGACGCTGGAAGCGCGCGCTAAACGGCGGGCGCTTAGCGCGCTGAACTCGCTTTCGCGTTTGCGTCCTGCCACGGCGCGGCGCATCGTGGATGGCGTCGAGGTGCTGACGCCGCTTGAGGAGATTCGTCCAGGCGACAGGATTGTTGTGTTGCCCGGCGAGCGGATTCCGGTGGACGGCGCGATTGTTGAAGGCCGCACCACGGTGGACGAGTCGATGCTTACGGGCGAGTCCACGCCGGTTCCGCGCGAGACAGGTGGGCGCGTGCTGGCCGGCTCGCTCAACTACGACGGCGCAGTGGTGTGCCGCGCCGAGTCGCTGGGCGAGGCTACCGTTCTCTCGCAAATTACGCGCATGGTTGAGCAGGCGCAGCGCAGCCGCGCGCCCATGGAGCGGCTGGCCGACCGCGCCAGCGCCATTTTTGTCCCAGTGGTGCTGGTGCTGGCGCTTGTCACCTGCATTGCATGGCTGGTGGCTACGCGGTCAGTATCAATGGCGATTGCAAATACGGTTGCGGTGCTGGTGATCGCTTGCCCTTGCGCCATGGGGCTGGCTGTGCCGGCCGCGCTTACAGTTGCCGTGGGCCGCGGCGCGCAGCTAGGCGTGTTGTTCAAGGGAGGGGAAGCGCTGGAGCGGCTCGCGCATCTCGACGTGGTTGTGCTCGACAAAACCGGAACGATCACTGTGGGAAGGCCGGTTTTAGAAGCCATTCATGTGATCGACCAACCACAAAACATGGGTGCCCCAGGTCCCTCGCATTTGGGGACCTGGGAAAGCAAGAAGTTGAACGACAACGATCTGCTGCGAACGGCAGCTGCGGCTGAAGAGCGATCGAATCATCCGCTTGCCCGTGCAATTGTGGATGCGGCGCATAGGCGGGGAATGGAGTGGGCGCCGGCGCAGGAGGTGCAGGTGCTGCCTGGCCGGGGGCTCACTGCGCGTGTTGAAGACCACGAGATCCTACTCGGTAACGAAGCGCTGTTTGCGGAGTATGCTGTTCAACTGCCAGCTGGATTGACCGCACCCGAGCCGGGCGTTACGCGGCTGTGGATGGCCATTGATTCGCGGCCCGCGGCGTACTTTGGCGCGCGTGACGCATTGCGGCCCGATGCGGCCGGAGCGGTGGCCGCGCTGCGACGCTCTGGCCACCGCGTGTTGATGCTTACCGGCGACTCGGCCGCGGCTGCCGCTCCTATTGCGCAAGCCGCGGGCATTACCGAGGTCGAGGCCGGCGTTGACCCGGCGATGAAGCTGGCGCGCATTCGCGCATTGCAAAAATCGGGCCTGCGCGTTGCCATGGTGGGCGACGGCATCAACGACGCAGCCGCGCTGGCACAAGCCGATGCGGGCATCGCCATGGGGTCCGGCACTGACCTGGCGCAGGAGGCCGGCGACGTGCTGCTGCTGCGCGCGCAGCCCGCGCTCATTCCCGCATCCATTGGCCTGGCTCGCGCGACGCTTCGCATCATGCGCCAGAATCTCTTCTGGGCGGCCGGCTACAACGTGATTGGCATTCCGCTTGCGGCCGGCTTGCTTTATCCGGCGTTTCACATTCTGCTCACGCCGTGGCTGGCGTCGGCGGCCATGGCGCTCAGTTCGATCTGTGTGCTGGGGAACAGCTTGCGTCTGCGCGGCTGGCACGATGATTCTGCAATGAGCGCGGGCCGTTAGCCCGAGAGGTTGACAACTTGACAAATTGTGAAGTACTGTAGAAAGAGGTGTTGACTTGCACATTGTCACTCGCCGCCATCTGCGCGAAGCAATCAAAAAGTATCCGGATGCGGCAAGCGAGATCGAGTCGTGGGCAAGCATCGTTGAAGCAGTCCGATGGCGGAGTCTTGCCGAGGTTCGCCGCTGGTTCAAGGACGCCGATATCGTTGACGGCTATGTGATATTCAATATCCGGCAAAACCGGTACCGGCTCGTCACAGTGATTCATTACGCCAGGAAATTCGGTGACAGAAAGACCGCAGGATACGTTTACATCCGGTCGTTTCTTACGCATAGGCAGTACGATAATCGCAGCAACTGGGATAGGAAGTTTGGCACAAAATGAGCACAATTCTTGCCAACCCGGCCAAGATGATCGCCCGCGGAGCTCCGCGCGTGATTCGCAACGACGAAGAGCTGGAGGAGTATACGGATGCGCTCTTCCGGTTGACCGCGCTTGCAGATCCCTCGCCATCGGAGTTGGACGCGATCGATCTGCTTACATTGCTGGTGGAGCGTTACGAGCGCGAGCATTACTCAATCCCAGCCGCCGATCCCATCTCGGTAGTGCGGTTCCTGCTTGAGAAGCAGGGCCTCTCGCAGCGAGATTTGATTCCGCAATTCGGTTCGGAGAGCGCGGTATCGATGTTCCTGGGCGGACGGCGGAAGCTTACTGTTGGTCAGATCCAGAAACTGGCCGCGCGCTTCCAGCTTCCCGCCGATGTCTTTCTTGCCGCGGAAAGAGCGGCGTGAGCGCCAATACTACGAGGCGCTGATTAACTTCTGCCTGCGCAGCAACCCGGTATCCGTTACCTCGTCGTGTGCGGCCAAGCTAAACTATTAGCAGGCAATTTCGTGCGCATCCTCACCCGCTACATCCTCGGCGAGATTCTATCCCACACCTTCATCGGGTGCGCGCTGTTTACGTTCATCCTCTTCATGCCCAAACTGGGTCCCATTCTTGAAGTGGTGGTGCGCAACAGTTCGACCCTGAATGATGTTTTTGAGATATTCCTCTTCACGCTGCCAGATCTGCTTAAGTACACAATTCCCATGTCGGTGCTGGTGGGGGTGCTGCTGGGTTTAAGCCGGATGGCTTCAGACAGCGAAATAGTGGCCATGCGCGCCTCTGGCCTGGGCATCGGCTATTTTGTGCGCGTCTCATCCATCGTGGCAGTTGGCGGAACGTTGCTGGGTTTGGCCAACACGCTTTATGTCGCGCCGCGCGCCAACCAGGCAATTCTCAAAATGGAGCAGTCCCTTGAAACCTCGCAGGCCTCCTATGAGATTCAGCGGGGCGTCTTCTACGAAGACTTCAAGAACTTTGTGCTCTATGTCGGGAACGTGCACTCCGGCGCCGGCCCGTCAAACTGGGACCAGGTTTTTATGGCCGACGTGAGCGACCCGGCCAACCCGATCATCACCACCGCTGAAACAGCTACAGTGGTGAACGACGGCAGCCAGGAACTGATAATGCGCCTGCGCGACGGCGCCCGCCACGAGACCGTGCCCGGCGAGCCCACGCAGTACAACATCTCAACTTTTGTCACCAGCGATCTGCCGCTCCCGCTGAGCCAGACGAGCGACGTGCACCTGGGCCGCATGGATACGCCCATCCTGGCTTTGCCCATGGGTGCCTTGTTCGACCGTCTTCATGGTCCCGATTCCGTGCGATTCCTGGTGGAAATGCACAACCGGTTCGCATTTCCCGCCGCTTGCATTGTGCTGATGCTTGTTGGCGTTCCGCTGGGTGTGGCCTCACGGCGCGGCGGACGCAGCTCCGGCTGGGTTTTCACCATCCTCCTGGTCTTTGTCTATTATTTCCTCTCGTCAACGGGCATCGCATTGGGCCGCCAGGGCAAACTCCCCGTCTTCTTAGCCGTGTGGTCGGCCAACATTCTGTTTACCGCGGCGGGCTCTTTTCTGCTTTGGCAAATGGCCGCTGGCGGACGCCTGCTGGCCGGCATATCAGGACTGGCGGCGCGCGTGCCCCGCTTCAGCTTGAAACCGCAGTCCGAATCCGACGGCACGGGAAACGGTTCTGGCAACGGTTCGACGTTAGGCGGACTGCTCAATCGCTTTCAGCCGCGCGCTACGGCCACTCGCGCGCGCAGCCGCCACGCGTTTCCCCGCATACTCGACGAATACGTGGTCCGC
>JBEKCW010000117.1:0-12545 GCA_050014675.1 Occallatibacter sp. | reverse complement strand
CTAATAGAATCAACAGCTTGGAGCAAGCTCTCCGTACAGATTCCATACAGAAACTGTGCCCCGGGTCGCTTAGACCTCATTCAGTAATTCGGATTTTCACCAGTTCAGCGGCAAGAGGAACGTCGTTTGAGACTTTGACTCGCAGTAAAGCTTCGAATGGCTTCATGCCCGTGCCGGTCGGCAAGTCAAGCCGATGAAGAAGATCTTTGACTGAATCAGGGTCGCAGGCAAAATCAACTGCAGCCTGGGTGCCGATCGTCGATGCTCCCGCAAGAATAAGCGTCCACCGGGAACGATCGAGTCCGTGAGTCAAAGTAATTACGGCGTAGTCGACCTGCATCGGTTGTGTCTCGGGGGATGGGAGATACGTGGCGTTCTCGCCCGGCCGTGCCCGCAGATCGACGATCCCCTGGGCCCAATCATCTTGTCCCACTTGAAGCTGCTTAAAAGCAAAGCCGCTATTCTGAGGAATCTCGCCCAGGGTAAGATTCTCAGTCGGTGAACCCACAAAAATCAGATCGCTCTTGCGCGCATCGTCGAGTGTGAACAAGCCGCTTCTCTTGATCTGGACTTGCTGCCCGAAATGGAGGAACAGACCTTCTAATTCCTCAACTCCCATCACCTCGCCGATCCCGGTATAGTGCTGAGACACCTCGCCGCGAGAGTCTTTCGACGGATCGTAATACCGCATTCCTGAAATGGGATTTCCAACGAACTGCGCGTTGCTGAAAACCACAAACGGCACTTCCGGTCCGTGTAGAAACGGGCCCCAGAAAGTTCGAAGGCTTGGAGCTGCTGTTTGGGCCGTTTGATTGCCTACAGGGTCGGAATAGCTTGGCGCTCGATGGAAGACAGCGAACAGAACGCCGGCCGTGGTGAGAACGGATATCAGGGCGGTCACGCTCAAGAGCAATGAGAGCGGCGGCCTAGTCCTGGTCGGTTTCGCGGCAGTCGACGGCTCGCTAGCCTCGGGAGAATCCAAGGCCGCCGGAACAACCCGCTGTCGAAAAGAAAGGGAGTAGCTCCCCTTAGGCACCTCAACTTGAATGGGGTCGTTTGCGCCTGCCGATTGGTAGTATTCCGCAAGCTTTGTACGCAGCCGACCAACTTGAACCCTGACTCCGGAGTCGGCCTGTGGATCGAAATCAGACGGCCGACCGAAAACCTGCGTAGCAATTTCGTATTCCTTCAGATGGTCTTCAGGAGAATTCAATGTGTGCTGCGCCAGGAATTGAAGAAGCTTACAAAGAGCCTCGCTTCCCGAGAGATGCGGACTCCTCACCAGCCGGTCGATCTCAGCGAGGTAAACCTGCGGATCGATGACATCGTTTTCACTTCGCTTCTGGTAGGCACTTAACATATCGGTCACAATGGATCCATCTTCTTCATATATCAGCTGTTTACGGTCCGTAACCTGTTTCCTGATGTCTGCGTTAACTCGATTAGACACTCATGGAACTTTACACAGTCGCTTTTCTCCCCCATCCTCCTAGGCGTTGATCAGAATACGCCGCAGGATCGCCCTAAGCAAGGCGGAATCGGACGTTAGGGTGGGTTCGGCGCCTCTGTGGCGTGTGATCAGCAGTAAATCAAAATGATGGTGACAAGGCTCACAGGAACGCAAGAGCGGGGCTTATGGCAGAAAGTCCGGAATGACGTGGATATCTGTGTCAGGCGTCAGAGGGTTGGGGTCTGTGCCATGTTCCGGGTGCCTCTGGGTCCCGGCGGGATTCATTCGGGATCTTTTTCAACCAAAGTAAACGAAGAGACAGCCTTGCGAAGGCGCTCTGGGGATCAAGAACTAAACCGGAATTCCTTGTGGGAGAACCGAGTGTTAGCTTCATCACTGCGGATTGGTTCTGCGTATGTGCACCATTCCATTCGAATTCCACAGGAAGAACATTTTGGGGCTCAAGGCCGGAGAGTGACAGTGAGCGAAAGTTGAAGCTTCAGGGGATTGATCAAACGCAGACCACTGCCGCTAGCCGAAAACAAGAAGATCAAGACGAGTTCAACTCTACAAATTGACAGGAATGGTCAAGAAAGGGTCAAGTGATGCGAAGAGTCAGCTTCATATTCTGCGGGTTATTGTTCCTCCTGCTGGCGATTGGAGTCGTGGCTAATGCCCAATCCGATCGTGCCACCATTACGGGAACGGTAAAAGACTCGGCGGGAGCAGTCTTGCCCGGGGCTACCGTTACGGTTACGAATCGAGACACAGGGGTGACGTATACCACCCCCACGAACGGAGATGGCGTTTACAGCATCCCCAATGTGCCTGTGGGTATCTATGCGCTTGAGGTGCGCCACGGCGGTTTCAAGACCTACACGCAAACCGGCATTTCACCACTGGCGAGCCAGGAGATCAGAGCCGACGTAATCATGACCGTTGGCGCGACGAGCGAGACGGTAACAGTGAGTGCTGCGGCTCCGGCTTTGGAATCGCAAAATGCCACTGAGTCCACGACGCTGGAGCCGACTGCGATTGAAGAGTTGCCGCTGAATGCCAGCGGAGGTCGCAATGCTTTCACTCTTCTCATGGCTTCCTCTCCGAACGTGTCAGAGGCGTCAATAACGCTAGGGGGCACTCAAAGCTGGATTGGCATGGCGGGCGGCCAGACCTTTACCAACTCCCTGTTTATCGACGGCGCCAACGCCAGTGCCGCGGGAAATCAGGGATACAACATCCCTCCGGTTCAGGAGGGCATCCAGGAGATGCAAGTTCAGACCAACGTGACCGATGCGGAACTCGCCCAAACCGGCGGGGGATCGATTGTTGTTGCGCTCAAATCCGGCACCAACAAGCTTCACGGCTCCGCGTTTGAGAATCTGCAGAATCAGGTTCTGAACGCCAATCAATGGATCGACAATTACTACAATGTGCCTCGGGCGCCGTATAGTTTCAACGACTATGGTGGCAGCGTCGGTGGTCCCATCTGGAAGAATCACACCTTCTTCTTCGCCGATATCGAGTATTACAAGCAAACCGACTATACCCTCAATCCCACTGGGTCCACGGTTCCGCTCACATCGATGGTCACCGTTAACGGGTCGGGAAATTACGATTTGAGCCCGCTGCTCACCATGGGTGCGAGCACGGGGAACATCCCGAATCCGAATGGCGGCGGAGCTTGGATCAACCCCTGCACCGGCAATCCTTATCAGTACGGGCAAGTCTTCGATCCTGCAACCTGGACGCAGGTCGGCGGCGTAACTTGCGCGACCCCATTCATCAATAACCAGATTCCGCAAGCCCGCGTCGGCGCGATATCGCAAAACATTGCCGCCGCCTACGCCAAGTACTATGCGCCTACGCAAGATCGCCTCATCAGCGGAAATTTCTCTTCGTATGCCGGCACTCCGTCAGAGGACGAGTACAGAGTCGACGCCAAGGTCGATCACAATTTTTCTGATAAGCACCGCATCAGCGTTTCCCTTAACTATGGAAACGTCCTCAGCAAGAGCGGGGAGACTTTCCCAGCAACCGCCGGCCCTTTCAGCGGTTACTTCGACAATGGTGAAATCAACTATATTGGCCGCGTCATCGACAACTACACGATCACGCCAAATCTCATCAATACCGCCTCGGTGAGTTTTAACAGGCAGGCTACTACGCAATCGCCCACGCCCGGTCCAGGCTACTCCGGGGCGTCAGGATTTGGGTTCTTTACCAGTTCGCCGAATTCGTTCCCCCTCGTTCAGTACGACAATTCCGTCAACGGCGTCGGATTCAGCAGCTTCGGCGAGTCCTGGGATATCTACTGGAATGACAATGCGTATAACTACGCCGATAACTTGCAGTGGCAGAAAGGCCGTCACTCCGTAAAATTCGGATGGCAATGGACAGCCTGGCAGGAGAACGCAGACAACTATCAGGAAACCAGGGATGTATATGATTTTCAGAGCCAGGCGGGCGGTCCCACCGACCAGGGACTGACGCCCTACGTCGGAAGCAGCTTCTCTTCGATGTTGCTGGGAACGGCGCAGGATGCTTACATCGAGCCGACCAATTACTACATCCCGCGGCAGAAGTACATGGGCCTGTTCGCGCAGGATGATTTCAAGGTCTCGCCGAAGCTGACTGTGAATCTCGGCGTTCGTTGGGATCTCACGTTACCAATCAAGTGGCCGAACGCGGCATGGGAGAACTGGGACATTAACACCGTCAATCCCAACTGGGCTCCATACGGCGGCGCCTGGACCTTCTCGCCGAACTCGGGCTCGACTTTTGAAAAGGATATCCCGCTTTACCAGTTCGGTCCCCACTTGGGCGCAGCGTATTCCATTTCACCCAAGCTCGTGGCCAGAGCATCCTACAATCTAACTTACGTGCCGGCCAACTCAGTTGGCGCCGGCGCTGCCGACTACTATTTGGGCAGCCAGGACCCGCTGAATGGCGTAGGCTGCAGCACTGTGAACACCATTCCCGGCAGCTATGTCTACGATTGGGAATCGGGAGCTCCCTGCACCCAGTCCGCGTATCAGAAGACGAGCTCCAGCACGGCTTTTGGCGATGCTGGCGCAAACATCATGGATGTCATGCCGGGCGCCCTCAAGCTGGGCCGCACCAACACACTCTATCTCGGCGTCGAATATGAAGTAGCTCCGAATGTGGTTCTCGACGTGCGCTACCTGGGCACGTTTGGCAGGGCATTGCAGGACTTGAGCCAGGGCCGCTCCGCAAGCTTCACCCCCGACTACAGCACCTACAATGCAGTGTTGCAGAGTGGCCAGATCAACACAACGATCGACAGCGCCGCCTCTGCCGCGGCCGTCTCTGCAAAAGCCGGAGTCACAGTGCCGTATCCGTTCCCCGGCTTCAACGGGCCGGCCTATGCGGCTATTGCTCCTGAACCGCAGTTGGCTCAGTACAACTTCGATTTCGAGGAGGTTGGCAACCCAGCTTACCTGTCGAAGAGCAACTATAACTCCTTTGTCGCGGAGATGAAGGTCCGCAATACCCACGGCCTCTTTGTCGACTGGAGTTATACGATCTCGAAATACACGTCCAACAGCTCATCGGATAGCTGGGGCGTTCCCACGAACTTCGGCAATACCTGGGGTACGGACTGGCAGAGCCCACAGGACAACGAAATGTGGCCCGTTGCAGATGATCAAAGGCAATTGGCCAAGGGATATCTTACCTATGACCTGCCGCTTGGCCGTGGGAAGGCATGGCTGAACAACTCTTCAACCGTCCTGAATGAAATCGTGGGCGGCTGGACCCTGGGCTACTACGGCGCCTACGGCAGCGGCCTTCCAATGAGCGATGTTCGCTCCTCCTATCAATTGCCGTATTACTTCGGTGGCTGCGATAACTGCGGGAATGGCCAGAGGGCTTTCTTCGCGAACGGAGCTACAGCTACCAGCATGAAGAACTTCTTCCATAAAGGGGGATTCAATCCGGGTGCCCCTACGGCCACGGGCAACAACGATTTTAGTCCGAGTGCGTTTGCCAGCGGGACCGCAGCGGCCCCATTTGGCAATACGCCGCTCTACTTCAACAATTGGCGGTGGAATTCGGCTCCGGCCGCGGAGAACATGAGCCTCCTCAAGCACTTCAGCATCGGGAAGGAAGATCGCTATAAGGCGGAGATACGCGGAGACTTTTTCGACGTGTTCAACCGCCATTACTTCAACGCGCCTGATATGGGTATCAATGACAGTACATTCGGCGATGTAACAGGCGTTGCGTGGGCGCCGGGACTGCAGTATTCCAACCGTGTGGGCCAGGTTGGCGCACGCTTCGAATTCTAGTCTCGTACGTTCTTTGGCCATTGGACGGGCGCTGCAAAGCGCCCGTCCTTTCCTTCCGCACAGATTAGCAGCCGGGAACCGCCAAAATACGGTCAAAGTTTGATCGACAGGGAGTGTGTGCGCGATGGAGACGCCGAAACCCTGCTTTGCAGTTTTCAGAAATGAGATGAATTGTTGTTCGAGGATTCGAAGCCGGAACAGCGTTATTCATAAACACTCCACCACTTTTCCTGTAGACCGCTATCAAATCCATCCTGGATGGATGATGACCCTAACAGCTTTATTAATTCATTAATACAGGGGTGAATCATGTCTGGATTGTCACGCCGGAATGTACTTCGAACTGCTCTGTGTCTTTCTGCCGGCTACCTCCTGCACGAGCCCAATCTGTCCAGAGCCGCAGTTTGTGCCACGTCTGCGGGCGCCACTGCTCTCCGAAAAGGCTCTGCGTCGATTTCGATCGATTCCGCTGCTGACAGCGTATTCGAGTATCTGGTTTCAAACTCTACCTGCCGGCCGCCTGGCGTGGATTTCTGGAGAAATCCAAAAGATAATGGACTGACTCCTGACCAAAACGGCTGGCAGGGAACTCAGTCGATCCAAAGCGCCATCATCAACTACGAGGCTACCCATCAACAGAGGTATCTGAAGGTCGTAAAGGACTTTGCAGACTGGGTCGAACACACCTACAGTGGGAAGGACAACCTGGCGCTCTGTGAGACCTACCCAGGCTGGGACCTGGTGAAGCATGAGGCGATCGGAAAGCCGCCTTCACATTTCTGCATCTGGTGCGATGATTCCGGTTGGGTGGTGAACCTTTACTTGCAGATCTATCAGTATGCCGGGAAAGAAAACTTCCTCGATATTGCGTATCAGACCCTGATCAATCTGGACAAGCAATGGGCCGTGGATTTTCAAGGGAACTCCCGCGGATTGATGTACTACGACCACCAGGACCGCTATTCGATTTACATGGCTGCGCAGATTATTGGCGCACTTGGCATTTTCGATGCTCTGCGCACTGTGGATGCCAAAAAAGCAAACACGTGCCTGGCGATCGCGTCAAAGTACTACAACTTTATTGAGAACTATCTCCACAGTACCGGTCGAGGCCGGACCAACATCACGGGTGCCGAATTTGGCGTCGCACAGGATCTGTTCGAAGAAGAATGCAACTTTGGTTTGGGCGACAAGATACCTCCCCCAGACGCCAGGTGCACCACGCTGCAGCACGACCTGTTTACTTCACCTCACATGATGATGACCGCGGCTTACGCAATGTTTGAGCAAGCTGAAAAGGCAGACGGCGATGTGAGCCAGGTGAATCCTGAATTTAGAGACTTCAGGGCCAGGGCCATACGGGCGGCGGATGCGTTTACCCGGGTTTATCCTGAAGGCTATGCCGAGCAGGCAGCCAATGGAGATGGCACGGTGGTGTTGAATCTCTTTGACACCAATGTGAATGGATTTGGATGTTACTGGTGGACTAAGTACGTCGTTCCTATCAATCCCGCTCAATATGGCGGCATCATCGTGCGTACGGCGAAAGAGATTGTCACGGAACAAGGCACTGGCGATGTCTCGAGCCCTTGCTGGAATTCGACGAACTGCACTTTTGACAAATCCCATTCTCCATTTGGAAATAAGCCAGAGTGGGTAACCGTGCGCCAGGCCGGTGCGGCCAGTATGATTGCCTCGGCAAGGTGGATTGAGCAGGCTCATCCTGAACTGCGGGCCAATCTAATAAGCGACTCGAAATCCTGATGGGGCACGCTCATCAGCGCACGGAGTAAAGCAGGGTTTGCGGATATGAGATGCCGCGTCCGGTCATAGAGAAATCGGATGC
The DNA here is from genome assembly GCA_050014675.1 of Occallatibacter sp. Taxonomy (GTDB): domain Bacteria; phylum Acidobacteriota; class Terriglobia; order Terriglobales; family Acidobacteriaceae; genus Telmatobacter. The sequence goes on along the minus strand of JBEKCW010000117.1, from coordinate 4,942 downwards.
CGCAAGTTGATTGCAGTTCGGATTCGAAATCGGGCAGCGACAGAAGTCTCGACTGAGGCGATCCATCTCCGTTCCACGTTATTGCGATGAAGCGGCAGGAGAGAGGAGATGCCGAGCATGCTTGGCCGCAGGGAATTTCTAAGATCAGCGGGGATATTCGTTTCGAGCTTGCCCGTTGTTCCAGGTCTGCTTAGCTCCAGGGGGGTAGCGTGGGCAGACGCAAAAGGAGACAAGTCGAAGCCTTATGGAAGCGGACATTTCGGGGAATGGGTCATGGACGACTTCGGTCTGCCCGCCTTTCATTACACCTGCAATCAGGCCACCGACCCTGCTGCAGTCACTCCCGTGGACCGGGCGTTCCGATCTCCGACAGACCAGTTACATCAAGTAGGAAACGACCGGCTGGTGGCTGTGGTATCGAACTATGGCTACGTGCAGGTCCGACAGGACGAAGGCGCACCGAAGTTCCTTAATGACTATTGTCCTGAACGGGGTCAGTATGGCGGCGGCATCGGTTATCTGATCGATGGAAATTCCGTATTGAGTACGTACTACCCGGGCAGCACCGATCACTTCGATCGCACATTCGGAATCGGCTACTTTCGAAAGCAAGTTCACAACAATCAATTCGGTGTGGATCAGGTCATCTTTGCGCCATTTGGTGACGATCCGGTAGTGGTCTCGCAAGTTAAGATCGTGAATCGCAGCGATCGTAAGGCGAGCCTTCGATGGATCGAGTACTGGGGGTGCCAGCCGTATCAGTTCTCATTCCGTTCGTACATGCAGGCCAGGGCAAGCGGGAAAACGAGCGGAGCCCAGCAACTGCGACGTGACTTTGGCGAGAGGTTCGCGCACGAGCTTCGAATTCTCGAAGGAAACCGAGGCCTGCTGGAACGGAAGCATTTTCTGGGACGGTCCGAATCCGATGAAACAGCCTGGGAAAAAGTGCTGGCCAGTTCACCTGCGCTTCAGGACCCTGGACCTGGAGGGTCAAGCTTCGAGGACTTCAATCCGCCGTCGACCTTCCTGGCCAGTTTGGACGGCCCGTGCGACGGTTTCTCGGGGAGCGGGAGGAACTTCTTTGGTGCAGGCGGAGTAATCAACCCTGACGGCGCCGCTCGTGCGCTCGACAAGGATCTGTCCGTACAGGGCGTCGAAGCAGCTCTGTTGCTCGAGCGTTCATTCACGCTTGACCCCGGAGAGAGCAGGACACTCTATTTCCTCTATGGATATCTGACGGATGGGATTGAAGCCGGCGCGCTGCTTGAGAAATACGAGAGGAACCCGTCCTCTCATTTTGTTGAATCAAGTAAGCGCTGGAAAGACGATGGAATGCGCTTCTCCACTCCTGAAGAACCGTGGGTGGGCCGTGAGCTGACCTGGGATTACTACTATCTTCGCAGCAACCTAACCTATGACAGCTTTTTCGGCGAGCATATCCTTTCGCAAGGGCACGTCTATCAATATCTCATCGGGTTCCAAGCCGCAGCCCGCGACCCGTTGCAACACGTTCTGCCTTTCATCTTCAGCAATCCAGCCACAGTGAAGGAGATTCTGCGTTACACACTCAAGGAAGTGCGTGGCGACGGTTCAATTCCCTACGGAATTGTGGGGTACGGCATGATGATGCCGGGGGGAGTGGATAACGCGAGCGATCTTCCGCTCTGGGTCCTGTGGGTAGCAAGCGAGTATGTGCTCGCTACACGGGATACCGATTTCTTGAATGAAGAGCTTCAGACATACCCAGTTCGCGGGTCGGAATGGAAAAAAGATTCAGTTCGAAATCTGATTACGCGCTGCTACAACCACCTGGTTCACGACGTTGGAGTGGGCCAGCACGGACTTATGCGGATGCTGGAAGATGACTGGTCCGACGCGCTGGTGGGAGAACACGTGCCCGCCAAATTCCGCGACGAGTATCTTCGCACCGGAGAAAGCACGTTCAATTCCGCGATGGCAAGCTATGTCTTCGAGCATTATGCAAAAATGCTCGAATACGCGCGCGGGTCAGCGGAGCTAGCCGCGGATGCGCGCTGCCGCGGCAAAGAACATCGGCAAGCCGTAAGCGGCCAATGGACGGGTCATTGGTACCGCAGAGCGTGGCTAGGGCCTTCTCTCGGATGGGTTGGTGATGACAGCATATGGCTCGAAGCGCAGCCCTGGACAATCATTGGTGGAGCGGCAAGCCCTGAACAGGCCTGCGAACTTGTGCGATTGTTGGATGAGTTGAACCGCAAGCCATCACCGATTGGCGCCATGCAGATCAGCAAGGGCTCGCATACAGCCGAAGAGATGGGAATCAGAATCGGGACATCGCAGGACGGGGGAGTGTGGCCTGCCTTGAATGGCACCTTGGTGTGGTCTCTGGCCCGTGTTGACGCCGCGATGGCCTGGGATGAGTTCAAGAAGAATGCACTAGCCAGGCATGCCGAGGTGTACCCCAATATCTGGTATGGAACGTGGAGCGGCCCTGACACCTATAACTCCATTCTCAATGACTATCCCGGCGGCACAATGCTCAGCGACGCCATGCTGTGCCAACGACATGAGAAAGGACCCGTGTATTGCGATGACGATCTCTCATGGACCGACTTTCCCGTGATGAATATGCACCCGCATGCGTGGCAGCTTTATATGGTCCCCAAGCTGTTGGGATTCGAGTTCACTCCAGAAGGCGTGGAACTGGCGCCGGCGATCCCGCTCCAGTCGTACCGCTTTGACTCGCCGTTGATTGGATTAGCGAAGCAGCGAGATCGCTACGAAGGCTGGTACGCGCCGTTTGCGCGGAAAGGGAATTGGGTTATCACGGTGAAGCTGCCGGAAAACGAAGCGCGGAGATTCAGCACTGTCGAAGTAAATGGCAAGAGACACCCGATGACGTTTGACGCGAATGGACTGATTAAGCTAACCGGCGAAGGCGGGCCTGGAGAGCCGCTCCGTTGGGCATTGCTGGGATGAGTCAGAGATGTCCATTGGCAAGAAGGGGGCCGCGTTGAAGAACAGGCACTGGTTGATTGTTCTCTTGATCGCATTGCTCGCGGGTGGCGTGATGAGCTGCGCGCAAAAGCGCCAGGCCGTTGGGCGCGCCGGCGCCGGGAACCCGCATACAGTCCGCGTGCCCGTGATTGACGTTACGGATCTCTATTTTCCGCATGACCCGCCAACGGACCTGGGAGACAACTTCGATCTCGTTAATGCGTATGCGTTGCCTGAGATCGATCTCAAAGCTGTGATTCTGGATGTTTGGAGCGATGCTCGAAACAGCTCGCATGACATCGGCGTTATTCCCGTCGCGCAACTGAATTACATCTTTGGCCGGAACGTGCCTTTTGCTGCCGGCCCGTTTACGCGGATGCAGTCGCTCGATGACGAGATGCTGGATGCTCCGGCTTATCAACAGCAGGGCGTCAATCTGTTATTGAAAACACTTCGCGAAAGCCCCGTGCCGGTGACAATTGTGTCCTTTGGCTCCTTACGGGCGATTGCTGTTGCGTTTAACCGCGATCCTGCCATGTTTCGCGCAAAGGTGGCAGCAATCCACATTTCCGCGGGAAATGCGTTATCTGCCGATAATCCTGACGCCGCGAATCTACTTACCGCGATTCCGCGAATCGAATGGAATGTCTGGCTTGATCCGCTGGCGCTGGAACGGCTCTTGCGTTCTAATCTGCCGATAATGATCTATCCATGCGCAGCTGCAAAAGGCGGTTCCAATGTGAAGCGCCAGGACCCTGATTTCGCGCTCACGGCGCACAATTCGTATTGGCTGTTGCCTAACCTGGACTTTGTGTCCAGGATAGACCCACGGCTCCAAAACTACCTGGGGTTTACATTCAGCAGGGCCGTACGGATGGACATATTGAGGTCGATGGACACGGGACTCTCAGCCACTGAGAGCGCGGCCGCGGCCTCGGCATACACCAGGTCGTACGACGTTTGGGAAACCGCCATATGGATCGCTGTGAGCAATCGCATACTTGTGCGGCATCAGGACGGCTCATACGAAATTGTTCCCGTGGCCGACGTAAAGCCAACCGACCAGCGTTTAAAGAATGACCTGCTTCGTTGCGGTATCAAAGTCACAGGCGACGGGCGCTTCGTATTTGATCTGAGCAAGGGCGCCGGTTCGAATTTTCGCATCTACAATCGTGGCGATGCGCAGCTGAATCAAACCGCGCTACAGGAAGCGCTCCCCAGGCTGTATGAGTCCTACGTCACGCCAGGAAGGCAAGACAGCCCAGCGGAAGCGCAGCAATAGCGGGAACGAACAGGCAGCGTTCCCCTTACATGGCGTCCGCTTGCTCGAATTTTCGGACGGCGAACCCTGCTCGGCTATAGCTCTTCAGGCAGGTCTGTCAATCGGATTCGCACTTCACGCGTTGTGCCGGCTGGCGCGGCGCCGGGCCCAGTGTAGTTGCCCCATCCAAGGTCGGGGTAGGACCAATAGTTGTAGAGACTGAACGCAACTTGTCCGTCAGGTTGAACCGAAGCGCGGGCGGCGACATCGGCATTCGCCTCAGCCCGTGCGCGAATTTGGCTTTCGGCAAGTATGCAAGCGGCATAGTAGACGTTTCCCTTGAGAGAGCGAAAGTCATTCGACTGATGCAGAGGAGAGCCCGTCTTACCCCACAGGAAAGCATCGTCAGTATCCTGTGACCATTCCCACTCCGGCTTGGTTCCATAACTCTGCGCCGGATGGGTTAGCTGTTTAGGCGCGCTGCCCCGCGGGCGACCGATGTGATCGTCGGGATAGACCGACCACAGTGCTTTACGGCGCCAGGCCAGCTTTTCGACTGTGGGTGGGAGCAGAAAGGCGACGCCGATGCGCGGGTTACCGTGGTCCTCTCCGGAGATACGGTAGCGGGTTGTGATAAGTCCCGCACCGTCGACCACGCACTCGAATTCAACCGGGATGCTTTCAATACCTTCGCCTCGCTTGCAT
>JBEKCW010000116.1:0-12561 GCA_050014675.1 Occallatibacter sp. | reverse complement strand
AAGCGTGAACAAACGAGCGATTGAAACGCGCAGGTCGACGTTCTTACGCCGCACTGAGGGCGCCGTGAACACGCTGCCACAACCTGGTAAATGGAAAACTAGCTAGTTCGGTTATTACTAACTTGGATGTAGTGTGAAACAGCCAGACACTGGCGATTTAATTTCATTTGTATTCTCAGATACACCCCTTCATAGCGAAAGAGTCATCCAATAAGATGGCATCATTCTTTGCTTTGGTTGCTTTTTCGTACGGTTGCATCAACACTCCAAATTCACTTATCGGTAGATATGCGACATGTGCCTGACTGGTCCGACCTTTGTATTCGCCTTGAAGTCCCGCCGGTACTCTGTAACCCCACGCGGACTTTTGTACAACGTGCTGCTGATGATGCTTGCTGTCTTCGCAACCGCTCTTCCAGCGCAAACCACAACTCGAAACGCCCTCGGAATTGCATGGGACGTCCGAGGCACGTGGAGAGTGGAAGGAACAACGACACCAATTCGCAACGGTGACGCAGTAGGGGCAGGCTCGCTGCTGCTGCCGGATGTATCGGACAGCGAACACACTATAACCATTCTGTTGCCCGATGGCCAGTTGCTTCTAAGCGGATGCTTCACCGCAAAGGATTGTGCACGTGGATTCCGCGTGTCGGCGCTCTACCGCGCCCCAGCGCCATTTACAACGGAGGTGCTGCGACGCATCCGCGCAGCACTGGCACAAGGAGGAAACCAGACCGCGGACGCATCGCAAAATGCGCCGCATGTTGCCAGGGATGAAATGGCGGTTGTGCCTGGACGTGGGAATCGAGTCGAGATTGGGGGCCTGGCTGCGGCACTCTCGAACGGCAAATATTTCGGCAATCTACGATCTTTTGACAAGCGGTATCCGGAACAATCCGGCATACCGCTTGAAAAGTCAGGCCGCTCGATCGCGTTGACGGTGCCAGGCCCAGGACTATTTTTGCTCACGATTATCGATTCGATGAAGAGACCACGCATCGAGTTTATGATTGCCGTCGCGCCAACGCAGGGCAGTAACGTTATCAAGAGTTTCGTGATGGCGCACGCGCTGTTTAAGGAATGGCTTGACGATGACTTCGCCTGGCCAATGCATGACTTTCAACGCGCCTATCTCCGGTCACTTATGCTTGGCATTACTCCATCGCCCAACAGCGAACAAGAGATGTCAAGCACTGATCCGCCAGGGCCCGGGGTTACAGCGGAACCGGTGTTTACTCCCGAGCCCGGAGTACTTGCGGGAGATACTGCAGTCACGCTCAAATCCGCGACGCCCGGCGCGGTCATCCATTTCACAGTCGATAGCTCGCAACCTTTAGAGAATTCGCGGACTTATCACGCGCCCATCATCGTCAAGGGGATTCCGCAGACCATCAGGGCGTTCGCCGAGTCGCCCGGCATGAAAGACAGTCCGGTCGTGACAGGTTTCTTCCGTATTGGAAACAGCAACTGATTTTCGGTACCGCGACTTCGTGATTTCGTAATCGCACCTACTTGCCGCCTATAGTCACAGCCTGGGAAGGCACATCGCTGCTCGTCTGATACGCCCGGCGAGCGCCCCGCAGGTCGTCATTCGCCAGCACAATGTTGCCTGATGCACTTCCGCTTACACCAACAAACGCCTCAGTCCCCGCTGGCGCGACGGAATCGGTGATCGAGACGTTGCGCGAATTCTCCAGGCGCACGATCGGCATCGCGCCGCTACTTGCTCTGCTTATCAATCCCGCGATCTGTGCGCCATCAACGTCATCGAAGAGCACCGTGGGCCGCTGCTCCGGAGCGCTGGCAGTAAAGGCCAACTGATCGAGCCGCAGGTCGCGCACGTGCCGCGCATACAGTCCCCAGGTTGGCAACATACCGAACATTCGCGCCTCAGGGTATGCGCTCTCTTTCTCGGGGACATCGCGCCCCAGCCACTCAGGCCGGGAGGGCATCATGCTCTCGATGCGTATGTTCCTCAGCGTTATACCGTGCACCTCGTCCCCTGGCAGACCGGTGATGGAACTTGCCAGAACTGTATCGGACGCCTGGATATTCTCGATGACGACATTTCGCAGCCCATGCTGAGAATAATCGTTTGCGCGCTTGCGGTTTCCCAGACGAATGAAGATGGGCGTGCGCGCGCGCTGCATCTGGATTCCACTGACCTCGACACCGTCAATCCATCCTCCATCAATCACTTCAAGCGCGACACCTGAGATGACGCGCTCGCCCAGCGGCACAGCGTTATTGTGCACGACCGAGTTCGAAAACACGATGTTCTCGAATCCGCCTTCGGAGGACGTACCGAGCTTGAATCCATTGCAACAAGTCGACAGGCTGCAGTTGGTCACAGTAATGTTCTTGACCAGCAGCGGCTCCGGTCCGAGCGGATTTTCGCTTTTCAGGCAAATGGCATCGTCGCCAGTGTCGATTGAGCAACCCGACACCTGCACGTTCTGGCAACCGGTGATGTCGATACCATCCGCGTTAGGTCCATAGACAGGATTTTTGATTGTCGTATTAACGATTTGCACGTCATCACAATTGAGTAGGTGCAGAGTCCAACCCGCGGAGTTTTCAAGCCGCACACCCTTCACCCGCACCCGCCTGCAGCTCGCGAACCGTATCATCGGGCTGGGGCGGCCCGTTTTATTTTCCTGGTATGCATGCGAAGCCACATCTGCCCATTGCTGATCCGGCGGCAATGGCGCTTTTCCTGAAGGCTCCCAGTAGCTCGGCCCCTGGCCGTCGATCCGTCCCTCCCCTTCGATCGTGACTCCTTCGGCATCACGCGCATAAATCAGATGCTTCTCACTTCGATCGACGCTTCCTTCGCCGCCGTGATAGTCACTGATCGAAGTGCTTCCCAACAGCGTGCACCCGGCGTCGAGTTTGAGCCCGACTCCGCTCTTCAAGTCGATCCGCCCCGTCAGAAACGTACCTGACGGAAAGTACACCGTTCCGCCGCCGGCCTGAGACACATCGTCGATCGCGCGTTGGATGGCCTCCGTGTTAAGAGTTCTTCCATCCGGCCTGGCGCCGTAATCTACAACGTTCTTCACGCCTGAGGCCGGCTCCTGCCCTACCAGCCGTGCGCCGGAGGAGCCAAGCATCATTGAAGCAAGCCAAAGAAGATCTCTTCTCAGCATGGAGATATCCAATAACTTGGATTGTTCACGTCGCGGTCAGGGATGCCTCATCAATGCCATAGATTCACCCCCGATATATTCTCGTATTTACTCTCGCCACACCGTTCTTTCACTAAGCGACAACTCTTCTTACATCAGTTCGCATCAAAGAACCCGTTAAAGTTGTTTTTTCACCTCGTTAAAGTCACTCCGTCACCCCGATAGATTATTTCAGCGTTTAAAGGCGGCCAGCCATGCAGAAATTCCTTCCTTTGTTGCTTCTACTGCCATTGTTTGCGAGCCGTGCAGCAGCTTCCGTTCCAACTGTCGCTATCACAGCGAGCTCCAGCAGCATTTCAGCCGGACAGTCCGATAAGCTGACCGTGACGGAAACGAATGCCGGCTCAATCAAAGTGACCGGCTCGAACGGCACTTCATACTCGCTGCCCTATTCGGGCGGAAGTATTACCGTAAGTCCGAGTTCCACTACCACCTACACAGCAACGGCAACCAATGGAAGCGGCAGCGCCACCGCCGAGACTACGATCACAGTGAAGACAGCGGCGCCAACTGCGAGCATGACTGCTGACTCCAGCACCATCACCAGCGGTAACTCGTCCACGTTGTATGTGAGCGCCACAAACGCCACCAGCATCGTGGTAACTGGCGCAGACGGCACAGATACCACGCTCACCGGCACCGGCGGTACCGTTAAGGTCAGTCCCACAGCCACTACCATCTACACTGCGGATGCCACTGGCTCCGGCGGCACCGCGTCCACTACTGCTACGGTCACAGTGATTCCCGCTTCAGACCTCAGCAAGATTCAGCATGTTGTCTTCATGCTGCAGGAGAACCACGCCTTCGATAACTACTTCGGCATGCTGAATCCCTATCGCACATCAAATGGCTGGGACGTGAGCGAGGACGGCAAGGAATACACCGTTGACGGAATCGACGACAAGCTCAGCACCATCAGCAACGAGAACGACTCGGACACGGTCTACAAGCTGTACAAATTCAGGTCCACCTGCATCGACGACGATTCATCGGACTGGCTGTCGAGTTACGGCGACGTGAATCGCTATGACTTTTTGGCTACACGTCCGATCCAGATGAGCGGATTTGTCCACACCGCGGAGGGATATGCGACTAGTTGCTCAAACGGCACCACCACTTGCGACGGCGACTACACCGATACCGCAGGCGAGCGGGCGATGGGCTACTACGACCAGACGTTTCTGAATTACTACTACTATATGGCTGCGCAGTTCGCCCTTTCCGATCGATGGTTCTCGCCGATAGCGAGCAAGAGCGTGCCCAACCGGATCGCGGTCTTTACAGGAGGTACGACGCAGGGCCTCGTACACGATCCTGGCGCGAACGATCACCTGCCGCAACTGGACATCAACAATATCTTTGAAGAATTGGATAATGCCGGTGTTTCGTGGAAGATCTATTACACCGTCACCGAGGGCTACTGCCTGGATGAAGACGATTGCTCCGGGACAGGCAGCGCCTTGTATCCTGCCGAACACTTTTCGAACCTGAGTTACTCGATTAAGTATCTTTACGAGAACCCGAGTAAAGCGGCGTGCAAAGCTCCCACGCAAGCATCGAGTGTAGTGGGTGACTCGACTAACTCCTTTTGCATCGATCCTGCGCATATCGCTCCGGTGTCGCAATACTTTTCAGATCTAACCAACGGCGACCTCGCGAGCTTTTCGTTTATTGAAGCCGGCTATGGGCGGAATGACGAGCACCCAGGGTCGGGACAAACAATCCTGGATGGCCAGGCGCAGGTTGCGAGTGTCGTAAACGCCTTGATGAGCAGCTCGGAATGGAAGAGCAGCGTATTTTTCCTGAGCTACGACGAGGGCGGGGGCCCGTACGATCACGTTCCGCCGGTTCCGGGCCACTCAAACGATTTCACCGATGCGTCTCTTGGCACCATTCCTGACATTTCGACCATTGCCGTAAATCCGGATAGCTACAACCCGTGCCTGCCCTCCGGAGGCACGCCCACTCTGCACTGCGACCTGACCTCATCCGATCCCGGCGCGCACTCGGGCGACGCGGCCGCGGAGAATGGCTTCGCTGCCCAGTTGGGTTTCCGCCTGCCCAACATCGTCATCTCGCCCTTCGCGCGCAAACACTACGTATCCCACCTCCCCATGGACCACACCGCTGTGATCAAGTTCGTCGAGAACCGGTTTATATCAAGCTCCGCGCACCTGACAAACCGCGACGCGGCCCAGCCCGACCTGCTCGACTTTTTCGATTTCACAAACGTACCGTGGGCCACGCCGCCCAGCCCGCCTACACCGGCGTCTGAGGAGAGCCTGGGTTACAACTCGTGCAACGCCTCTGAAATGGGACCATAATCTCGACCGCATTGGTGAGTTAATATCTATGCTCTATCTATCCATCACGCGGCGTGACCGCGGGATGGATAGAGTACCCCGCATTTTCGATCGGAGCAGGGGGAGAGCGTCCGGCCAAACCAAGGAGTTCCAGGGTTCATGAGGGGATCCGCAGTTTTGATATTGCTGATTGCTTTACCGCTGTTGGGCCAAAGCAATAGTGGTGAACTGCGTCTGAAAGTCATAGACCCTTCAGGCAGCGGCGTAAAGGCGTCCATTCAGATCGTCAGCGGCGCCAATCAATATCGCCATAAGGTGGTAACTGGCGAGAACGGAAATGTCTCCGTCGGTCCCCTGCCCTTCGGCATCTATCAGATTGAAGTCAAACGGGCCGGCTTCGCCCCGCTGGTGAAATCCCTGGAAATCCGCTCCGCTCTCCCAACCGAATACAAGGCCCGGCTTGCACTGCCCACGGTGAAGCAATCTGTAACAGTAACCGCCGCCAATACCCTGATTGACCCGGATCAGGCGGGCTCAATCTCCCAGATTGGAACCGCCATCATTCAGGACAGGCTCGGTTCAGTCCCCGGGCGCGACCTGCAGGATCTCATTAACTCACAGCCCGGTTGGCTCTATGAAGGCAATGCTGTCCTGCATCCTCGCGGATCGGAATATCAGACACAGTTTGTCGTCGATGGAATACCTCTCACGGATAACCACTCGCCCAGCTTCGGGCCTGAGATTGAAGCCGACGATGTCGAATCGATCAGCATCTTTACCGCCGGCATACCCGCTGAATATGGACGGAAGATGGGTGGAGTCGTCGAGCTGAACACAGTTCAGGATTCCCAGCCAGGCTTCCACGGCCAGGCGGTCATCTCCGGCGGCAGCTTCGATTCAGAGGGTGCATTCGCGAAGGGTCAGTACGTGTGGGATAAGAACACTCTGGCAGGTAGCGCCAGCGGCAGCGCCACGGACCACTACTTGAATCCGGTGGTTCCGCAAAACTTTTCCAACACGGGCACAGTGGGTGACTTCTCGCTAAGCTTCGCGCGCGATCTAACCTCGAATGACCGGCTCAAAATCACCGCGCGCCGCGAGCTGGCCCGCTACGACATTCCCAACGAGGTGGTGCAGCAACAAGCCGGGCAGCGCCAGAACGCCGATAACTTTGAAACCATGGGCACCGCCCTTTACCAGCATGTGTTCTCTCCCACCGCCATTGGAGAGCTTCGCGGCATGGTTCGCGAGAACTCGAATGACTTCTACTCCAACCCGGAATCGACTCCCATCGAGCTATCTCAGCACAACTGGTTTCGCGAGGGCTATTTCAATGGAAGTGTCACTATCGATCGCGGCAACAGCGAGTGGAAGGCGGGCGTCGAGTCTGACAACACATTTCTCAACGAGAAGTTGAATTACAACATCACCGACCCAACGCAATTCGACCCCGGTTCCGCGGTCGCATTTGCTTATCGGGCCAACCGTCCCGACCTTGAGCAATCCGCGTTCGCGCAGGATCTGTTCCGCCTGCATAGCTGGACCATCAACGCAGGTCTCCGCTGGGACCACTATCAATTGCTGCTCAACCAGCAGGCTGTTGAACCGCGGCTTGCCGTTTCCCACTACTTCCAAAAGTCAGAATCTGTAATCCACTTCTCTTACGACCGCATCTTCCAAACGCCGTCGTTCGAGAACATCCTGTTATCCAGTTCACCGAGCGTGGCATCCATCGATCCCACAGGTTTTCTTCGATTGCCGGTGCGCCCATCTCAGGGTGATTACTACGAGGCCGGCCTCACCAAGGTATTCCTCGGCCACGTAAAGCTGGACGGGAACTACTTCAGGCGATTCGTCTCGAACTATGCCGACGACAGCCAGATAGATAACACGACCATCAGCTTCCCCATCGCGTTCCGTAAGGCCATTCTTTATGGCTTTGAAGGCAAGCTTGAAGTAACTGAGTGGCATCGTTTCTCCGGCTTCGGCAGTTACTCGTACATTGTCGGCAACGCGTGGCTCCCAGTTACTGGCGGGCTCTTCTTCGGCTCCGATGCGGCGCAGGCTGCCACCCAGTTGACAGGCCACATTCCGGATTCGCAAGACCAGCGCAATACCGTCCGCGGCCGCGTCCGCTACCAATTAACGTCACGCGTCTGGACCGCTTTTGGAGCGCAATTCGATAGTGGACTGCCTTTCGACTTCGATGGCGCCCCTTCAACCGTTTTGGCAGAATACGGTCAGCAGGTCCTGGATCGCATCAACTTCGCGCGTGGCCGCATCTATCCGGCGTTTCAGGCCAATGCCTCTGCCGGCGCCGACCTCTATAAATCCGACCGCTTGAACGTGCGCGTCCAGGCCGATGGCCAGAACCTGAATAATGTTCTGAACGTAATCGATTTCGGAGGACTGTTCTCAGGCAATGCGATTGGGCCGTCACGAAGCTTCTCTCTGCGCCTGGCGACCGACTTCTGATTTTCAATCTCGACCGAAGGTATGTGAGGCGGCTTTCCGTTCAATTATCTAAACCATTCATCCGCAGGTGACCCGCGAGGCGGGAATCGACTCCCATTGGACGTCTACTGCGACGTCCCCGATCCGAGGGAAAAACGGCATCGTCTGGGCGAGGGGCCGGCCCTTTTGTGGAGCCATCGAGCCCCGCAGTTGGGAGCATGTCCGGTTTCTTGCTTGCCCCCGGAAACTGCTGCATGGTAAGCTCTTGCCTCAGCCGTCCCATATTTTCGCTCCGCTCCTGCTCCCCATCGACCGCCCCCAAACCGGAGCCCCTTGGAACGTTACATGGACTTGATTTCACCGAATCGCTTCCGGTCGTTTCTGCCGCCGCTGATGGTCCTCGCGCTGGCGAGTTCCAGCTTTGCGCAGGCGCCCGGGCCCGCGCCTTCAATTTCCGCGCCATCAACGCCTGCAGCAGGCACACTGGTACAGGCGGGCCTCCCAATGATCCGTAACTATTCTGCTAAGGATGACATTCCCGCGGGGCAGGTATGGAGCATTCTGCAAGATCGCCAGGGCGTGATGTACATCGGCTCGTCAGCGGGCTACATCCTTCAATATGACGGCGTGACGTGGAGAAAGATCTTCCACCCCTCCAGTACAGTTCGCTCGCTGGCCATGGACGATTCTGGGAGGGTGTGGGCCGGTCTCGAAGCGGACTTCGGTTATCTTGCGCCTGACGCCGCCGGCTCGCTGCAGTTTGTCTCGCTGCGCGACAAGATAGCGGAGCAGGATCGAGACTTTACCGATGTGTGGCAGACGCTGCCCACCCCGCAAGGCGTTTTCTTCCGCTCCTATCAGAAGCTCTTCCGCTGGGACGGCAAGCAGATGAAGTCCTGGACTGTGCCGCAGGGATCGCGCTTCCAGGCGCTGTCAATGGTGCGCGGCCATATTTACACCGCAGAAAACGGAGTCGGCCTTGAAGAGATTGTGGGCGACGAATTGCGGCCTGTGCCCGGCGGCGACGCTTACAAAAACTCGGTGAAGTTGTTCCTGTATCCGTGGGACAACGGCCAGATTCTGGTCACCATCCGCAACGAGCTATTGAGCCTGTACGACGGGCAAAAAGTGACACCGTTCAAAACCGGCGCAGACGACTACTTCAAGAAACATCCGGTATACACCTCGACAGTTCTTAGCGATGGAGCGATCTGCCTGACCACCCTGGATGGCGGGGCGGTAATTCTGGAGCACGATGGCAGACTGCGCCAGATTCTGGACGAGGGCGCGGGTCTGATCGACTCAGGCACATTAACCGCCTTCCAGGACCGCGACGGGGGCTTGTGGATAGGCACCCAGGATGGTGCTTCGCGCGTCGAATTAAATTCGCCACTCTCGATTTACGATCGCGGTAATTCATTCGACGACATCCGCTACAAGGGCACTATCTATGCGTCGAGCGTAAACGGCTCCGCGGTAGCGCGCATCGATTTTGACAAGCAGACTAATCGGCCCACGAGAGTGCTGCTGAAAGGTCCCGCTCAAGGGTGGGTATTCGTCGACTTTAAAGATCCAAAGAATCCCGGGAACGAACAACTGCTGGTGGGTACGAGCGAGGGCATAATGCGGGTGGACGGCGACAATCTTGTGCCGGCGATGCCCGGCACGCATGGCCCCGCCGAGGGTTCTTTGTTTACCGGCGCCTCCACAAAAGATCCGGCGCGCATCTTTATCGGGCATACCGACGGCGTCGGCTCGATGCGCTGGAACGGCAGCGCGTGGGTAGATGAAGGCAGGTTGCCGAACACCAATTACCAGGCAACAGACATGGCCGAAGAAGCCGACGGCACGCTCTGGGTTTCAGGCACAACCGGTAAAGTGTTGCGCGTTCATGTCGCACCCACGGGCATGCGCGACTCGAAAGTTGAAGTGATTGGGAGCGCGCAAGGCTTGCCCGATGGGCCGAACAACATTTCTCTTGTGGCGGGCCAGATATGGGTAACAGTGCAGCGCAGCAAGAATATCTATCGCTGGGATCCCGCTACTTCGAAATTCGTCGTCGACAATCGGTTCCTGCTTCCGATCGACGCGCCGGATGCGACGGCGATTCTGTGGCCCATCGATAATGATCGATTCTGGTCGATCAACAGCGCCGCCGACAGCAGATCGCGCCTGGGGCTTTACACACGCCAGGCCGATGGAAGCTGGAAGTTGGAAGAGGATGCCTACCGGGAACTCAATCGGCTGAACATCTTCCTGCTGCACGCAGATGGGGAGGGATCGTTTCTGGCGTCGGGAGAAATGGTGGTCCGCTACGACGGCACCCATCGCCCGCCTGCGCCCAAGCCGTTCCAGACCATGGTGCGGCAGGTAAAGTCCGGAACGCAGGTCGTTTTTGGCGGGATGATGCTGGAAAACGCCGCTGCCCTGAGTCTGGCGCCGGGCACCAGCGATCTGCACTTCCAATTTGCCGCCCCGGCTTTCGACAATCCGAGCGGAACCGAATTTCAGTTCATGCTTCAGGGTGCTGACAGTGCGTGGTCGCCGTGGGACAAACAGAAAGAAGCCAACTACAGCGGGCTGGGGCCGGGAGAATATGTTTTCCATGTTCGTTCGAGAACCGACGACGGCCGGCTTGGTGAAGAAGGCACGTTTGCTTTCACCATTCTGGCTCCCTGGTATCGCACTACCACAGCGCTGGTCATCTATTTCCTTTTGTTCATCGGCATTGCCGCGCTGGGTTGGGTCTTGATTGGCAGATTCGAACGCAGGAAGGCCCTACGCAAAACTGAAGAGCTTGAGGCGCAGGCCAGGGTTCTTGAGGCAACGGTCACCGAGCGCACGCAGGAGATTCGCGCCCAGGCTGCCGAGATTGAAGCGCAGAAGGATTCGATCGAGTTTCTCAACGAGATTGGCAAAGAGATTACCGCTTCGCTCGATCTGAACACCATCCTGTTCAAGCTCTACGAGCGCGTGAATGAAATCGTTGACGCGGCGATTTTCGGTGTAGGGCTGTATCGACCCGAGAAGCACGTAATCGAATACAGCCTGGCCATTGAAAATGGCAAACGCTATGCGCCGTACACGCGCAGCACAGACGACAAGAATCAGTTCGCCGTATGGTGCATCGATCATCGGGAATCAATTCTCATCAACGACGTTGCCACTGAGTATTCGAAATACATTGCCACTTATGACGATGTGGCAGGGACGCTGGAGGATGGCAGCGTGGCACAGCCGCCCGCGTCAATGATCTACCTGCCGCTGGTGGCGCAGGAGCGTGTACTGGGCGTGCTGAGCGTGCAGAGCTTTAAGAAGAACGCTTACACGCCGCAGAATTTGAGCCTACTTGCAAACCTGGCCGCGTATACAACCATTGCGCTTGACAATGCCAACGCCTACAAGACCATCAACGACGCCCAGCGTTCGGTGAGCGAACGTGCGGCTGAATTGCTGACCATCAACCGCATCACGCAGGCACTATCGAGCCAGCTCGACAAAGACCGGCTGATTCAGCTGGTGGGCGAGCAGATTCGCGACCTGTTCCACGCGTCGATTGCCTACATCGCACTGCTCGATCGCTCCACCATGATGCTGCATTTCCCTTACACCTTCGGCGAAGAAGCGCCGTCGCGGCCCTTCGGCTCCGGACTTACTTCGCGCGTTATCCGCACCGGCGAGCCGCTGCTTATTAATGAGGATATGGAGCAGAGCCGCAAACGCCTTGGCGTAGAGCAGATGGGCCGCAACACGGCATCGTACCTTGGTGTTCCCATACCTTCAGGCGGGCAGACGATTGGCGTCATCAGCGTTCAATCCACCGATCAGGAAGGCCGGTTCACTGAGTCCGATCAGCGCCTGCTCTCGACGATTGCCTCCGCGGTGGGCGTCGCGATACACAACGCCAAGCTGTTTGAAGAAACCCGCCAGGCGCGCGAAGCGGCCGAAGAAGCTGACGCGGCCAAGAGCTCATTCCTTTCCACCGTCAGCCACGAGTTGCGTACGCCGCTCACCAGCGTGCTGGGCTTTGCCAAGATCATCCGGCGCCGGCTTGAGGAGCGCCTGTTCCCGCTGATCGCGGACGACGATCGGAAAATAGTGCAGACCAAGCAGCAGGTGCTGGACAATCTTGGAGTGGTGGTGAGCGAAGGCGAGCGCCTCACCAAGCTGATTGACGACGTGCTCGACCTGGCAAAAATTGAGGCCGGCAAGTTTACCTGGAACATGGCCAGCGTCTCGATTGCTGAAGTCATCGATCGCGCCACTTCGGCCACTTCGTCGCTCTTCGAAGCCAGGAAACTGAACCTTGTAACCGATGTCGAACCCGATCTGCCAACCATCACCGGAGATCAGGACCGGCTGATCCAGGTGGTGATCAACTTGATCTCGAACGCTGTGAAGTTCACCGATGCGGGATCGATCAAGTGCGCTGTTCGCCGCGAGGCAGAGGATTTAGTGGTGAGCGTCACCGACTCGGGTATTGGCATTGCGCCTGCCGATCAGCCCAAGGTGTTTGAGAAATTCAAGCAGGTGGGCGACACGCTGACTGACAAGCCCAAGGGCACCGGCCTGGGGCTGCCTATTTGCAAAGAGATTGTGGAATACCACGGCGGGCG
>JBEKCW010000115.1:0-12562 GCA_050014675.1 Occallatibacter sp. | reverse complement strand
TCGCGGGTAAAGCGGCGCGCAAAGGTAAGGCCCCGGTGAAGGTACGTGGCCTGGGAAGGTACGGTCGCATTTTGAAGGTGAATCTCGCTCATGGCGTCCTCTCTGCTGGAAAAATCAGTGAAAAAACCCTCCATCGCCCGGCTTGAGTGCTGCCAGGAGGGGAAAATCTGAAAACAAACTGCGTAACTGAACTGGCAATCTCAAAAGGGCCCCGGGCGAGGATTCTTGCCGCTACGTGCCGCTTACGGGCGGCATCGGTTTGCGGGCTATGGTTACGGGCTCGGGTACCTCTGAATTGCTAAGGAAAACGCCGGAATGATTTTCGAAAATTCAGACCGCTTCGGGGTTCTGACGCCGGTAAATCGTAACAATCCCGTAACAGCCGCAGATGAAAAAATACCGCTGTCTATGGTGCATGTCAACCCCAAACCACAATATCTAGTGTTTTCTTTGTCTTTGCCGCATCCGGATTCTAAATACGGCCACTTTGCCTGTGGAGAACTCATGAGAGCCGCGCCGTGAGCGGGTTTCTGCTTGACGAATGCTGCGGATGCGGTGCAAACGCAGGAGTTGCCGGGCGATTCGTGGTCCGTGGCCCGTGAATCCTGGTTCGTGAATCGCCGATCACCGAGGTTCGGGTGTTCGGAGCTTCGCGGGCTGGCGGGTTTCAACAGGGCGCGTCGCCTTTCCCGTTCTGGACCAATTCAAGGGTAGCCCTGCGGGAAATTGCGGACAAGGCGCAGGGATGGTGCATTTCCCGGTGAGGGCTGTGCGAGTTGTGGAGAAAAGGGCGGGAAGCGAGTCAGCAAGTCGGCGAAACGACGAATTGGTAGTGCCGGCCTCCTGGCCGGTTGTCTTGTGGGCCTCCAGGCCCGCATTCGGGCGCTGGGTCTCACCGCGGTTATTGGCAGCCCGTCGTCCCGGAGGGACAAATCGAAATTAGCCCATGATGCAGTCCGCCGGGGAACCCTCTGGGTACCGACGGAATCCTGGGAGTGGCAGCATTCAAGCCAGCGCCCCGGAGGGCCTCTCGAAACGCCGCCTGCCGACGTTCCCCCTTTTCCGAATCTGACGATCGCCAGCCGCTCGAAAACTGCTACGCTGGCTCCATGCCAAATTTGACAGGGCAAGACCTGAACCATTGGAAAGGCGCGCCGGCGCCGGCGCCTGTGACGTTAGAAGGCCGCTACGTGACCTTGGAGCCGCTGGACGCAACGCGGCATACGGCCGCGATCTGGAAGGCCGTCGAGGGTCACGACGAGTTGTGGGCGTGGCTGGCTGAGGGTCCGTTTGCGACCGAGCCTGAGCTGATGTCTGCGATTGAAAAAAAGCAATCCGCGCCGGGTTTTGTTTTCCTGGCCATTGTGCCGCGGGCAACTGAACAGGCGGCCGGCTGGGCGAGCATGATGCGCCCAGACCCGGCAAACGGCGTCATTGAAGTAGGCAACATTCTCTACTCGCCGCCGTTACAGCGCACGCGCGAGGCAACCGAAGCAATGTTCCTGATGGCGCGTCACGTGTTTGAGGATCTGGGCTACCGGCGCTACGAGTGGAAGTGCAACGCGCTGAATGAGCCCAGCCGCAGAGCCGCCGCGCGGCTGGGATTCACATTCGAAGGCATCTTCCGCCAGCACATGGTGGTGAAGGGACAAAACCGCAACACAGCCTGGTTCAGCATGCTCGACAGCGAATGGCCGGCGAAGAAGCGCGCGTTTGAGGCGTGGCTCGAGCCGGGGAATTTTGACGATACGGCAAGACAGCGACGGAAGCTCTGAGGGAGCCTCAGCCCCGCCGATGTCTTGTCCGCAACCGTCAGACTTCAACCGCAGGTTTCGGACGCTAGGAGCCAGGCGACTTGAATATCTTACTCACCGATCCCCAAACAGACTTCAATTCGACTCCGACGCCGAGGCTGTAATACTCCTTCCCTTGCGGACTGGTGTAAATGACATAAGTGTTCCCAGAACTTGGCGTCTGCGGCGCCCCGCTCACATTGACCGTGGACGAAGCATCAAGCGGAATGAAGTTATTCGCATCGGCAAAAATATTGCTGGGGTGGTCGAGCGCCAGACATGCATAGCCGAAAATATAGAACACCGGAACTGAAGGCTGCGATTTATCGCCGTTCGGGGGTACTGAAAATGGAAGAAAGCCGTCGAATCGCATAGTCTTGAATCTCATCCTGCGATAAACGGCATTGTTTGCACCGAAGCCCAAGCTGATTACATCGGGAGCGGAATTAGAAGAGGAACCATTCGTAAAAAAAGTTACCATCTTGGCCCCAACATACCCCTCCTGGTCGAAGTAAGGCTGCTGCTGGGCGAACTCAACAAACATGCAATTGTTGGCAATTCCAGTTATTTTCGGAGAGCTGCCCACCACGCAGGTATTGGGAATTGTGGTGGTTGGATTTGAATTGTTCTTATTATTCGCTGTCTCGGCGGCAACTAGCAGCGCATAGGCCTGCGAAGTGTTCGCGGGGAACGCGTAAATGTTGTCAAGTTCTGCCGATTGCAGGGTCCCAGTTGCGCCGTATTCGGCAAAGAGTGAAAGCCTTGACCCGTCACTGTTCTGAGAACGTGTACCCACCTCCACCCCAGCCAAGAATTCAGCCACGCTTGCCACCTGATTGAGCTTAAGCGAGCCTGCGGTGCCTGATAGTCCGGTGACAAAGCTGCCGACGGTAGAAGTTGAGTTTTGAGCGCCGCTACCAATCGTCGCATTTCCGAAAATGCGGGCTTGCCCGCGTTGACCGATTGCCTTAACCATTCGGCCGTAATACGCATCTGCATAGAGTCGCCCTGCAGAGTTCGCGCTGTTTGCGCCGCTCTGCTCATAGCCCACGATCACTCTTGGGCTTTCTTTCGTGGTTGAGGGGGCGGTGGTGGCGTTTGCAAGTATCGCGCCGGAGACTGAGGTCAGCAGAATAATGTCTCCGGCGGCCGGGGCCTGAGCAATCCCCTTGAAGTCCATAGGTTTGCTTGACTGAGCCTTCGCTGTCCCAAGGTAAACGCATGTACCAATAGCGCAGGCAGCGGGGGCAGCAGCGCCCGCGACCCCGGGAGTCCACTTGTATAGGTCGTAGTCGGTGCCAGCAACTGGATTTTCCACCGTGATATCAGTGTCCCCGGCAGTGACCTTCTGGATTGAAGGAGGCGGAGGCGCTGGCAGCGCCTTCGCCAATACGGACGCAAGCAACGAAGTTTGCACAATGATTATGATGATCCTGAAAACCAAGGCGAAGCATTTCACGACACACCTCCTCAAAATCCCCGCGGAGCGGGAACACGCGACGGCTCATGGGCGCGAGAGGGCGCCTTGAGCGCAGGTTGATCTTTACGGGAGCCTCGCTGGGGGATGTTTACACTTACTCGGAGCCCGTGCTTCTTTACTCTTTTGAATTCAGGAACGCTGGGGATGGCAGGAGCATAGCGCGAAACGAGTTGCGTCAAAAGAAAAAAAGCAGGCTGTTTATTAATCGACCACCTTACGAAAGTTCACTGGCCCTAAGTAATCGGGCGTAGTTACTAACTCAAACGTAACTACCTATAGTTGCGGCCTCCCGTGCTCCGCACGCGAGGCCATCCGTTGATCCTTGAGGCTCACGCGCAGAAGACGAGAGCCTTCAATGCAGAAACTCGACTCCGCATGGCGTCGTTGCGCACGGAATTCAGTAGCGCCGGGTCGATCGGGCTGCGGCTGCGCTCAGCATAGTCGGCCATTTGGAGCACCACACCTGCACCCTTGAAGACTGCCCAAAGTCCGCGCCGTGACGCGATTTTCGAGCGGAACTCTTCTTCGATTGCGCCAGCTTTTATCCCCTCAGACGGGCTGGCCACGAAGATATTCGCAACCTTGCCGTTCCCCAGCCTGGCGACGAGAGAATCCCACGATCGCGTGTTGCGGCGATGCGCCAGGAATCCTGAACAGCCAAGATAAACGGCCACAACGGCGACGGCCGCCAACTGAAGATAGAAAAGAACAGTCACACAAGTCCCCAGACTTAAATTGCTTAGGAGAGCAAATCTGTCGTTTCCAGTTCGCTTACGCGAGGCTAAGACAATCCTCCGGCTCGGGACAATGCCACTTCCGGGTGAAGATCGGGATAGGTTGCGCCAAATAACTGCGGCCTCGCGTGCAAAGCAAGCGAGGCCGTAGTTGCTGGCATCAAGCCAGACTGGGAGAACAGATTGTGGTTCCTCCCGTTTCCGCGAACGCGGAGATGGCTGAACGTTTGTTCACTGACCGGATAGTTTTGTGCTCTCCCACCCTTTCCGCAGTTCGCTGCTGCGATCTGCGAAAAGGATAGGGCAACCACATTTACTGATCACTGACCACTGATCACTGACAACTGACAACTGGATCTAGCTGTTTCCCTTGTTATCAATCCTCATTCCGTAGAACGACTTGTGCACGAAGAACACTGAAACCAGGAAGAATACGACTGCCAGCACTTCTTCGAGCACCGGATTGCTGACGCTGAGCGTCACTGCCAGCTCCACTGCAAGCAGTCCGAACAACGTGGTGAATTTGATGACCGGGTTCAATGCCACCGAAGAGGTGTCTTTGAAAGGATCGCCAACGGTGTCTCCGATTACCGTCGCGTCGTGCAGAGGCGTCCCCTTCTGTTTCAGGTCGACCTCGACGATTTTCTTCGCGTTGTCCCATGCGCCGCCGGCATTGGCCATGAAGATGGCCTGGTACAAGCCGAAGATCGCAATCGAGATCAGGTAGCCGATAAAGAAGAACGGCTCAATGAACGCGAAGGCGAGAGTGCCGAAGAAGACTGCGAGAAAGATGTTGAGCATTCCCTTCTGCGCGTACTTGGTGCAGATCTCAACCACCTTCTTGCTGTCGGCGACCGATGCCTTCTCAACGCCGTCGAGCTTAATGTTCTTCTTGATGAACTCGACTGCGCGATAAGCGCCAGTGGTGACGGCCTGCGTTGACGCGCCGGTGAACCAGTAGATCATTGCGCCGCCGGTAATCAACCCCAGCAGGAATGGCGCGTGCAGCAGAGAGAGGTTCGCGACATCGTGAGTCAGTCCGCCGGTGAGGGCCATGATGATTGAGAAAATCATGGTGGTTGCGCCCACCACGGCCGTGCCGATCAGCACCGGCTTGGCCGAAGCCTTGAAAGTGTTGCCTGCGCCGTCGTTAGCCTCAAGCAGATGCTTCGCCTCTTCAAACTTCACGTCGATGTTATAGTCCCTCTTTAACTCGGCTTCGATGCCAGGAACATTTTCGATCAGCGACAACTCATACACCGACTGTGCATTGTCGGTGACAGGTCCGTAGGAATCGACTGCGATCGTTACCGGGCCCATGCCCAGGAAGCCGAATGCGACCAGGCCAAATGCGAAGACGGCCGGAGCCAGCATCAGGTCAAGCATGGACTGGCCCGTACTGAAGTAGTAGCCCAGGCTCATGAGTGCGACCATGCTGAGTCCAAGCCAGTAGGCTGAGAAATTGCCGGCCACAAATCCCGACAGGATACCGAGCGATGCTCCGCCTTCTCGCGCGGATGTGACAACTTCCTGAACGTGGGCAGATTTGGTTGAAGTGAAGACCTTCACCAACTCGGGAATGACCGCGCCCGCCAGGGTTCCGCAGGAGATGATCGAAGACAGCTTCCACCACAGCGTTCCGTCACCCAGAGTGGGGATCATGTAGTACGAGACGATGAAGGTGAGGATGATTGAGGTGATGGACGTGATCCATACCAGCGAGGTTAATGGCGTCTCAAAGTCCATTTCGTCGGCGTTGCCGTATTTCGCCTTCGCGATCAGGCCATTGATGAAGTACGCACCCGAACTGGAGACCAGCATGGCCACGCGCATCACAAAGATCCACACTAGCAGCTGCACTTGCGTCTCCGGCGTTTTGACCGCTAGCAGGATGAAGGTAATGAGGGCCACGCCGGTGACGCCGTAAGTTTCAAAGCCGTCGGCGCTGGGTCCAACCGAATCGCCCGCGTTGTCACCAGTGCAGTCTGCGATCACGCCCGGGTTGCGCGCATCGTCTTCTTTGATCTTGAAGACGATCTTCATCAGGTCGGCGCCAATGTCGGCGATCTTGGTGAAGATGCCGCCGGCAATACGCAGAGCCGCAGCGCCCAGGCTTTCGCCAATCGCGAAGCCGATAAAGCACGGGCCGGCATAATCGCGAGGGATGAACAACAGGATGAACAGCATGATCAAAAGCTCGACCGAGATGAGCAACATGCCGATGCTCATGCCCGCTTTAAGCGGAATCGCAAAGCACGGATATGGTTTGCCGCGCAATCCCGCGAACGCCGTCCGCGAGTTGGCAAAAGTGTTGACGCGAATGCCAAACCACGCCACGCCGTAGCTGCCCGCGATGCCCACGAGGCTGAATCCCAAAATGATGGGCAGCGTAACCCAGATCGGCTTGTTGGGCACCGGCGCCAGCCAGCCGAAATACAACGAAATGACGACCGCGATGAAAACCCATAGCAGAAGAATGAACTTGCCCTGCGTCACCAGGTAAGTCTTGCAGGTCTCATAAATCATCTCGGAGATTTCACGCATGCTGCGATGAACCGGCAGATTCTTCAACTGCACGTAGATCACAAGTCCGAACAACAGGCCGGCGACGCAGAACAGCAATCCGATCGACAGCAGGGTGTGCCCGTTCACGCCGAGAAAGCTCACGCTCGACAAATCGGGCAGCACCAGGTTGGCTTCGCCTCCGCCGGTGTGTTCCCCCTGCGCGAAAGCGAACGCGGGAAGCAGCAAGCCCAGCATTGCCGTCGTGACGGCAACAGTAATCCTCAATTGCCGCTTGAGAAGTTTGGTGACGCTTTGCCTGATGGCGGCTGAGATTTTCAGTATGACCGGCATAGCGATGCCGGAACCGATGCCCCGCCGCGAAAACAACACGAACATAATGAGCGAAAAAACGCTCATACCGAGAAAGAAGTACACGCTACCAACTGGAGTCACAACTCCTCCTGACATGATGTTTGAAGCCAAATGACGGACGACTTCGGATGACTGGGACCTGCAAGAAACCTGCAACTTTTCCACGGTGAGGCTATCATCCGTACCTGCCGCTGTCGAGTGACTGCTGTCACGAGAATCTGAGGGCTAATTCCCACGCGCGAAAGCGTTTCCCACCGTGGAACGGCCGACCGGACCCTTGACCGCTGGGGATTGGCTGGGAACGGCCCGGATTTACCGCGGAACAAGCAGAGCTCATGTTGAATTGATTTGTTACTCACGGTTCGATGCCGGGGACGCGCGTGCGAATGTATTCCGTGTAAAGTAGTTGCCTGAAGGAGATTGATGCCAATGTCCGGTTCAGCGCTGCTTACCCCTCGCCAGGCCGCGGAAAAGCTGGGAATGAGCTACCCCGCCCTCAAACACTGGATTCTGGCTGGCCGAATCAAGACTGTCAAGACCCCGGGAGGGCACCACCGCATCCCGGTGGAGGCGCTGGAGGAGTTTTTGCCGTCCGTCCAGGCTCACGCCGGGGCTGGACGGATCAGCGGACGCAACCAGTTGCTGGGCACGGTTGCCGAGGTCACAATCGAGGGCCTGCTGGCGAAGGTGGTGCTCACGGTCGGGGGACAGAGGGTCACGGCCATCATTACCGCCGACGCCGCCCGTGAACTGGCGCTCAAGCCGGGCGACGAGGCGCTGGCGCTGGTCAAAGCCACTGAAGTAATGATCGGCAAGCCGTAAAAGGCCGGGAGCGAGGGAGCAAGGGAGCAAGACGACTAAGGGCTGATAGGCAGCGATTGGCTGGCTGCCGGTAATCCCGCGCCACGAACTCCTAGCCCGAGGGATACTTTGTTCCCTCGTTCCCTTGTTCCTTGCTCCCTTGCTCCCTCGCTCCCCGCTCACCCGCTTAGCCGCTTGGCGTGAATCACGCGCTCAATCAGCCCGACCACAAAGCCGACCGGCAGCAGGCGCGAAGCCATTGCGCCGAGATGGCCGGTGAGGTTGGGAATGACGGTGAGCTTGCCGCGCTCCAGTCCCCGGATACCGAGACGCGACACTTCTTCAGCCGATTGGCGGTGGCGATCGGAGACGCGGCTGCGCGAGACCTCAAAAAACTCGCTCTCGGTGGGGCCCGGGCAGAGAGTGGTAACCACCACGCCGTGGCGCGCGACCTCTGCCGCAAGGCCCTGCGCGAAGAACCGGTCAAAGACCTTGGTGGCTGCGTAGGTATTGAGGTAAGGGATTGGCTGATAGCTGGCTGTGGATGCGACCACCAGCATCCATCCGCGGCGGCGCTCGACCATGAGGGGAACAAAAAGGCGCGAGAGGCGCACGACCGCTTCGCAGTTGACCCGCACCTGGCTCAGCTCCTGCTCAACGTTGCCGGAGACGAATGCGCCGAACTGGCCCAGGCCGGCATTGTTGATGAGGATATCGACGGTCAGACCCGCGCCCTCGGTAGCATCGTAAATCTGTTTGGGCGCAGCGGAGTCGTTGAGGTCGGCGGCCACGATGCGCGTTTCAGTGCCTGCGGCGTTGAATTCCGCGGCAAGTTGTTCAAGCCGGTCTCGGCGGCGGGCGGTGAGGATGAGCTTTGCGCCATGCTTGGCGAGCTCGCGCGCCAGCGCCACGCCGATACCCGCGCTCGCGCCGGTCACCAGCGCCCATCTGTCCTTGAACACACTTGCCTTGCTCATCTTGCTCCATCGAGCATTGCGGCTAACACCGCTAACGCCACTAACGCCGCTAACCCCGCTGCTTTCTTACTTCCTCAACAGCTTAAACGCATGGGTCCACTCGTTGCGCGTAAAGCCCGGAATGCACCATAGCTTGCAGAGCGGTTCGATGGCGCGGGCCGCTTCAACGCTGCCCATATCGGCCGTCTCCCAGCCGAATTCATCAAGCAGCGCGGAGACCGTCTGTTTTGCGGGCGCACTGTTGCCGCAGATGAACATGGTGGGCCTGCCGCCTTCGAATTTGGGGTCGACCATGCGCAGGGCGCCCACGGAATTGAAGGCTTTGACGAAATCCGCATCGGGATACTCGGCCTGAAGCGTCTCCATCAGCGATTCGTTCTGGCCGGTGTAGAACTGCAGCACTCCATTCACCGGCGGCGCATCTGCGATGGGGTTGCAGGTATCGATAATGGTTTTGCCGTCGATGTTCTCCACTCCAGCTAATTCAAGCGCATTGAGCGCGGCGTTGCCCTTCACTGCCAGGATCAAAAGCTCTCCGAACGCCGCCGCGTCGGCAAAGCTTCCGGCTGTAACGCCTGCGTTTTTCGCTGCGAATTCGGCCAGTTTTTCTGGAGAACGCGAACCTGTCACGACATGATGACAATACTTTGCAAGCCCAGCCGCGAGAGTCTGGGCGACGATGCCTGAACCGAGCACACCAACCTTCATGGAAGCCCTCCTACCACGGATAGGATTCGCGCCGGGTGTGAATAGTTCACTTAAGTTCGTTTGAATTTTTCCCGCTTGCCTGTCTTTTTCGGCGCCGGTATGCGGGTTTTGGCGACGGACGCCGGTTTTTTCCCAGTCTTGGCATTCTTTTCCACACGCAGCCGCCAGGCTGTATGCAGCGCGCCCCGCAGCGAGTCTTCATCGGCCACGGCGAGCCGGATGTGGGTCATGCCCATGCGTCCCCAGCCGCCATGGATTGGCAGAAAGAGCTCAGGCCGTTCGGCAATGAACTCGGCCTGAAGCTCGGGAGTGATCATCAGGTTGCCGTAACCCTCTTTGACCGAGGCGAGCGTGGCAAAGATGCGCCCGCCGACGCGGAAATCCATAGCGCCCATATGCGAGCCTTCTTCTGCGCCTTCGAAACTGAGTGCGATGCGGCGAAAATCGGATGGTGTCATAGCAATTCAGCGGATTAGCCAGTAGCCAATAGCCAGTAGATCTTCACCGCAAGCAGGCCCCACCAATTCCGTGCCCCATCCTTTCGCCTCTCTTCTGGCGAAAGGGTGGGAAACCACCGAAACCAAAATGACAATTTCAAGCGTTCAAAGCCACAGGCTATTGGCTACTGGCTAATGCCCTAGAAGCCGACTTCTACCTCCTCTTCAAACTCCTCATTCAACCACTTCGTAAACGCGCCAAAATCTTCTTCGCGGCCGAGAAAATCGCGCACCAGTTCCCTTCCCGGTTTCGATCCGCCCTGCTCCAGCACCGTCTTGCGATAACGCGTGCCGGCATCGCAGCCCAGCGGATCGTCGGGGTCGAATTGCGCAAAAAAGTCGAGCGCGATGACCTTGTCGAACATGTAGGTGTAGTAGTTCGACGAGTAGCCTGTGAGATGGCCGAAGCTGGCATACATGCGATTGCCATCGAGCCAGGTCCAGGGCTGCATCTTCAGGTAAAGACTCTTCGCCGTCTCGTAGAGATCGAGTCCTGCGGGATCGTGATCATGCAGGTCGAGCGAGAGCGTCGTGTAGTAGAGCTGAGCCCTGATCCAGTCGGCGCGACCGAAGGAACCGGCCAGCTTCATCTTTTTTATCGTTTCGGAGGGCAGCGTCTCGCCCGTTTGATAATGCTTCGCAAAGGCCTGCAGCAGCTTTTCGTCACGGAAAAACTCCTCGAGCATCTGCGACGGCACCTCGATAAAATCGCCTTCTGTCGCAAACCCCGAAAGGCCAATCCACTCCGTGCGTCCGCCGAGAATGGCGTGCATCAGGTGGCCGAACTCGTGGAAGAACGTAACCACGTCGGAGTATTGCAGCAGGCCAGGATCGTTTTCATCGCCCAGGGGGAAGTTGCAGATGAGGCCGGCCTCGGGCAGCGCGCCGCCACGCACGCCGGCGACGAGGGGCGCAGCGGAGAACCACTTGCTCTTGCCGTCGCGCGGATGCATGTCGAGATAGAAACGGCCCACATTCGCGCCATCTTCAATCACATCGAAGACCGAGACGGATGGGTCCCACGCAGTGGCCGTTGACGGCTGAAATTCAACCTTGAAAAGCTGCGCCGCCGTCGAAAGCACGCCTGCCTCGACCTGCGCGTACGGGAAGTAAGGCCGCACAGATTGCGAGTCGAAGTCAAAGGCCGAGCGGCGGAACTGCTCGTACCAGTAGCCGCGGCTGGTCACGTCAATTTCTTTGATATCGTGCTGACGTTCGCGAACGAAGTCAAGCACCTGGTTGTGCTCGTTGACAGCCCCATCGCGGCTGGCCTCGTCGAGTTTCGCCAAAAAGGTGCGAACATTGGCAGCCGAGCCCATCATCTGATCGGCGGTAGCCAGATCGGCCCAGCTGCGGAAGCCGAGAACTGTTGCAATCTCCTGCCGCGTGGCCAGCAGGTCGAGAAGGATCTGGTGGTTTTGCGGGTAGGCGCGGGTGTTGTAGGCCAGGAACATGCGCTCGCGAAGAGCCGCGTTCGATGCAAAGGTCATCACCGGCTGCATGTCGGGCGGGTCGGTCGAGAGCATCACGTTTCCGCCTGCGTCAGCCGGGTGCCGGGCGACAAAGTCCTCGGGCAGCCCTGCAAGCTCATCGGGGCTGGCCGTGATGGTCTTGCCGCCCTCCTGAATGTTGCGGCTGAATTCGAGCGAGTGCATGGTGGCTTTGTCCTGCAGGGCCTGCAGGCGGTCGCGGGTCACCTTATCTTTGTCCACGCCGGAGAGCCGGTAGCCGAGCAGGGTGCGCTCGACGTAGTGCTTTGTGGCGGGAGAGGCGCCTTCAAGGCTGATGGCGGCCAGCGCGTCGTAGACCTCGCGGTTGAGGCTCAAAGCTGCTCCAGCCATCGCCACGCGCTGGGACTCCATCTGGGCCTGGTCGCGCACGGCCTTGTCGGCAGCCACGGAGTTGAGCACGCCGGCCTGGGCTCCGGCCAGGGTCAACTCCCCGATGGCTTTGTCATAGAGAGTCAATGAGTTAGCGGGAGTTCGCGGGCCTTCGACGGCCAGCAGCGCAGCCAACGCCGCCTCATGAGCCGCCAGGCGCTCGCCCACCCAGGCTTCCAGCGCCTCGGCCGAAGCTGCTCCACCCGCATCCCATGTGTGAATCTCTCTGTTTCCAGTCAAATTTGCAGTCTCAACGGCCATTTCAGATTGAACCCTCCACGTTCTAGGTTGCCACAGCGAAGCGGGTCGCGACGCCCGTGATTCGTGAGTCGTGATTCGTGACTCGAAGCCTGTCGCCGTGGCCGGCTCGCCCCAGACCGGCAGCTTCTCGGCTGCCGGTTGAGAAACATGTGCGATTTGAAGAGAAACACACGGTATTCGGAATGTTGGTAAGCCGATTGAATGCCGGTGTTTACGGCGAAACCTCGTGAACATGCAAAAACGCGCAATTTGAGCAAAATAGCCCACTCTTGCACCTGTTTTGGTGCAAAATAGCGGGCTCATTGAAATAAATGTAACAGCACTTTTGTTACATTCTGTGCGGTCATCCACTTTGTTTGCCTATATTTGGCATCGACGATACCCTATTTACCTTTGAGTCACCCCGGGGGTGGGGGGGGTATGCTTTTTGATTTTGAGCGCTCTGTTTTCAGCTTGCGGCATGCGGCAAAATCCGGTGAGATGCAGGCAAAGCTGGCTGAGGTTTGCATATTCCAATTGTGCGCGCGTCGCGCGTAATTGAATGCAAAAGGCAA
>JBEKCW010000114.1:0-12578 GCA_050014675.1 Occallatibacter sp. | reverse complement strand
ATTCAAAGCCGCTGCCATGGAACTGATTGGTTCCATTCTTCGTGACCATCACGACTTCGCCGCCGTTTACGTTTCCAAACTCGGCATCGGCGTTTCCCGTGATGACGTGGACTTCCTGAATGGAGTAGGGAGATGGATTGTAGCCGAGCGCGTTTTGCAGAGTTTCATTTATATCGACGCCGTCGAGAATGTAGCTGTTCGACTGCTGGCGATTACCGTTGAACGATGGCTGAACGTCAGACGGCGAACCCTCATGCACGGTGTAGGCATCGCGCTCTGTACCCTGGGTTCCACCCATCAGAGCGGAATTCGGATTGACTGACCCCGGCATGTAGAGGGTGGCAGTTTGAACATTCAGGCCATCCAAAGGCATGCTTTCAAGGGTGCTCGAGCTGATCGAGGTGCTGATGGTGGCGTTCTCAGTGTTGAGCAGCAGCGCCTGATCCCCTACAACATTGACCGTCGTCGAGGCTTTGCCCACCTCGAGCCTGGCATCTGCTGTTACGATCTGGTCAATCTGCACGGCAAACGGCCCGACTGAAGCGGTTTCAAATCGAGGCGCCGTTACGGTAACCGTGTAATTGCCGATCACCAGGAATCCCACGTTATACAGGCCGCTCTGGTCGGAGACGGTTTGCGTGGTAACGCCGGTGGCTGTGTTTGTGACAACGACTCTCGCTCCAGGTATCGCTGCGCCGCTGGGATCGGTTACTGTTCCACGCACCGAGCCGGTGATTGTCTGTGCCACTGCTGCCGACCCACCCAGAATGAGAGCCAGGGCCATACAACTCAGCCACGCCACTTTGACGATGTTTTTTTTCATGAGAAACCCTTCCTTGACCTGCGTCCGTTGACTCCCAAAGTTGCACGACCGCGGTTTCTTGCGGCTTGACGCCGTCAGCGCAGCGGATTCAAGCGAACCGGAATCGCGCCAAATGAGCAAAACCGTGGGCCGGCGATGTTCGGACCAACATAGCGCGCTCAAATTCTCAATGTCAAGAAAAATTTCTAGTAATCGTGAAAATGTTGGCAACAGAGCGAGAATCAAAGGCCAAAGCACTCACCCCGCGCCTGGCTGCATTTAGCGCGCAGTTCGCCCATTCGCTGGAATTTGCGTGTTTTCAATCGACTGCAGTGCGGTATAGTCTATTGGGAACGGACACGTGAAACGTTTCTCACGACTATTGCATTAGATACGACATGAAAAAGTCAGCAGCCAATGGCAGTAAAGTCGGCCTGAGAGAGATCGCCGCAGAAGCCAAGGTCAGCGTCGCCACGGTATCAAGAGTTTTGAACGGAAACAACCGTGTCGATCCAGCCATTCAAGCGGCGGTTCTCGATGCGGCTGCGAAGTTCGATCTCGATCTGCTGCAGCGCAACCGGGCAAAGGCGCTCGCGTTTCTTCTCAGCAATCGTTTAATGCTGCATCCCTTCCATTCCCGGATTCTGAGTGGAGCCGAGGGCTATTGCGCCGCACACGGCTGGGATGTGGTCTTCCTGTCTTTTAACTACCCTCTCAATGCCCAGTGGAACGAGCTTCACCTTCCCAAAGTTCTTGAACGGCGCGACGTAATTCGCGCGGTAATGGTCGCAGGCACAAACTCGGGGAGCCTCATCGAGCTGCTCGAACACGAGGGAGTGCCGTATGCCGCACTCGGCAATAACATCTTCAATGTGCCCACCCTGTCAAAAGGGGACCTGGTTTTTTCCGATGAAACCAGGGGAAGCGGCGATATGACCCGTTATCTGATTGGCCTCGGCCATCGGGATATATGGTTCGTGGGAAATACCCGTCTGCCATGGTTCGCGCGATGCTTTGCAGGCTACGGCGAGGCGATGGCCGACGCCGGTTTGCCGCCTCACCACCTGAATGTGAACTCTGAGGACGACGCGGAAGTCGGATACATCGCGACCAAGTCCCTGGTGGCGCGGGGCGAACGCGTAACTGCCATCTTTGCCGGCAATGACGCCACGGCGCACGGCGTATATAAAGGACTTCGCGACTGTGGATTGAGAATTCCCGATGACATAAGCGTAGCCGGCTGCGACGACACCGTGGGCCAGTGGCTCTACCCGGGACTCACTACCATCCGCGAATTCCCTGAACACTTGGGCAAGCAGATGGCCGAGCTGATTCTCAGCCGCATTGCCAAGCCCGGACTCGAGTTTCGGCAGATTACCGTCCCCACCGAATTGATCAAACGGGAGTCATGCCAGCCGATAGCAGTCAACGGCGTTCCGGCCGTTGAGAATGTATCGCAAAGCAGCTAGGCGGCTAAACGGCCTGCCTTTCTGAAACCACTGCGGGCACTTGGCTGGACAACCGACAAGAGCTTCCATTGCTCATCTTCAGGAGCTTAGATTGGGTTTAGCCTCGCCCCAGAACCTGCGTCTGAAGCGAGCATCGAGCCGATGCCGGGATACCGTCGGCCTTGAAACCGTTTTGAAGCAATGTGATAAGTTTCACATAACCGTGAAAAATTTCTTGACACTCGAATTCCAGGCGGTTAATGTTTCAATATTTGCACCGCGAAGACGCTTTCTCAATCTCGCACCTTTGCGGCGATCGGGCAGCCTGTTTCATGTCACGGCAGGGGTCCGTGCATCACTTGAGGAGAAAGAATGTCTGCAGTCGATGAAAAAGTGAGATCTTTCCGGGTTGAGAATCTGTCGGTCGAAGTACATTCCAGCGGAAAATCGCTGGGGGCCGCTGCAGCACGCGCAGCGGCTGGGGCCATGAAGCAGCTTGGCGCCAGCCTGGAGTCATTCGGAGTTATTTTTGCTACTGGCGTTTCACAACTGGACACGCTCGATGCTCTCACGCGCATGGAAGGCATTCCCTGGAATCGAGTGCGCGGTTTCCATCTTGATGAGTATGTAGGATTGCCGATCGAGCATCGCGCCTCTTTCCGTCGCTACCTCAGAGAGAACCTTACCGAGAAAGTGGATATGTTGGCGTTTGACGAAGTGGACGGCACGACGGCCGATCTCGAACAGTTTTGCCGCCTCTATGCTGAAAAACTTGCCGCAACTAATCCAAAACTAGCTCTGCTGGGTGTAGGCGAAAACGGGCACCTTGCGTTCATGGATCCCGCCGTTGCCGATTTCAAAGATCCGCAGGATGTAAAAGTTGTTAAGCTCGATTCGGCCTGCCGCGCACAGCAAGTGGCGGAGGGCTGGTTCGATAACCTCGAACAGGTTCCCGAACGCGCCATCAGCGTTACCATCCCCGCGATACTGAGAGTTCCGAAGCTGATCATTTCTGTTCCCGGAATCCGTAAAGCAGCCATTATGCGGCGTACGCTTGAAGAGACGATCTCAACCAGCTGTCCCGCTTCGATTCTCCGCACTCATCCTGACGTCACGGTTTATCTCGATCAGGAGTCTGCCTCAGAACTCGACGGATTCGGGCTCCCGGGCTGATCCATCTGCTCCTGGCTCCCACCAACCTGGTTGTGACAGACGGGGTCGCTGCTTCAACGGAAACAGGTCGCGAAGTTTCTTTGTTTCGCCAGACAGGTTCTTCCCGAAGTATGCAGCTATTGGGGCAGGAACGACTCGATGATGAGTAAGAGACTGAGCACCGAGGCCTACGGAAGTTTTGTTTGTTTCGTAGCCGGTCTCGGCGGTCTGCTTTACGGAGTCGATCTCGGAATCATTGCCGCAGCGCTGCTGTACCTTGACAAGACCATCAGCTTAACCATCGCGCAGACGTCTCTGCTGGTTGCGGCCGTGCTTGGCGGCAGCATGTTGTCTTCGCTGGGTGCCGGGTTGCTGGCTGACTGGCTGGGACGTAAAAAGGCGATGACCGTCAGCGGCCTCATGTTTGTGGCCAGCGTGTGCCTGATTGTTGTTTCTCAGGGCTTCACCACACTGATGGCGGGCCGGCTGTTGCAGGGAATGAGCGGCGGCGTCATTGCCGTTGTGGTTCCACTGTATCTGGCGGAATCGCTTCGTCCTGAATCCCGCGGCAAAGGTATCGCGATATTTCAACTGATGGTCACTTTCGGAGTCCTGGTGGCCTCAACAGCCGGTTGGTTCTACACTCACCAGGCTGAAGCTGCAATTGCCGCCGCTCATGGCAGACCCATGCTCATCAGGGCAGCACAGAACCACGCATGGCGCAGTATGTTTCTCGCCATGGTCTACCCCGGCGTTGTCTTTTTTGCTGCAACTTTGCCGCTGGCTGAATCTCCCCGCTGGCTTTTTCGCAACGCAAGAAGATCCGATGCCATGACTTCTCTGCTCAGGTTCTGCGCGCCGGAGGAAGCGGCGATGCAACTGCGCGAGATGGAAACCCTGGCACCTGAAACAACCGCGAATTCCACGCAAACACGCGACTCGCTTTTGCAAAGAAAATACATGTTCCCGTTCATCCTCGCGTGCGTAATTCTGGCATGCACCCAGGCAACCGGCATCAATTCTATCCTGGGTTTTCTCGTGGTCATTCTCAAGCAGGCGGGCATGAGCCCCACCCACGCCACCATGGGCGATTTCGCGGTCAAGCTGATCCACTTCCTGATAACGTTTCTGGCTGTGGCATGGATCGATCGCAAGGGGCGCAAATTCCTGTTGAAAGTCGGGACCGGCGGAATCGTTTGCGCTTTGCTGGCTGGCGCCTCCCTTTTTTATTCCTTTGAGTCGAAGCGTGTCGATGTTCGGGCCGAGATTGAACGAGCCCAGCGGGGCGATTCGTTGATTGTGCCGGTCAGCGCATCGATGTTCGATCAAAAACCGGGAACCCGGCCCATGGTTCTTACAGTGCTCTATTCCTATGGCGACGGGGAGAGAGTTGCTACCGCGGCTAGTTCAGATCAACCCGCCGTTCTCACGGTCGTGCCGCAGGCAAAGGATGCAGGCAAGCCGCTTACCATCAAGCGCGCTTCCTACGGGCCAATCGCGACCGAAACGACCGGCTGGCTTATCGCGCTGTGCCTTGGACTCTTCGTTTCGTTCTATTCGCTCGGGCCGGGCGTTGTGGTCTGGCTGGCGCTGTCAGAGTTGATGCCGACTCGAATTCGATCCATGGGCATGGGTATCGCGCTGGTAATAAATCAGGGCGTTTCAACGCTGATTGCCTCGCTCTTTCTTCCCGCGGTGGGCCACTATGGGTTCTATGCGATGTTTCTGTTTTGGGCGGGATGCACCACCCTTTATTTCTTCACCAGCGTATTCGTCTTGCCTGAAACAAAAGGCAAGACACTGGAGGAGATTGAGGAAATATTCGATCGCGACCGGCGGCGCAAGCTCTCCAGCGGCTCCCGGGTTACGACAGCATAACCCGGTCCACGTGCCTGAGAGTTATGACCACTCCTTGCCTTTGACCAGCACCCTCTCGATCTGCAACCCCATCCCTCCGTCTTCAATGCTGAACTGGACCAGGTCCGCCGGCATTCCAGCCTCAAGGACGCCTGCGCCGCCGGCGAACCGACCTGGATTCACAGTAGCCATTCGGATGCTGTCGCTGAGTGAAATGCCTGCCATTGAATTGGCACGCGCAATTCCATCCTTCAAGGGCAAAACCGCACCGGCGAGATACGGCGTTCCCGCCAGGCTGAGGCGGCCATTGGAATCAAGGTCTACGCGGCCCCCGATCGGCTGGTCATAAACCCCTGCCGGCAATCCTCCCAGCGCCACTGCGTCAGAAACCAGGATCGAGCGGTCAATCCCCTTGGCGCGGACCATCGCTTTGATGGTATCGGCTGGGAGATGATGGCCGTCCGCAATAAGAGTCGCAGTCAGGCGGTCCTCAGAGAGTTGCGTCCAAATGCAGTTGGGGTGTCTTGGAAGCGTGCCCGGAACGCCGTTGCCCAGATGTGTTGAGAGCCTTGCCCCGGCGTCCACCGCTTTGCGAATTTCTTCAGCCGACGCATGCGTGTGCCCGATAGAGACGTGCACCCCGCTGGCCACCAGCGCTGCAATGTAGCGGCCAGATTCTTCATAGTGCGGCGAGAGCGTGACCATGCCGACCAATCCGTCACTGGCTTGCTGCCATCGCGCAAATTCAGCCGGGTCCGGCGGCCGAATATGTTCAGCCGGATGCGCGCCGCGAAAGCCTTCCAATGGGCTGATATGGGGGCCCTCAACATGAACAAATGGCACGCATCCAGCCACCAGCTGGCTGCTTTGCCGCGCCGTTTTGACGGCACGCAGAGCGGCTGTTATGTTTCGTTCCGATGCGGTAATAATGGTGGGAAGATATGTGGTTACGCCGAGGGCAATCATCTTCGCGGTCAACGAAATAATTGTCTGCGGGTCCGGCTCCGCCGCGTTCACATCGTCGCCGCCAAAGCCATTCACCTGCAAATCGACAAAGCCGCTCGATAGCCACCGATTGTCGTTGTGGCGGCTGGCAGCGATCGAATGAATGATTCCATCACGCACTGTGATTTCGATCGGCTGCCCATCTTGCGGATTGAGCCCGGTCAGTGTGTACAAGTCGGTAGCGCCTTCCCGCCAGACATCGCTCAAATGAGGATGAAATCAGTCTACCGCTCGAAGAGCGCCCGGCGGCGTCGGCGCAGATTCTGGGTAGTTCTGTGCGGTTTCTGCATGGGTTTTGTACGGTTTCTGTATGGATTCTGTGTAGTTCTGAGGGCTAAAATGCCGCCCACGTTGTTGATTTCATTGATGCGGTCCACGACTGTACAGTTTCTGCGTTGTTTTCGAGTTTTCTTTGAATTCCATGGAAGAATGAAGCTGAGATGCGATCACGCTGCTGGCAGCGTCATTCCTATTCACTCCAGCGTTACTCGGATCTTCAGACATCAATCTTCCCTTTTCGTCTTCCCATTTACATTGTGCGCCGGGAGCGCGAAATTACATGCAAAGGATGGCCGGAAAATTTCAGTAAGGAAATTACCGGCTGTGAAAAGTGCGGGCTGCCCTATCCTCAATTCCAGCAGGGCCTGCAATAGCGGATTCATTCAGAAAGATCCGGTCAATATTGCTAGACTTGGACATTGCTAAAAGGGTGACCGGCACTGCTTCACTCGTGGCCTGTTATATTCAACCCGTTTCCGGAGGGTTTCGTTTCATCCTTCGCGCATATCCCCATCGTCAGGACAATTATGAAGAGCCGAATATTTCTCATCGCCGCATCGGTTTTTGCCGTCGCAGTTTCCGCCTCAGCACAGGTTGATCCGCAGCTATATTCCGATATGCACTGGCGCGAAATCGGCCCATTGCGCGCCGGGCGCACGCGTGCTTTGGCCGGTGTGGCGAGCGAGCCGGCCACGTTTTATCTGGGCGCGGTGAACGGTGGCGTCTGGAAGACCACCGATGCGGGCGCGACCTGGCACAGCATCTGGGATAACCAACCGAGCGGCTCAATCGGGGCCATCGCGGTGTCGCTCAGCAACCCTGACGTTGTGTATGTGGGCAGCGGCGAGGGATTGCAGCGCCCCGATCTCTCAACTGGCGACGGCGTCTACAAATCTACGGACGCGGGAAAAACGTGGACGCACCTCGAAGGCCTGCGCGACGGCCAGCAGATTGGCCAGCTCGCCATCGACCCCACTGATCCCAATCGCGTCTTCGTTGCCGTTGAAGGGCATCCATTCGGCCCAAATGAAGAGCGCGGCCTCTATCGAACCCTCGATGGCGGAAAAACATTCAAGCGCGTGCTCTTTACGAACGACCGCACCGGCGCATCCGATGTCGAGATCGATCCGCAAAATCCAAAGATCGTATTTGCCGGCATGTGGCAGCGGCAGGAAGCGCCGTGGGAGAACGGTTCGTTTGGCGGCGCGGATGGCGGGCTTTATCGCTCAACCGATGGCGGCGACACGTGGACCAAGCTCACCGGCAATGGTTTGCCCGATGACATCATGCAGTTGAATTTAACGATATCGCCAAGCGACCCGCGCCGTATTTACGGCGCCATCGCTCCGGTGCATGGCGCAGTGGGTCTTTACCGGTCAGATGATGGTGGCGACCACTGGGTGCATGCGCCGATCGACGATCCGCGCCCTGAAGAGCGCATCGGCGGCGGCGATGTGCCTGTCCCGCTGGTCGACCCCAAAGACCCCGACACAATTTACATGGCGAGCATCGTCACCTGGAAGTCGACCGATGCGGGAAAAACATGGACCGCGCTGCGCGGCTCGCCCGGCGGAGATGATTACCAGAACCTGTACGTCAATCCCAACAACACAAAAATCATTGCCCTGGCCAGCGATCAGGGGGTGATTATTTCAGAGAACGGCGGCGAAACGTGGACGCAGTGGTTTAACCAGGCGACCGCGCAGATGTATCACGCAACGGCCGACAATGCGTTTCCCTATCGCGTTTGCGGCGGCCAGCAGGACTCGGGTTCAGCGTGCGTCTCAAGCCGCAGCGACGATGGCCGCATCACTTTCCACGACTGGCATCCCGCAGGTATTGAAGAGTACGGTTACGCTGCGCCCGACCCGCTCGATCCCGACATTGTTTACGGCGGCAAAGTAACGCGCTACGATCGCCGCACCGGCCAGATCGAAGACGTTGAGCCCGACGCATTGCACGGCTATCGCGCGCTGCGCACTGAGCCGCTTGAGTTCTCGCCCATCGATCCGCACATGCTTTACTTCGCCACCAATACGCTGTGGCTTACCCGGGACGGCGGCAAGCGCTGGAAACAGGTCAGCCCCGACCTGACACGCGAGAGCTGGGAGTTGCCGACGGTGGTCGACTCGTACAAAGACCTGCCGGCCGCGAAGGTGACGCGCCGCGGCGTGATTTATGCGCTCGGCCTATCGCCGCTTAACGGCAATCGCATCTGGGCAGGCACTGATGACGGCCTGATCTGGACTACAACGGACGGCGGCGCGCAATGGAACAACGTGACCCCGCCGGAGTTGAAGCCTTTCTGGAAGGTCTTCAACATGGACGCCGGCCACTTCGATGCGCAGACCGCCTACGCAG
The DNA here is from genome assembly GCA_050014675.1 of Occallatibacter sp. Lineage (GTDB taxonomy): Bacteria > Acidobacteriota > Terriglobia > Terriglobales > Acidobacteriaceae > Telmatobacter. The sequence goes on along the minus strand of JBEKCW010000114.1, from coordinate 3,674 downwards.
CCGTAAACACGATGCGCCTCGACGATATGCGTCCGCACTTGTTCCGCACGCACGACGGCGGCAAGACGTGGACCGAGATCGACAACGGCATTCCGGACGGCGCGGCAACCAGCGCCATTCGCGAAGACCCCAAGCGCAAGGGATTGCTCTATGCTGGCTCTGAGACGCAGGTTTATGTCTCGTTCGACGACGGCGATCATTGGCAGTCCCTACGCCTCGACATGCCCGCAAGCTCGATTCGCGATCTCGAAGTAAAAGGCGACGATTTGATTGCTGCAACTCACGGGCGCGGTTTCATGATTCTCGACGACGTGACGCCGCTGCGCCAGATTGCAGCGAACATGGCGTCGGAGCCAGCGCATCTCTACACTCCGCAGACCGCTCTGCGCATCCGCAACGATATGAATCCGCCCACGCCCTGGCCGCCCGACATGGCGACAGGCGCCAACCCACCGGACGGCGCGATTATTGACTACTATCTCGGCACAGGCATCTCCGGCGTGGTGTCGCTTGAAATCGCCGATGCGCAGGGCCACATCGTTGCCCGCTTCAACAGCAACGATCCCGTGCCGCCGATCGATCCGCGCTATCCCGATCCCACGTTGTGGTCGCGCCTGCCGCGAGTGCTTTCCGCCGCGCCCGGCCAACACCGGTTCCTGTGGGAGATGCAATATCCGCAGATCGCGGGCATAAACACGGGGCCCGACGCGGATATGGCGACGCCGTACGATACGCCATCCACTTCAACTGCGCCGTGGGTGATGCCGGGAACCTACACCGTGCGATTGATCGCCGGCGGCAAAACATTCTCCGCGCCGCTCAAGGTCGCCATGGATCCGCGGGTAAAGACCCCCAGCGCCGATCTCGAACAGCAATTCAAGCTGGCGAAATCACTCTACGACGAATTAATTGAGACCACCGATGTTCTGCGCGACATTAAAGAGTTGCGCGAGCAGCTCAAGGCGCGCTCATCGCAGGGTCCCGTGGCAGGCGCCGAACCCTCCATCGAATCCAAGCTCAATGCGATTGCCGGCCCTGAAGGCGGAATGCGCGGCATGGGCCGCGGCGGCCCCACCCCTCCGCCCACTCTTGGATTGGTGCGCTCACAGCTGGCACGCCTCGAGCACTCAATTGAAAATGCCGATGCCGCTCCCACTGCAGCGCAGGCTGAGGCCGTTCAGGCGATAGCAAAGCCGCTCCCCGGTCTCATGGAACGGTGGCAGCAACTGAAGAAGACCAATCTCAAGGCCCTGAACGAGCAGCTTGAGCGCCAGCATCTTGCCCGGCTCGATCTCGACTCAAACAAGAGCGACCACAATCTGAAAGACCAGGTCGAGATCGGCGATGAGGAATGATTTACAATCCTGTTCAATTGCTATCCGATTGCTCTCCCTGACGTTAGCTAAAATTCTGAACTCATCGGAGCCTCTCAAATGGCCGCCGTCCGTAGTTTTTATGCCGCATTTCTTTTGACCGCATTCGCGCTTCCGATTGTTGCCCAGCAATATCCTGTCGCATTGCTCTCAGGTCTTCAGTGGCGCGATGTAGGCCCCATGCGCGGCGGCCGCACCTATGCCGTTTCAGGCAATGCATCGCAACCTGACACCTTCTACATGGGCTCGGCCGGCGGCGGTGTTTGGAAGACTGAAAACTCCGGCCGCACCTGGTTCCCCATCGCCGACGATCCGGTGACCGGAATCCCGATCGGCTCCATCGGCGCGATTGCCGTAGCTCCTTCCGACCCCAACATTGTGTACGTGGGCACCGGCGAGCCGGACATTCGCAGCCAGCACTCATATGGAATCGGCGTTTTCAAATCAACCGATGCGGGCAAGACCTGGCATTCTATCGGGCTGGTTGCGACGCGGCAGATCGGCAAAATTGTTGTCGATCCCGCCGATCCGAACCTGGTCTACGTTGCCGCGCTCGGCCACCCCTACAAGGCCAACCACGAACGCGGCGTGTATCGCTCCACCGACGGCGGCGCGCACTGGACGAAGATTCTCTCCAATGCCAAGGACCCTGACAATGTGGGCGCGGTCGATCTTGCGCTCGATCTACAAAATCCTCGCACCATTTACGCTTCGCTGTGGGCAACGCGGCGTCCGCCATGGTCGGTTTATGCGCCATCGAATATGCCCGGCGGAGGCCTCTACAAATCCACTGACGGGGGAGACACGTGGCATCAACTCAGCGGCGGCCTGCCCACTGACGATTTCGTCGGCAAGATCGGCATTGCGGTCGCGCCCAGCAATCCCAATCGGCTGTACGCGGCGGTCGACGATCTCGGCACCGCAATCGCGCGATCTTATCGCGTTCCCGCTGCGACAGGAGCCGATGCACCCAAACCCTCAGGCGGGATTTATATCTCAGACGACGCAGGAGCAACGTGGCGTCTGGTGAACAGTGAAACGCGCCTGTGGGGACGCGGGTGGTACTTCGAACAGATGGCGGTCGATCCAACTAATCCCGATCGCGCGTACGACGTGAACACTGGGACCTACATGACGCTCGACGCGGGCAAGACGTGGGTGCCTGTAAAGGCTGCGCCCGGCGGCGACGACTATCACCAGCTGTGGATCAATCCCAAAGACGGCAATCGCATGGTGCTCTCGAGCGATCAGGGCACGGTGGTCTCAGTGGATGGATCAAAAACGTGGAGCACCTGGTACAACCAGCCCACGGCGCAGATTTATCACGTCGCAGCCGACAATCGCTTCCCCTATTGGCTTTATGGCGCGCAGCAGGATTCAGGCGCGGTAAGCGTGGTGACATGGTCGCGCCTGGACACGCTCGCTTACGGAAACTGGCTGCCGATTTGCGAAGCTGGCGAGAGCAACACCGTTGTGCCCGATCCCAAAAACCCCGATCTGCTTTACGGCAGCGGCGATCAGCGCTGCGACCAGGCGGTCAATCTCTCAGCGCCTGAGGGTGGCGAGCTGCCGAAAGAGGACGCCAGCGATCCATACCGCCATACATGGACGCTGCCTGAGATTTTTTCTCCGGCAGACGAAGCGCTGTACTACTCGAATCAATTTGTCTTTCGCACGCGTGATCGCGGCAAGACGTGGATGAAGATCAGCCCGGATCTGTCGCGCCTCAATCCCGAGGCGCCGAAGACGCTCGATGCCGTTACCGCGAAAGACATCGACGAGGTGATGACCGATCGTTTCGGGGTGGTATACACCATCAGCCCGTCACCGCTCGATGCGAAAACCGTGTGGGTGGGCACCGACGACGGCCTGATCCACGTAACGCGCGACGACGGCGCGCACTGGAACAACGTAACGCCGCCGGAGATGACCGCGTGGAGCAAGGTATCGCAGGTTGAGGCCGGCCACTTCGATTTGGAAACAGCATATGCCTCGGTCGATCGCCATCGCCTGGCCGACAATGGCGCCTATATCTATCGCACCCATGACGGCGGAAAGACCTGGAAGAATGTGTCCGATGGAATTCCCGACGGCGCATATGTAAATTCAGTCAAGGAAGACACGAAGCAAAAAGGGCTGCTGTACGCCGCAACGGAGCTGCGCGTCTATGTTTCATTTGACGACGGCGATCATTGGCAGCCGCTCGAGCTCAACATGCCGGTCACATCGGTTCGCGACATTATCGTGCACGGCGACGATCTGGCCGTTGCAACATTCGGCCGCGGATTCTGGGTGCTGGAC
>JBEKCW010000113.1:0-12579 GCA_050014675.1 Occallatibacter sp. | reverse complement strand
GCGTCGAAATCAAGATTGAAGATCACTACTTCGAACAGACTGACGCCGCAGTCGTTTTTCAGCGCCGCGATAAATCAACCGGCGAATTCCGCTACGTCTACCACGGTAACGACGGCACCAGTTTTCCGTGGAATGACACTGCGCAGCTCGATTACCTGAATGCGGCCGTGCGCGAGCAAGTGATTCAAACTATCCTCTATGTTGCGCGGCTCTTCCCGGTAATCCGATTCGATGCTGCCATGACGCTGGCCAAGCGCCACTTTCATCGCCTGTGGTTCCCCGGTCCCGGCGCAAGCGGCGCAATTCCTTCACGCGCCGAGTACGGAATGAGCCAGGCCGATTTTGACCGCGCCATGCCGAACGAATTCTGGCGCGAAGTGGTTGACCGCGTAGCCGCAGAAGTGCCGGGTACGCTGCTTCTCGCTGAAGCCTTCTGGCTCATGGAAGGGTACTTCGTTCGCACCCTCGGCATGCATCGCGTTTACAACTCGGCCTTCATGGTGATGCTGCGCGACGAAGAGAACGCCAAATACCGTTCGGTTCTCAAAAACACGCTCGAGTTCGATCCCGACATCATGAAGCGCTACGTCAACTTCATGTCGAATCCGGACGAGCGCACCGCCATCGATCAATTCGGCAAGGGCGACAAGTGCTTCGGCGTTGCTGCGATGATGGCCACTTTGCCAGGCCTGCCCATGTTCGGGCACGGGCAGATCGAGGGATTCACCGAAAAATACGGCATGGAGTATCGCTGGCCGCGCTACAACGAGACGCCCGATCACTGGCTCGTTGAGCGACACGACCGCGAAATTGCCCCGCTGCTCAAACGCCGTTGGCTGTTTGCCGAGAGCGAGAATTTTCTGCTCTATGACTTCTTTACCGCGAGTGGCGCGGTCGACGAGGACGTGTTTGCCTACTCGAACCGCAACGGCAGCGAGCGCGCGCTGGTTGTTTACAACAATCGCTACGGGTCGACACAAGGTACCATCGACAATTCCGCAGCCTACGCCGACAAGGCGTCAGGCCAGCTCAAGCAGCGGCGCCTGCGCGAGGGGCTTGGTCTCGGCGGCGATGCAACTGTAGTTCTGGCTTTCCGCGATTCGCTGACCGGGCTTGAGTATCTGCGCCGCGCGAGCGATGTATTTGAGCGCGGTCTTACGCTCGAGCTCAATGCCTATCAGACTCACGTCTTTCTTGACTGGCGCGAGCTCAAACCCAGCGCGCACCAGCCATGGGACAAGCTCAGCGATCAGCTGGCCGGCCGCGGAGTCCCCAATCTTGAAGACGCGCTCGTCGATCTCGGCCTCCGTCCCGCGCACGATGCGCTGCGCAAGCTCCTCGATCCCGCAATCGTCAGGCAATTTGCCGATCTCGCCGAGCATCCGCGTCCTGTGCTCGCCGCAGACCGGCCCACCGAACGCGAGCGCGGCGGATACTTCGATCAGGCCTGGGAGCGCGCTGAGAAATTCCTCAAGCAGGCTCAGGCTGCATACGCCGCGCGATTGGCCGAAGCCGGCCAGCCTGTTGCTCCGTTCGAGCCCATCGACCTCGCCTCGTTCACGCTGGTCTTCCGCCGCCGGTTACGCGCCGCCATGCGTCTGCCTGGGGTTGAATCGCTCTTCCCGTCGCCGTGGACCGCCGCGGCCCGCCGCATGTTGCCTAGCCCCAGCCCCGAGGTGACAGCTACCGCCATGTGGGGACCAATCTTTGCATGGTGCGCGCTTGAGCTCCTGGCCGAGAGCGTTGACGATGAGAACCCTGAACGCGTGGCGCTCGATCTCTTTGACCGCCTGCGTCTGCGCGAGCCGTTTGCCCGTGCGTTTACCGCGCTCGGCTTTGAAGGCGAAGCAGGCTGGCGCGCCGCCGCGCGCATCAAAGTCGTGCTGCTAACTGTCGCCGGCGTTGGCGCGAAACAAGAAGAACCCGAGCAGAGCCGCGACTTAGCAGCGCCGGGCTCCAGCCCGGGGTCCCCGTCGACAGGTCCAAGTCGATGGGGTGGAAGCCCGGTTGTCCTGTCAGCGTCCACGCTGACAGACAAGCCAGCTCCTGATGACGATACCCGAAAAATTAAGCCGGGTGCCCCTGTTCCCTCGCACTTGGGGAACAGGGAAGGGAATCCCGTACCCGCAACTTCCCAACCCGAAGCCCCCAACGTAGTTCTCGCCCCCTCCCTCTGGCTCGATCCCGACGTCCGCTGGCTTACCGGCGTCCACGAGACTGAAGGCCACGTCTACCTCGTCCGCGAGCGCTATGAGGAACTGCTCTGGTGGATGCTGATGCCGTCGCTGCTTGAGATCGCCGGCCACGCCGCTCCCGATCGCGCCGCAGTGGCCGCGCTCGCCCGCACCGTCGGCGACGCCCTCGCAACCGCGGAGGCCGCCGGCTACCGCGTCGACAAGTTGCTGCAATCGGGAAAAGATCAACCAGAACCCGAGGCCGAAGTCGAGGAAGTAGGTAAGGCGGCTGGTTCAAGCGGCACCGGTCCCAATGAAGTCACCACCGCTAAAACGGCGGTGGATGAGACCGGACCCGATCCCAGCGAGGAAGGAGAGCACTAGAAGTAGTCTCATAAATCTTGCGCGGCGAAAGGTATCCCTTAGAGGCCGAACCCCGGCCCATTCGGTGTATTTGTTCGATACGACCGAAGAGCTTGCTAAGAAAGTGAACCCGTGTCCGCGAGAGTTGGCAGTGGCTGAAGTGTCTGCTTGAGAACGTACTCGTGCGCCAACTCGCTAACTTGCCATATCCGCGAAGCGGATGCGAACTTGCCGCTTTTGATTTAAAGCGTGTTCGCTTGGGTCCAGATAAACTGTCACGCACTCGCTAAACCCCGGCCCGGAGAGAAGCATATGCGGCATGACTGAAGTCGCGCCCTGACATAAAACTCCTTTCCACGTGCTTTATTCAACTGCCACCCAGCCCGCATTTCTCCACAAAATAGCCCTCTTGACATTTCGATACTGAACAGTTCAGTATTGTCCAATCCTCCGAGGTCGATCCCATGATCCGCGTTCGCAATCTCGTCAAAAAATTCGACAAACTTACCGCCGTCGACGACGTCAGTTTCGCCAAAATGTGGAGCAAACGATGAAAGTGATATACGTTCTTTGGCTGCGCGAGGTGAAGCGTAATCATGTCAAGGCCGCGCAGTTCTGAAGCTCATCGAAACGTCCTCCGTGCCGCGCTCGATCTGTTCTGCGAGCGCGGCATCGAGCCCACCAGCATGGACTCAATCGCCCGCGCTTCAGGCGTCAGCAAAGCCACCATCTACAACCACTGGCCCCATAAAGAAGCGCTGCTGCTCGAGGTCGTGGAGATGATCCACGGCCTCAATCGGCCTCCGCAGCACTTCGACTCCGGCGACCTGCTCACCGATCTCACCTGGATTCTCACCCGCAAGCCGCCCGGTGAATTTGAAACCGAGCGCGCACGCATGACCGCTTCCATCATTTCTTACTCCAAGCTTCACCGGCAGTTCGGCAAGGTCTGGCGCAGTCGCGCCATGGAGCCGGCACGCAGGGCCATCGCCAAGGCGCTTCGCCGAGCAACGGATCGTGGCGTGCTCACCCCGCACCTCGATCTCAACGTGATTGAAGCCATGCTGCTCGGCCCCATGGTCTACTCGCAGATATTCCAAGGCGAGCGCAACGCAGCCCATCCTGAATTAGGCCCGAAGGTCGCAGAAGCCTTTGTCCGCGCCTGTGCCACCCTTGATGCAACGCACAAAAAAACGGAGGGAGCAGGGGCCTTCAGGCCCCTGAAATCCAGTACATAATTTGTCTGGCCTTCAGGCCCGGTCTCTTCTTCGCAGTTCCGAACAACAATCGCATTCGCGAACCCACGAGCCCCTGCACTAGCTCCCGTCCGGATACCCACCCCGATGCAGCACCATAGGAAACCATGGCAGCGTCTTCGGCCTCGGCAATTCCGCTCTCCAACATCCCTTCGGTGCCTCGGTGCCTTTCAGCAACTCCGTCTGATCCCGGCCAGAGTCGCCCAGCAGCTTTTCAAGCGCTTTGCGCAGGCGTGCCAGGCGATCTCCGAATCGTTGTCCCCATCGTGCTTCGACTTCGGTCTCCAATTGCCGATATGCAAGCTGCGCCGCGCGCCCTTGGGGCGTGAGCTTCACCACGCGCGCTTTGCCTGTGCCTTCCTGTTCTTCCGCACACAGCCCGCGTTTCTCCATGAATCCCAGCGCCATGGCAATCGCCTCTTTTGACACTCCGGAAAGCATTGGCAAGTCCCTTGTCCGCACGCCTTTCTCATTCATCACCCGTAGAACATCTGCACAAATGGCGAGCGACAGCTCCGATACATTCTCGAATTCAAGCGCAAAGGCAACCAGCACGCGCGCCAGCAGATCCAAAAGCTTCAACTCTTCAATCGGCTCAGCTGGCTTAGCAACTTCAGCTGTGCTCCGCTTGTCTTCTGATTGCTTGGTCCAAAGTCCAAACCCCAGAATCGGCATGCAATCCGGCAGCGTCGCCGGCAGTTCCACAACTACTTCCCTCAATGCCGTTCGCAAAGACTCGATCTCATCCCATCCAAAACGCTTCTCCCACCGCCGTTCAGTGGCCGGCAGCAGCCGCTCCCACACCTGCTTTGCAGCGATTCCTGCCGCCGTCGGCTTTACCAGCCAATCTTCCATGCGAGGTTTGGCCCGAGCGTCCATTGGCGAGGGCGCCATCCAGACGTAGCCCCAGCGCAACATTCCGTTCCAATTGGTCCCGGTTCGCGCCCGCTGCTCCAGTTCCCGCACCGTGGTCCCCTCGTCCGGCAAATGCTTCAGGCAGTTCTGCCACATCACGATTGAGGTAAGCCAGAGACCGTACTCCGCGGTGCTCTTGCCCAACCGGGTGGTTGAGTGAGGAATCTGGCTCTCGGCCGCATTGTCAGTCTCGACGATGAATGCGACCAGCGCGAACGAGAGCAGGGCAGTGAAGGGAAGCGGCTCGTCCATGGAGGCGATTATCCAATGAGGGTCGCGCCGGAGCCAAATCTCCGCCGTATTTGTCGCAACCGGGCTCCCCTCGTAGAATCACGTAAGGGCCGGCGACGCTAGTGCCAGCCGGCCCCTTTACAATGAGCGAACAGGACACAGGCAACTCGCAGCAGCAGCCGGTTTCTCCGGCATGGATCAAGGTTGAGAGGGCGCGGCATCCTCAGCGGCCCTACCCCATGGACTTCTTCGAACGAATCTTCACTGACTTCAGCGAGATTCACGGAGATCGCGCCTTTGGCGACGATGAAGCGGTGGTATGCGGCATGGCCCGCTTCGACGGCGACGAAGTAATGCTCATCGGCATCCGCAAGGGCGGCACAACCAAGCAGCGCATCAAGCGGAATTTCGGAATGCCAAGTCCTGAGGGTTATCGCAAGGCGCTGCGCGTCATGAAGCTCGCCGAAAAATTTAACCGGCCGGTCATCGCGCTCATCGACGTCACCGCTGCCTATCCGGGCCTGGGCGCTGAAGAGCGCGGCCAGGCTGAAGCCATCGCCCGCAATATTCGCGAGATGGCGCGCCTGCGCGTGCCCACCATTTCTGCCATCACCGGCGAGGGCGGATCGGGCGGCGCGCTGGCGCTGGCTGTCACTGACCGCGTGCTGATTCTCGAGAATGCCATTTATTCGGTCATCCCGCCCGAGGGTGCGGCAGCCATTATGTGGCGCGACGTGGTGCACAAGGATCGCGCCGCGGCCGCACTGCGCGTTACCGCCCCCGAGGTTGCCGAACTGGGATGTGTCGATGAGATCATCCCCGAGCCAGTGGGCGGCATCCATGCCGATCGCGAAGCCGGTATGCAGTTGCTCGCCGCTGCCCTCCGCCGTCACCTCGCGGAGCTCAAGGCCCTGCCCCTCGACGAACTGCTGGCCAGGCGTCAAAAAAAGTTTCGCAACATTGCTCAGTTTTATACCGAAGATTGAACCCACAGTCGGCCAACAACCCGATCCAAGGATGAACGAGGCACAGATGCAGATGAATCCGGGCGCGATCGTCCTTTCCGCAATCGTCCTTGCACGGAGGAGCGCATGACTGTCGCTCGCAATGCCGGCGGCCGTTTGCGCGCCTATATCGAATTCGTGGTGGCTGTCTTTTACTACTTTCTGGCGCGGGCGATCGCCCACCATGGCGCACAGGGGCTGTTGCGGGACGACTGGAACCCTCTCATCGAACAGGTCATGCTGGCCTTCCTGCTTATCGTGGGTTACGCGGCGATGGGTTTCTGGTTCGATCGCGATCCTCATCCCATCGACAGCCAGGGATTTCCCTCGCGCGACGGTCTCACCGCAGAGTTCGGCATGGGTATGGCCGCGGGTTGGGGGCTGGCAGTCGTCTGCGTGCTGCCCTTGGCCGTCTTCGGCGGCATCTCGCTGGTGCTGGCAACCGATCTTGCTTCGTGGGGATGGCTGGCCGCCGATGCGGCTTTCTTTGCCATGGCCGCCCTGGTTGAAGAGGTAGCTTTCCGCGGGTACGGCTTCCAACAATTTGAGCGCGCCCTGGGGCCTTTCGCCGCTTCGCTTGGTTTTGCCTTGTACTACGCACTCGTCCAGTCCCTCATTCCCGGCTCTGGCCGCGCTGGCTTTGCTGTTTCCGTGGCAGTTGGCCTGGTGCTGTCTCTCGCCTACCTGCGCAGCCGCGCACTGTGGCTCAGCTGGGGGCTCAACTTTGGCTGGAAGGCGAGCCGCGCCCTCCTGTTTGGCCTCGCGGTGAGCGGCGACAGTGCCCACTCCCACGTGGTTCAAGGCGATCCCATGGGGCCATTGCGGCTCACCGGCGGCGCTTTTGGACTGGATGGCTCGTGGCTGGCCTGTTTCGCCATGCTGACTGCAATTCCGGTGGTCTTCCGCATTACCCGAAACCTTAACTACCGCTACAACGCGCCGGTGCTCAAGCCGGCGGGAATTCCCGTCGATCTGGATGCCGCGGCGCGCGCCCAGCACGAGGAGGCCATGGGCGCCCAGGAGCCTGCCGCGCCCGCGCTGGTGCAGATCGGCTCGGCCCTCACGCCCCAATTCACCACTAACCAGCCCGCCAACGATAAAACCACCGCCACAGAATGAGGCGCCGCCGGTCTCCATCCTGCGAGCCAAACAGAAAGAGGTATCGCCCGTCTCCTTTCTGCGAGTCAAACGGGGCCCGCCTTGGCGGGCGTAAGCACGTAGCCCCAGGCGCGAGCCTGGGGTAATAGCCGCCCGCCAGCGCGATAGCCCGCTGTAGCGGGCGTAACAACGTGTATCGCCACCTCGAGATTCCGCCATTTTTCTCGCCCCGCTCTTGCCTACTGCGCCATTTTCGCGTAATGCTTATGTGAAGCATGGGAGGCTCCCATGATCAGGTCCCACCTTCCCCGGCGCTCACGGCAATCGATGATTCCGCGCAACCTGTCATCGCATTTTCCCCTTCCAGCAACCATGGCTCGCGGCGCCATTGCGATCGTGTCATTCGGAGTTCTTCTTGCATGCGCCCGCGCCCAGGTCATCACCATCGATACCAGCGGGAAGAAGGCCACTACGGCCGATGGAAATGTCGACCGCCGCTTCCAGCAGATCAAGCCAACCAGCGTTCCGCTCTCAAAGGTCGAGATCAACCCCAGAACCCGCATCGAACTCCTCCGCGTGATGCAGGCAGAACAGGGGTTCGCCATGCGTCCCCTGCCGTGCGGGCACAAGGGACTGACTCTGGTTGCAAACGGCAACCTGGAGCCGGCCGGTGAGGCCTACCTGAACTTGGTGACCTCGGATGGGTTGAGCGCCAAACCCGGCGATCGCGTGGTCATCACCGACGTCAAGTTTGACCACAGTAAGATGATCTTCGAATTCAACGGCGGTCCGGACCTGAAGCACCGCATCCTGCGGCACATTGAGCTGGGTGGCGGCATGGGCACTTCGCCGGTTGTGCAGGACGATGGAAACCCGGCTACCGGCTCGCGGCTCACCCTGGAATTCAAAGGCCACGTGCCCGAAATGACCGGCGCCGACGTCAAGGCCCTGCTGGCTCCGCTTATCTCGTTCGACGTAAAAACGCCCATCCAGGCCTTTACCGACACGCTGCCGCCGCAACTGAAAGACGCCATTCTGTCGCACCAGGTGCTTGTGGGCATGAGCACCGATATGGTGCTCTTTGCCAAAGGACAGCCGGTTACCAAGAGCCGCGAAATGGACGGTCAGGAACCGTTTGAGGAGTGGATCTATGGCAAGCCTCCCGAGCCGGTTTACTTTGTCCGCGTCAATGGCAACCGCGTGATTCGCCTTGAGATTGCGAAGGTCGGCGAGCCGGTCCAAATCTTTACCACCGATGTCGTTTCAGGCATGATGCGCTCCGACGGCACCCCGGTGCTCGCCCAGAACACCGATGTCCACGTCGTGAAGGAAGGCGACGCGGAGGTCGACACCGACAAGGAAGCAGCCCCGGCTCCGCCCAGCCTGCTCAAGCCTGGCGAGCAGACCGGGGACCGCAGCGCCCAAAATCCCGCAACCAAGATGCGCCCGGTGCAGCCAGCCAAGCCTAACCCCGAATACGAGCCTGACGTGAATCCCGACCAGCAACAGCCGGCCGCGCCCGCCTCTGCGCAACCCGCGTCAACCCAGCCAGCCTCGCCTCAGCCGGCAGGCACGCCTCAGCCTTCACCGCCGCCCTCAAGCACCCCGAGTTCGAATTTCACTCAGGCCCAGCGTCCCGCTGCCGCGGACTGAGCAACCCGCGGTGAAACCCCGGCTCTGAATGGGCACGGATTTGCCCATGCCGTAAACCGGCGGAGGGAGCAAGCGGGTGACCCGTGTAAACCGGCGGAGGGAGCAGGGGGTTTTAACCCCCTGAAAGAGGACAAAACAACGCGGCCTTTAGGCCCGGGCCTTTGCCCGTCTCTTCCAGGAATCCGCCAATGCAACTGTAGCCGTTTCCCGTCCCGTAGGGACGGAACGATCATAACCCAGGATGGAGTTCGCCGCGGCGAACGGAATCCTGGGAAAGCCGCAACAGAATGATGATTCCGCCCCGGAGGGGCGGTCGACAACCATCCAACGCAACCCACCCTTCATGTAAACTTGGAGCAGCGAGTCTCGCTCGCCCATATGGCAGCAAAACCGCGCCGTTGAAGCCGTCCGCAACAGCGGATGTGTGCAGAGACACCTATGAAGGAGAAACACCCCACCGATGGCAAAGATTGCAAAAACAGGTGACCGCAAGAAGGTAATGGACACGACGAAGTCGACTGACTGTCCCAAGTGCAGCAAGCCCACGCGCATCGTCAAGCGCGTCAAAGATCGCGAGCGCGGCATTCCCGGCGGAGTCTATATCTCCTGCTCAGTCTGCGACTTCTACGAGAAACTTTAAGCCAAATCTAGATGAATGGGCCGCCGGTCAAGGCGGCCCATACCCCTCCAAATCCCTAAAGTCCAATACCCGATTCGGATTCTCTACCGGCGGGGCTTCGGCGTGTCTCAGCCGAGCAGCCCTTCAACCAGCGCCCGCCATTCGGCGTCGAGCGAGGGCCGGCGGAAGCGTTCCCCAGCGCGGGCGTACCAATAGTTGGCATTCCACTCCACACCCTCTTTGCGGTGCAGGTAGGCATGGACAGCCATGCCATCGGCGGTCTCAAGCTCGTCAACGAGCGAGTGCCCGCGGGCCCAGTCGCCTTTGGCGTCCCACCACAGGGCGGCGAGTGGCGCCGATAGCCCATCGGGAGGCGCGGCAAGCGAGAGAGCGGCTTCAAATTCTGCAGGCGTCATATCGGCCGTTGCGAGCTGCGGGCGGCAAGGGGCCGCCTCTGATTCCCCGATCTTAACTCAGGAAACTATTCGATTGCGTTGTTTCCTCACCTACGGTGACGCGGGACACATCCTGCGAGCCAACTGGCTGGTACATATAAATCATTCATCCAAACACGGTCATTATGACGGGCCATCCAGGGGGGATTGGGAAAGATCGCGGGAAGGATGCGATCTGCAATCGGGCCTCCCATTCCTCTGGCGAATTCTCCGCGGCTCTCAGGTAGTTGGGCCGCGGAGATCTTTGAACTCAGCCCTCCCCCACAATACAGTTTGAATCCTGCGGCGCTTTGTTCAGGCCGGTCAGGCTTCAAACCGTTGCAGCCAGAAGGACATTATCATGGCCACCTTTTCCGGTTGCTCGTAAGCGGCAAGATGACCGGCATCGGCCAGCACGTGGTATTCGCAGCCGCCCGGCGCAAGGCGAAACGCTTCCATCTCGGATGGCGTTACCGCAACATCTTCACCGCCTGCAATGGCCAGCACCGGCGCCGTGATGGTGGCGACCGTGGGTCTCGAGTCAGGCCTAACCGCAAGCCCCGCCTGCACCGCAACCACAGCCTCGGCCGTGAGCGTCATTTGCGCGCGAACCTCGGCCACAATCCCGCGCCGAAGAGCGCGAGTGGTAGCGCCGACAAGGTTCAGCGCATTCCCGTCAAAGACTTTTTCCGCTTCGCCGGCTCGCGCCTGGCCGATGGTCGCGGCGCGTTTTTCAAGGTTGGCTTCGGCATCCGGCTGGGGTTTTGAGCAAACGAAGGCGAGCCCCCTGATGCGCTCCGGCGCGCGACGCCAAAGCTCGAGCAACACATACCCTCCGATAGAACAGCCGGCAAAAACTGCGGTCGAAAGTCCCAGATGGTCGAGCAGCGCAAGAATGTCGGTGCCGAGCTGCTCCATCGTGAGCGCCGGCGCATCGGGAACGCGCGCGAACAAACCTGCGGGAAGGCCCGAGCCAAGCTCCGAGAGGCCGTGCCCCCTCAGGTCTGGGACAATGGTGCGCAGCGGGCCGAGCTGGGCCACAAGTGGCTGCCAGTAATCACGATTGAGCGGGGTGGGATGAAGAAAGACTACGGGAAGACCGGCGCCGGAGTCGCTATTACCGAGGCGAACGCCCGAGGAGAGATAAAACAGGCTCGTTCCTGAGCTCATACCTGAGGAGGATACACTCCCGGAACAGCGGGCAGCTCCTCGGGAATGCCGATCCAGGCAGCGAGGTAGGCGATTCCGACCAGGCCGCTCGAGAAGAAGAAGCCCAGCACGGTGAGGATGCGGACAACCGATACGTCCCAGCCGTTGGAGTGGGCCAGCGCGATGCAGACGCCGGCAATCTGGCGTCCAACGCGGGGGCGCAGCAGGGGCCTGCCCTGCATGGGCTGCGGCGGGGGGATGGTGGCGCCGCAGCTTGAACAGAAGCGGGCGGTCGCGGGGAGCCCGGTACCACAACGGTGACAGAAGACGGCCATGTTTGTTCCTCCTCGTGGGGGAAAGTAGCAATCACAGAATACGATGAAGGCGGCTATTAGGTTCCCCAAGGCGCAGCACGAACCTCAACCGGCCATTCTCAACCCAGCACAAGAATGGGTGCCCCAGGTCCGGAGTTTCGGACCTGGGAAAGCACGAACCTCAACCAGCCGGTATTCTCCTGCTGAAATATTCCGGCCACCACTTGCATGTAATTTTGCCCTCCCGGAGCACAATGTAATTGGGAAGACGAAAAGGGACGATTGAAGCATGGATCGAGAGAAGATGAAAAACCTCGAAAACAGCGTAATCGCGACTCCGCCTTACTCTTCTCAGGAATTCAAAGAAAAGCTTTCATTCAAAAACCACGCAGAAACTGTTCACCTGTGGATCGCATCAATGAAATCAACAACTTGAACCTTAAATTCCGTACAGAATCCATACAGAAACCGCACAGAACCCGTACAGAACCCGTACAGAAACTGCACCGCTTCTATGCAGCGGCGACAGTCCGGCGAGCAATCTAGGTTAGTTCCCCCTGTAAGGGCTTCGCAGCCCCTTGCGGGCGGCATCGGCGCGCGAGGTGTTGGGCCCGGCATCGATCGCCTCCTGGTAGTCCTTCACCGCCGCCTGCCGCTCACCGTTCAGATCGTGGCACTGACCGGCGTCAAGAAGCGAACGGACCTTGAGCTCAGGGCTCACGCCGGGAGAGTTGGCGGCGCGTTCGTAGGCCTGGGCCCCCTCAGCGTAATGGCGCTGTCCGCGCAGCGCATCGCCGAGACCGAAGTAGGTGAGCTCCATTTTGGTCGAGACAAAGTAACCCGGCTTTTCGTCGTCGGCCACAATCTGGCGGTAGGCGTCTACGGCGCGCATGCCCTCGCCCGCGTCCTTGCGCAGGTTGGCTTCTTCAAGGCAAAACAGGTAGTCGTGTGGATACTGCTTCTCGAGGCCGCGAATCACCTCGATCGCGTCCTGGTAGCGGGCCTCGCGGCGCAGGAACAGCGCGGTCGCCGTTCGCGCCTCTACGCTGGTAATGACGCCGCGATTTCCGTCGTCCTCAAGCAGCGCAAGGCCGGTGGATTTCGACCCGGTAATGCCGACAACACCGATCAGCAGCTTGAACGCAAACGGTAGCGCGCCAACGGAGTACTGATAAACACCGGCCACTAGCTTGGCGTCGACGTAATTCGGGTCCAGCTTGAGAACATGTTCGGCATCGTCTTTGGCTTTATTGGCCTGATGAAAAGCGGTGCCATAGGCGCGCTCCACCATGGCCAGATAGGTGCAGCGCAGGCTGTGAACCCAGCCCCGGGCAAAGAGGGCGTCAACGTCATTGGGATTCTTGCTCAA
>JBEKCW010000112.1:0-12579 GCA_050014675.1 Occallatibacter sp. | reverse complement strand
AGCGACATTATTACCTTTGCACTGACTCGACTGGCCGGACAGTACGCGCGCGAAAAAGCTGAGATTCTTCGCGACCTGAAGAACTGTCGCGGCTCCGCTGACTCACCCGCCGGTCCGCGGCTCGGCAGCCAAAGCACGCCTTCCAGCTACTCCTCAGTCGACCAGCCTTCGCGCGCAATCCGGCAAACGCGGGATCAATAAGGCAGGGAGCGAGGGAGCAAGGAGGCCCTGGTTACTGGCTGAGTCCAAATTTCTCACGCAACTCTGCAGCACACCTGGCTGACGTCCAATTCGCAGCAGATTCTGATAAACCCAGCAAGTCCAATGCGGCATCGATCATGATGGCGGGCACGTCGTCTTGCTCAAGAGCAAACAAAAGCGCTGTCAAAACGCGCTCATCTCTCAGCCGCACCAGACCCACGATTGCTTCCTGTCGTGCGTCCTCGAATTGATCGCCAAGCCTTGCGAAGAGGACTTCTCGAATTGCAGGCGTGTCGCTTTGGCTGAGCGCCCCAATTCCAAAGGTCGCCCAGTCCCTTACATCCTCATCCCCATCGCGCGAGAGTTTAATCAGCGCATCCACGGCCATCAGGTCATCGGCAAACTTGCCTAAAGCGAAGGCCGAAGCGAAACGAACTCCCGCGTCTGGGTGCATCCGAAACGGGGAAAGAATCCGGACGGACCGTGGGTTGCCTATGTGCCCTAACGCGTGAATCGCGGAACTGAGCGGCGCCGGTTCTGCTTCGATCTTGATGAGAGAAGCAATGACGATGAAGGAGTCTTCAGGGAAAGCATGTTCAGGGTGGTCGGCTGTTTTGCCCAGTTGCGCGATAACGTCTGCGGCGCGGGCACGCTTTAATGGATCGGTTGAGCGGCACCACTCCACCGACTTGTCGAAGATCTCCTGGGTGCCGATGGCCTGTAGTTCACGAACCGCTTCCCACGGAGCATCGTCGTCGTATTCGCCTAGAAGGGTCTTCGCGAAGACTTCGTCGATTGTTTCAATTGTCGTTTGTTCGCGCGCCATCTTAACCGCCTTCTTGTTCCCTTGTTCCCTAGCTCCCTTGCTCCCTGTCTTTCTCACGCTTCAAACGCATCGCCGGGTTTCCAGCTCACCACCTTCACACCTTGCTCAACCAGTGCTGCCAATTGTTCCGGCGTACCGGTCAGCGGCGGGAACGTACCCCAGTGCAGCGGCAGAATCACTTCAGGCTTCAGCAGTCCACTGGCGAAAGCTGCTTCCTTCGGATCCATGGTGTAGAAGCCGCCGATGGGCAGCATTGCGACTGTGGGCTTATAGAGCTCGTGAATCAGTTTCATATCGCCAAAGACACAGGTGTCGCCCGCGTGGTACAACACCGGGCCGCCCTCAATCGAGATCACGAATCCCGCCGCCACGCCAACGTAGTGCACGCCCTTCTCGTCCTGCGCGCCTGAAGAGTGCTTCGCATCCACCATCGTCGCCGCCACATCGCCGATTGTGACTGTTCCACCCAGGTTCATTCCCACGGTTTCCTTTACGCCCTGGCCGGCGATATAGTCCGCCAGTTCGTAGATCGCCACCACCTTCGATCCGTGCTTTTTCGCCACCGGCGCGGCGTCGCCGATATGGTCGCCGTGACCGTGCGTCAGCAAAATCGCGTCGAGTTTCGCGGGGAGCTCAAACTCTTTGGGGTATTTGGGGTTGTGCTGGATAAATGGGTCAACCAGGATGTTGGTTCCCTTCGGTGTCTGGATGAGTACGGTAGCGTGACCAAGCCAGGTGATGCGGGTCTTTGCGGATGAGCTCATAATCTTCTCCGTGATTTGGGAAAGGTTAAGTTCATATCGAACATGAAGGAAAACTGTGAACAACCTGCCTCTTGAGAATTACCGCTTGACGCCGGTTCAAGGCAAGCGTACCTTATCTCAAAAGGCGAACATATGGCGAAAATCGATCCGCTCTTCCCCATCCTTCAATCCTCCCCGCCCGGCCCGCTCGCGCGTTCCGCAGCCCAGGCGCCGCTCCACGCTGCCGGCCACCTTACCGAATACCGGCCGCTGCCCTCAAAGTCCATCCTGGGCAAAACCGTTTCAAAACGCGGACTGCCCTTCACCCACACCATCAATCCTTACCGGGGCTGCGAATTTGCCTGCCGTTATTGCTACGCGCGCTACACGCATGAGTTCCTCGAACTGCGCTCGCCCGAAGATTTCGAGCACAAAATTTTCTTCAAGCAGAACGCCGCCTGGCTGCTGGAGCAGGAGTTGAAAAAGCTCAAACCGGGCACCGATATTGCGCTGGGCACTGCAACCGACCCCTACCAGCCCATCGAGCGCAAGCAACTTGTCACTCGCTCACTGCTTGAGGTTTTTGCGCGCAGCAGCGGTTTTCGCATCGGCATCATATCCAAATCCACTCTCATCACCCGCGATCTCGACCTGCTCAAGCAGATCGCCCAGCGCCACGCGCTCACGGTTCACATTACCGTTACCACGATGAATGTAGAGCTGGCTCGCACGCTTGAGCCGCGCGCGCCGCGGCCCGATCTGCGCATCGACACGCTGGCCGAGCTTCGCAATGCCGGAATCCGGGCCGGGGTGAACTGCTCTCCACTCATGCCTGGAATTACCGACACGCGCGCATCGATCGCAGCCGTGGCCCGCGCCGCAGCCGGCGCTGGAGCGGAGTTTTTCTTCGCCGGTGCGCTCTTCCTCAAGCCGTGTTCCCAGCCGACGTTTTTCGCATTTGTGCAGGAGCATTTCCCCAGCCAGGCTGAGGCTTACCGGCGCCGATACGAAAAGAGCGCCTTCGTTTCTGCCGAGTACCGCAAGCGCATCGGCGACCTGGTTGAATCCATACGCCGCGAATACAAGATCAATACGCGCGTCGGCGAATCGAGCTGGAATCCCGCACCCACTCCGCAAATCGAAATGCAACCCTGGCTACCTTTCAACAGCTGAGCTCACTTGGAGTTCGCAAGGAAACACGAAGTCCGATTTCCTTGCTCCCTTGTTCCCTCGTTCCCTTCCTTTACCGCGTCATGATCACTTCAGAAACGCTGTCCTTGGCCAGGAATTGTCGATGGCCCGACCACCCGGCGAAAAGCTTCTCGATGCTGCGATTGGTGAAGGCGCGCTGGATGGGCGCGGTCTCCGCAAGCTGCACCTCAACTTCGTCGCCGGCGGTTACGTGAAATCGGCAATGGGCGGTCTCGTCGCCTTTCGTGCGGGTGTGGAAAAACGCCAGCACCTGGCCGCCGGGATTCATCGATTTGGACAGGCTCATGACCACAGGCACCACGAAGGCTTCGGGCAGATAATCGAGCGCCGTCCACAGCAGAACCACGTCAAACATACGGTCGCCAAAGCTCATGCTCTGATTCAGAAAACCCTCAACATTCCAGTTCGGATTTCCCTCTTCGTCCTTTTCTTTCTGCCAGTCCTGGTTCCAGGCGTCGTGCACCAGGTCGGCCAGAAAGATGCTGTGTCCAAGCTCGGTAAGAAAGTTGATGTTTGTGGGCGAGGTGTAACCAACGTCGATCACGCGCAACCCGGGCTCGGCCTGCAGCCTTTTGCGCAACACGGCCCAACCACCGGAGTGGCGCGGCACTCGGGGCCCCGCCGGGGTGGTTACGGAGGCAATGGGGCCTCTGCCCTGCTTCTTTTCGAACCAGTTCAGCAACCTTAACCCTCTCGATTGGGACGCAGTAATCGCGGAACCGCTTTAGCAGCTTGTAACCGCGCGCAGCACTCGTGCCTAAAAGATGCTGCCGGACTGGGGCGCGCTAGGCCCGTCGGGCAATTTGACCGCGCCCTGCGTCAAATCCACTTTGCCACGGAAGACGGCGTTGTCTTCAACCGCCAGGCGGAGTGCGCGAATATCGCCCTCCATCGAGCATCCCGCGCGCAGCTCAACACGGCCGCTGGCCACTACGTTACCCTGGACGTGGCCCAGAATCAGCACGTCCTTGGCGCAAAGATCTGCTGCCACGTTGGCGCTGGGACCAATCGTCAGCCGGCTTTCTGAAAGGTTCACGGTCCCTTCCACGCGCCCGTCTACAATCAAATCCTCACTGCCTTTCACTTCGCCGCAAATAGTCACGCTCTTGCCGATGCGTGCGGGAGTACTCTCCACTGGCATGATGTTTTCCTTCTCCTGGCCGCAGAATTGTCGCTTCCGGGAATCTCAGAGGCCTGCCGGTCGATATCGGCCGGCCGGCTGGCCCGCGGTTGCGGCTCGGAGTGGTCCCGCGCCGCGTCCGGGACGATAGAGGTCCCTGCCCGAACTATAGCAGCAACCTGTTGCTAATGCTTTAACCACTGCATCCGAATGGGGGGAGTGATTGTCTAATAGGGGAATGGGACAGTCTCAAAACCGAACAGCGGTGTTTAGCGCTGCCCGTGGGTCTGTGTTCGGGCTCATTCCGGTCTTATTTGTGCTAGCTGTCCCCTTTGCCTCTGCGCAGACTGCGGCCGGTTCGCTTTCACCCGTTGAGGCTCAGGCATTGGTCGATCGCTCGCTGGCCAACGAGCTGCGCGCCGCCCAGGATTCCGGGCAGCCCATGCGCTACACCCTGCATAAGATCAGCCCGCGCCTCACTTCGACCAAGCAGATTGTCGAAACCAAAGACGGCGAAGTGGCCCGCCTGACCGAAGTTTTCGACAAGCCACTTTCCGCCGCTGCCGAGCAGCAGGAAGAAACGCGGCTCGATACGCTCGCAGGTAACCCGGGCCTGCAGCATCATCGCAAGCAATCTGAGGATGCCGACACGGCGCGTGCGATGAAGGTGCTGCGCGCGCTGCCCAACGCATTTGTCTACCAATATGCCGGGCCGGCTGACGCCCATTCGGGGGCAATCGAAAAATTCACATTCAAGCCGAACCCGAACTTCTCAGCAGCCGACCTTGAGACGCAGGCGCTGACTGCCATGAGCGGAGAGATTCTGATTGACGCGGCGCATGCGCGGGTGACTCGGCTTGAAGGTCATCTCGACCAGGATGTGGATTTCGGCTGGGGCATTCTGGGGCGGCTCAATAAAGGCGGCTGGATCAGGATCGACCAGGCTGATGTGGGCGGCGGCCGGTGGCGAATCGTCCACCTGCGGATGGCAATGAGCGGCCGGGTTGTGTTCAAGACGCGCGTCTTCGACACCACCGAAGATGAGTCCGGATTTACGCCGGTGCCGCTGGGGATGAGATACCAGCAGGCGGTCGAGATGCTGCGCGGCGAATCGAAATAGCCTGTATTCGTCAAAAAAAACCGGCCCGCGAACTTCAATGGCGGAGCCATGAATCCCGTTTCTACGCGAACGCATCCTGCTTTGGTCTGCATTTCTAACAAGACGCGCACTCAAGTGGCAGTGAAGTGTGCTTCAGGCACTGGAGAATCTGCGACGCATTTGAGTGCGAAATCGAGCAAAATGCATCGTGCGCGGAATTCGATGTAAGTACGCTTGATATCAATCGTTTACCGCCGGAATTCTGCAACATGCAAATACGCGAAAATGCACGTTTTATTGCACCAGAAATGCAGCAACTGGCTTGTAAGTTCTTTAGAACGCGAGACCTTCCGAAACGAATGTAACAGCATTTTTGTTTCATTTTGTCGACTAACCATCTGTGTTTGCTTATACATGGTTCAAAAATACCCTATTTACCTTCTGAGCACCCCGGGGGGTGGGGGGGGTATGTTTTTTTTGCTTTTTGCCCCTCAGCTTTCAACGAAATGGATGCGCGAAGGACGCTCGGCTGCGCGTGATGAATTGAGCCCGGCGGCAGGCGTCTTCCGCAGTATGCATGTTTCCAGTTTGCGCTCATGGCTGGTAATTAACGGCAACGGGCGGGCGAAAAAAACTGCGGCTTGGGCAGGATTGTGAGAAATGCGGGTTAGAATCAATGCTCTTCACTTAAGAAGCCTGCACGTCGGAAAGTGGCGGCCAATCCCACCCTAGCCGCAAGAACAAAGACGCGGCGAGGGTGGGGCACCCATTTTGAGCTATGCACATGCTTAAGTAAACGGTATTGGGGCTAATTCAACCAGCGCATGCCCCTTAGCCAGTGTTCGTGTCCCACCGGCGGCAACGGCAGCACAATAAATCCCTCGCGCCAATGGCCCTGCTCACGCCGCGGAGCCTTACCCACAAAGCGCACCGAAGCAATATTGCGTTCCGCGATTGACAGGCCCGGCAAACCGGCCACAATCGCCTGCAGTTGGTCGTGATTCGGCGGGCGGTTGCAGGTGACCGGCATCAGGGAATTGAGTGCGGCATAGGCCTCGGCCAGGTCGCTCACGCGCGCTTTCCTCTTGCTGCACAGCGGCTTCAGGCCCAGCGATTTCCACGCCGCGTGCGGGCAACTCTCAATCAGCACTCGGTCTTCCAGCGAGGCGACCTGGCCCTCCGTTGAGAGCCGCCGCCAGCCGCGCCGGCACAAGCCGTCGTATACGTCCATGCAGAACTCGGTAAATGCACGGTAGGTCCTGGGCACCACCACGCCCGGCAGCCCCGTCTTCGCCGATGTATTCAATTGCCGCTCGCTCAGCCGCGCGTGATCCAGCCCGTTCGCGCTCGACTTCCACGCCTGCGGCCCGTTCAGCACAATAGCGCGAATGCCGCGCACATTCGCCAGGTGATTCAATTGCCCGGCCAGAACCTCGGCGTCAACGTGGTTCGTGGTTCGGTGAACCAAAGAAAGCGGGCTCAGGCCGTTGTTTAACCCAGACGTCGTAAGCCTGATCATTTCGCAATTCACCGTGCCCGGCTTCACGCTCGCGCCGTAGGGGTCCACCAGGGCGGTTTGAGGCGTAACGCGATCGAGAATCACGATTCCAAGATCGGACCAGCTCCGGTGCGCGAGATCGACTGAAAGAATAGCCACGCCCCAACGTAGCGCCGCTCGCACCCAGACGGAGCATCGAAGCTACTCGAAAAATCTCGCGCTGAACTGAATCGGAACGCGACTCAAATCGGGAAGAGCTGGCTTGCCCATCGTTTCCAGGGATCTATCGTGAAAAAGGTGGGAGAGCAAAACCGCGCAACGTCTTTGTGCTAGACTCCGTGCGTTATGAAAATCAATCGCCTGGCATGCGCTGTTTTGTTGTTTCCCACTTGCTTTGCAACATCAATTCTGTGCGCGCAAGCACCTGCGCCCCACTTTGAAAAGCGCGGCCAGACCACGCAGCTCATCGTCGACGGCGCGCCGTTCCTCATGCTTTCAGGCGAGTTGCACAACTCGTCGTCTTCGAATCTCGATTACATGGAGCCCATCTGGCCAAAGCTTGAGGCGCTGGGTCTGAACACCGTGGTCACGCCGCTGAGCTGGGAGCTGATTGAGCCGGAAGAGGGCCGCTACGACTTTACGCTCGTCGATGGGTTGTTGAAGCAGGCGCGCGCATCGCATCAAAAGATCGTTTTTCTATGGCTCGCTTCGTGGAAGAACGGAACGTCGAGCTATGCCCCGCTGTGGGTCAAGAATGACGCGAAGCGTTTTCCGCGCGTGGTGTCGCACGGCGAAGAAGTTGAGGTTATAAGCCCGCAGTGTGCGGCCGCCGAGGAGGCCGACTCGCGCGCATTCGCTGCGTTAATGCGGCACATCAAGCAGGTCGACGCAAGCGACCACACCGTGCTGATGATGCAGCTTGAAAACGAGGTGGGAGTGCTTGGCGATACGCGCGACCACTCCGATAATGCCAACCAGGCCTTTGCAGGACCGGTGGCCGCCGAGCTAACCGCATATCTCAAGGCGCATCACGACACGCTTTACCCCCGGCTCCGCGAGCTGTGGGATGCGAACGGCGACAAAACCGCGGGCACGTGGGCCGAGGTGTTTGGCGACACTCCACGCGCCGACGAAATCTTTATGGCGTGGCTCTACGCGCGGTATATCCAGGCCGTGGGCGCGCGGGGCAAGGCCGAATACAACATCCCCATGTACGTGAACACATGGCTCGCCAACGATCTCGCCACGCCCGGCGACTATCCG
This sequence comes from Occallatibacter sp., assembly GCA_050014675.1. Taxonomy (GTDB): domain Bacteria; phylum Acidobacteriota; class Terriglobia; order Terriglobales; family Acidobacteriaceae; genus Telmatobacter. The sequence goes on along the minus strand of JBEKCW010000112.1, from coordinate 4,617 downwards.
AGCGGCTGCCCTGAGCCATGGGTCGTGGACATCTGGCGCGCGGCCGGCACGGCCATCGATATCTACTCGCCCGATCTTTACGCGCCCAATTTTGTGGAGTGGTGCCGGCGCTATCATCGCGACGGCAACCCTCTCTACATGCCCGAAACGCGTGGCGAAGCAGCGGGCGCGGGCGACGTTTTTTATGCGCTGGGCGAAGAGGCCGGCCTGGGGTTCTCGCCATTCGCCATTGAGAGCGAAGCCATCGAAACAGACCCGCTCAAAGAGAGCTACGCCACCATCGCCAAGCTGGCGCCGATGATTCTCGCTCATCAGCAATCGGGCGACATTCACGGCTTTGTGCTGAGCCGCGACGAGCGCACGGTGGACTTTACCATGGGCGGCTATTTGCTGCACGTTTCGCTCGTTGACGGATACAACGGGGCCGCCGGCACCGGCTACGGCATCATCATGGCGACGGGCAAAGACGAGTTTACCGGCGCTGGCAAGGGTTTTCGCGTCACCTTCACCCCTCAGCCAGAGACCGGCCCCCACGCGGGCATTGCGAGCATTGAAGAGGGAGACGTCAAAGACGGCAAGTGGATCGCCGGCCGACGCCTGAACGGCGATGAAGATGAGGGAGGCGCTGCGTGGCGCTTCAATCCCGATGCGCAGAGCATCTCGAAGATATTGCTGTATCGGTATGAATGAGCTGGGTAATTGCTGGACGGCGACTTAGACCAAGCGGATACTGGAACAAAGGTGGGTTGAACCATGGGATACGTTCTGCCGAGAGGAAGCACAAGGTATAAGGGGCCGGAAACAAATGGTGGCGGCTATTCCGAACGTGGGAAGAAACCGGTTCCAGTCGCGCATCCAAAACTTCCTCCTCCTGTGAAGATTCCACCGCCGCCCACGCAAACGAGCGCACCAAGACAATAAAAGGAGTGAAAGGAGCCGCGAAGGATGCCGGCTACGCTTCTCGCGCCGCAAGTCTTCCTGATTCTTCTGCGTGGCTTTTCGGCAGCCTATATTGTTCAGGCCCTCGCTACGCGCCGTCAGCAATCCGACTTGGAACGAGTGATCGAAGCGATTGTCTTCAGCTTCGTGATCTACCTCTGCTCCATGCTCGGCGGCGGCAGGCTACCTTTTCATATCCTCCACGATTCTTCCGCCAAAATAGATGACGCGGTCATTTGGGAACCTTCGCAGCTTATGTTGCCGGCTGCGGTCACCTTGGTGTTTGCAGTAGCTTCACTAGCATACGTTCGTTTCGACGGGAGCAGGCTCTTCCAGAAGCTTCGGTTGACGGAGCGGACAACACGAAATTCCATCTGGAACGATGTCTTTGAAAGCGAGGCCACTAACGGTCAGCCGCTCCAGGTCGAGTTGGCTGATGGAAGAAGCGTTATCGGCAACCTGGTCTATTACTCCGATGTGGCAGACGACGCGTCGGTCTATTTAACGCAAGCCTCGTGGGTCACGGAAGACCGTGAAACTGTTGCAATTCCAGGCTCGGGGATTCTGTTGACGAAAAGCTCTGGCATTCGGAGCATCAGCCTCCTGGATCCTATCGAAGGCACTGCGGAAGGCATGATCGCTACCGCCGATTCTGAATGAGTCATGTTCCTTGGAATTCTCGCCCACACGTTAAAATTGAACTATGCCCGCTTCCGCAATCGCGCCCGCTGTAATGGCAAAATACGAGCCGGTTATCGGTCTTGAAGTTCACGTGCAGCTGCTCACCGCCACCAAGGCCTTTTGCGGCTGCGCGAACCACTTCGGCTCCGATCCCAACACCAACATCTGCCCGGTGTGCCTCGGCTTACCCGGCGCGCTGCCGGTGCTCAACGCCCGCGCCGTGGAGTTCGCCACACTCGCCTCGCTGGCGCTCAATTGCACCGTCAATCCGCGCTCCATCTTTGCGCGCAAAAACTACTTCTATCCCGACCTGCCCAAGGGCTACCAGATTTCGCAGTTCGACAAGCCGATCGCCGAGCACGGCTTCATTGAGATTCCAACGGCCGATGGCGGCACCAAAAAAACCGGCATCACGCGCCTGCACATGGAAGAAGACGCGGGCAAGAGCCTGCACGACGGGTTTTCCGACTCCTCTACCCGCACCTATCTCGACCTCAATCGCTGCGGCACGCCGCTGGCCGAAATCGTGAGCGAGCCCGACCTTCGCACTCCCGACGAGGCTTTTGAATATCTCACGCGCCTCAAGGAGATCCTGCTCTATACCGGCGTAAGCGACTGCAACATGGAAGAAGGCTCGCTGCGCTGCGACGCCAACGTAAGCGTCCGTCCTCGCGGCCAGGAAAAATTCGGCACCAAGGTCGAAGTCAAAAACGTCAACAGCTTCAGGTTCGTTCGCGATGCGCTTGAATATGAAATCGAGCGCCAGATTGACGTGATCGAAGAAGGAGGCCGCGTGAAGCAGGAGACGCGGCTGTGGAATGCCAACGAGGGCCGCACCTATTCCATGCGCTCGAAAGAGCAGGCGCACGACTACCGTTACTTTCCCGAGCCCGACCTGCCGCCATTAATCGTGTCGCCCGAGTTCTTGTCCGAGACGAGAAAAAAACTCCCGGAGTTGCCCGAGGCGCGCCGGGCACGCATGGTCGCCGAGTACGAGCTCAACCCAAAAGACGCGCACACGCTCACGGCCTCGCGCGAATTTGCCGACCGATTTGAGGCCGCTGCAAAATCCGCGCGCAATCCTCGCCGCGTGGCCAATGTGCTGTTGAGCGAAGTAGGCGGCCGGCTCAACGCCCTGGGCATCGAGCTCGATCAATCGCCCGTTACCATGACCGGCATTGTGCAGGCTTCCGATCTGCTCGACGAAGGCAAGATCAGCTCGAAACAGATGAAGCAGCTCTTCGATATCGCTTTTGAGAAGGGCGAGGATTTCGGCCCCGTTTACGAGCGCGAAAAGCCGCAGCAGATTACCGACACTTCGGCCATCGAAAAACTCATCGATGAAGTGATCGCCGCGAATCCGAAACAGGTGGAGCAGTATCGCGCCGGTAAGACCACCCTCGCCGGATTCTTTGTGGGCCAGGCGATGCGCGCCTCAAAGGGCCAGGCAAATCCGGCGCTGCTCAACGAACTGGTGACGAAGAAGCTGGAAAACAGGGAATGGAGAAGAGAGAACAGAGGACAGAGAACAGAGAAATAGGGAACTGTCTCCGCCGGCTTTGTTTCACCGGCCCCGGCCGGCCAGTCTCCGCTCCGCGTCCCGCCACGGCATTCGCGCCGTGTAAGCCGGCGTAGCGGTCGCGTTCTCTTTGCGCGCCGCCAGCAGCTTGCGCTTCACAAGCCACGCCACCGCCGCCTGCGCCGAGCTCTTTGAAACTCCGATTGCCTCGGCCATTTCGCGGTAGCTCACGCACACCTCGCCGCCGCGCCGCTGCTGCTCTGCGGCAATCCACAGGTAGACGAGGAAACTCACCGGCTTGTGGTCGTGGCCCACCAGGTCGCGAATCAGCGTGTCGAGTACGTAATCGTCGAAGGTCGCCATGCTGTACCGAATATTACTATAGCAACCGATAGCAGATTGCGCCTCGCCCGATGCCGCGTTATGCTCGCCTCAAACTCGAAGGAGGGTTCCAATGATTCGGGGAATTAAATTCATCGGCATCCCGGTGCGCGATCAGGATGCCGCCTTGAAGTTCTACACAGAGGCGCTGGGCTTCAAGGTCATAACCGACCAGCCCTTCAACGACAAGCAACGCTGGATCGAGCTGATGATTCCGGGCGCAGACACCGGTCTCGCGCTCTTTACGCCTCCTGGCCACGAAGCACGCATCGGCGATTTCCAGCCTATTTCGTTCTGGTGCGACGACGTCTTTGCAACGGCAAAGGCTCTCAAGCAAAAAGGAGTGGTGTTTGAGCAGGAGCCGCGCAACGAGCAATGGGGCTCGTCGGCCATCTTCAAGGATTCAGATGACAACAAGTTTGTGCTTGGCAGCAGGGGCAAACCCAGGTAAGCGTCCGGCGCAATATGCGCGGGCCACCTCACTTCAACCGCAGGTCAGAGACAAAATCCGAGCGATCGTCCCATGAGCTGACCGTCTTCACTTCGCTCTTTTTACCGTTCTTCTCGGCCCACAGGTCAAAGTCCTCAGCCTTGTTTACCTGGGCAAAATAAAAGTGCCCGTTGGCCAGGGAGGTAAAGCTGCGGATGGTCTTGGATTTCTGGTTTTTCAGGAAAACTGTTGCGCCCTGCACAGGTTCGGCCGCGGCATCGAGCACCGTGCCTGTAACAGTCCGCTCGCCCAGGTTCTGCGCGTGGGCCACAAAGCCATTGATCGCGCTATACGGAATAACAAAAATGATTCCCAACACCAGCGCCGCCAGCGCCAGCAAACGTGCGCGGCCAAGCTTCACTCTTCCTCCTCTTCGTCTTCCTCGAGAATATCTTCGTCCTCCTCGAGATCACCATCAATGCGGGCCAGCTCCAGTGGCTCAACGCCTACCACTTCGAACTCCGTGCCGCACTCTTCACAGGCGACCACGTCGCCTTCTTCCATCTCGTCTTCTGCAACATCCAGTTCGTTGTCGCATTCAGGGCAGCTGGTCATGGCAGCCTCCTCTCTCTCCATTTCTTGTCGCGCGGTCGCCGGCTTCAAGTAG
>JBEKCW010000111.1:0-12579 GCA_050014675.1 Occallatibacter sp. | reverse complement strand
ATCTGCCCGGCAACGCGCTTTCCCGGCCTGTCTTGAGCGGGGCAAATGGCCTTCGGTCCAATAAGAGCTTTTTGAGCTGAATGTTTTTTGAGCGTGATCGAAATCCCACATCGCCCGGCCAGCCCCATTCGGCGAAAATGAGTGATAGTCTAAGGACCGTTCCCAGCGCGCCCTTTGAAAGATACGCGCGGAAACTTAAGGAGAAACAATGGTGGTGGTTCCGCTTTCTAAATCGGTGAATGATCCCGAACTGGTTCCGGCGACAAGCGAAAGCGAATGCGCGGCATGTGACGACTGGCTGCTCTACACCGCGGCGGGAACGCTGCTGGCGAGCGGCGTGCTGCTGGTTACGGGCAACCGCAAAGCGGGGCTTGCGGCAGCTGCCGCAGGTGCTGCGCTGGCCATGCTCGACCAGCAGGAGACCGTGAAGGCCGTCTGGGATGCGCTGCCCGAGTACTTAGGCGAGATACAAGGAGTTCTAGCCCGCGTGCAGGGCACGATTGAAGAGATTACGGCGCAGGGCGCCAGGCTGCGCGCCGCGCTGGGCAAGTAGCGCCGGGCTATTCAACGGAGGGAGCAGGGGCCTTCAGGCCCCTGAATCCGCCCAATAATGGAGCGGCCTTCAGGCCCGGGCATTTATCCCGCATTCGCACAGCACCCTACTCCAGCCCCAATTGCCGCCGTCCTGCCTCGCTGATGCGATGCGGCGTCCACCTCGGCTCCCAAACCAGGTTCAATTCCACTTTTGAAATGTCCTGAATGCCGGCGAGGCGGTTGTGTATCTGCTCGAGGATGAGTCCGCTAGCAGGGCAGTGCGGAGTTGTCAGTGACAGGGTGACCTTGACCCACTGGCGCGGCCAAGCAGGCGTCGAATCAGGATCGGGACCGGTTTCAATACCGTAGATCAATCCCAGGTCGACGAGATTCAGTTTAACCTCGGGATCGAAGCAGTCGCGGAGGGCGGTTAGGATTTGGTCTTCAGTCTGCATAAAAACAGTGATCAGTTGTCAGGGATCAGTGGTCAGTTTAACTGTGCTACTGCGGAGTTTGTACCGCACCAGACGAATCTGGAGAGGTTTTATGTGTCTCGAAGGCCTCGCTCACATTGGGGTACCACGCGAGGCAGCCGTAGACAAGCAGATCGACCAGCAAAACACAGATAAACGTTCGGTTCTGCCAATTTCCTGGGAGAATGCCTCCGCCAAAAAGGGGGCCGTTGAAGGAGGCCGTACCGATCATCCAGCAATTGACGATTGCGGTGATAAGCATATTTCGCGCCCAGGGCCGGACCCGCCAAAGACCGCATCCTATTACGAGCGAATAGACGGCGGCTACCGGAAGCAACAAGATGAATGGATATCGGAATAACCCATCGGCGTCGATCTTTCCCGGTACTGGAAACGCAAACAGGACTCTCCAGTACTCTGCAAAAAGAAATAGAAGGCATCCGGCCTTGAAAACCTGAAAAGTTGAGACGAGCGTAATTGAGAATGGCCGCGCTGGCTGAATAGAACCCGAACCATCCATGAGTATGACCCCAGCTTAGATTACCGCTGCTCTGCGATGTGGTTGGCCTTGTCTACAAACACCAAACGGGGATGGGCTGCGCCGGCTTCGTGCTCGTCGAGCCACGCAAAGCTGGCTACGATCACCAGATCGCCGGCATGTGCCAGGCGTGCGGCCGCGCCATTGAGGCAGATTTCGCCGGAACCACTTTCGGCGGCAATGGCGTAAGTTTCAAGGCGGCTGCCGTTGGTTACGTTCCAGACGTGGACCGATTCGAAGGGCTGAATGTCGGCCGCTTCAAGCAGCGAGGCATCTACGGCGATGCTGCCTTCGTAGTTTAGATCGGAGCGAGTCACGGTAGCGCGATGGATCCTGGATTTCAAAAGCTTGCGGTACACAATGCAACTCCCGGCCGGTATCCATGCGTGAGGCCTCGGGTCCGGCATTTCTGTTTGACCGCGATGGCTAATTCTGCCGTTCCACAAGATACCGCGCTACGGATTTGAGTCCTTCGGCGCGGTCGCCGTAGGGTACAAGGGCGGCAAACGCCTCGTCGATCAGCTGCGCGGCATCGCGGCGGCTCTGCTCAATGCCGTAGACAGCGGGCCAAGTGGCCTTTTCAGTCGCCTGATCTTTGCCCGCGGTTTTGCCCAGCTGCGCTGAATCAACGGTCATGTCGAGCACGTCGTCGACAATCTGGAAGGCGAGCCCGGCTTTGCGGCCGAAGCAGTCGAGGCGGGCAGCGTCATCGTCGTTTGCGCCGGCAAACACCCCTCCGGCAACCACGCTCACGCGAATCAGCGCGCCGGTCTTGGCTCGATGGATGGCTTCAACCAGCTCGGGCGTGGGCTTGAGGCGTTCGCTCTCGAGGTCGAGCACCTGGCCGCCGATCATGCCGTCAACGGTGCCAATTGCATTAGCGACCAACCCGATAATCTTGACGGTTGCCGCGGGTGGGCAATCGAGGCCTGAGAGCACTTCAAAAGCGCGAGTCTGCAGCGCGTCGCCGGCGAGGATGGCGATGGCTTCGCCGAAGACCACATGGCAGGTGGGCTTGCCGCGGCGCAGGTCGTCGTTGTCGAGGGCGGGCAAATCGTCGTGGATGAGCGAATAGGTATGCAGCATCTCGAGAGCCGCGCCCAGTTTTTCAATACCGCGGGGCAGCGATCCGGCGATGGTGACGGCGGACTGATAGGCGAGCAGCGGGCGCAGGCGCTTGCCCCCAGCAAAGGTGGAGTGGCGCATGGCGCCGTGGATGGACGCAGGGACGGTGTCGGCGCTCGGAATAAGCTCTTCAAGCGCGCGATCGGTCAGCTCAACGCCCTGTTGCCGTAAAGATTGTACGTCTAATGGCATCTTTCTTTAATTTTAGACGAATAGGCGTTGGGTTCAGTAGGCGCGGCTGTGTCAGAAATGCGCGTTGAATAAAGTCACCTGCGAAAATGCTTGCAGACAGGGAGAGATGGAATGCTTTTGATTGTCGGTACAGTGAGGCTTCCGGCGGCAGCGTTGGACGCCGCGCGGCCAGGTATGGCGTCCATGATCGAGGCCAGCAGAGCGGAGGCTGGCTGCCTCGAATATTCCTATGCCGAGGACGTGCTCGATCGGGGCCTGATCCATGTAAAGGAACGCTGGACTGATCGTAAGGCTCTTGATGGACATTTCAACTCCGCTCACATAGCAGTCTGGCGCGATGCCGGGGCATCCATTGGCATCAGGGAACGCAACCTGCGCCTATATGAAGTGGGCGAGCCGCAGCCGATCTGATTTGCGGCGTATTCGAGATCATCGCGGAGATTCAAAAATGCAGGCTAGTCGCGGACAAGGCGGCGTTCGAACCATGCAGGCAATACGGCAAGCACGAGCGCGATGGCGCTCACCCAGCGGCCGAGAATCACATCTGACGTAGTTTTCCATGAGATGTCGAGGTGGATCGGCCCGCGCTCGACGCGCACCGCAATCATGCCGTCGGGGCGCGTGTGCAACGCGTTGGCGCGGTCGCTGGCCAGAGCTTGGCCGTTAAGCTCAGCGCGCCACGCTGGAAACGCCAACAGCCGCAGCACAAGCCATCCCGATTGCGGAACCATGGCGTTAAGCCGCAGATGCTCCGGATCGAAACGGTCTGTTGCGAACGTGGCCACGCAAGATTTCTGATCGAGCGTCCAGATGGGGTTGGCGCTCGAGTCGTCGGGGTCGAGCTGGCCTAGCTCTGCATCGGGATCGGCGACGAGGCACGCATCAGGCAAACCGCGGGCGATGGCTGTGATGTCGGAATTGGGAGGTGAATACTCAAACATTCCATCGAAGCCCGCGCCGGCGCGATACGACGCGAGCATCGCGGGCACCGCGTCTTCGGGGTAGCAGGCCTGGAAGTAGTTGCGATCGGCGTAAACGAGTGCGGCAATGAACCCTAGCGCGCAGGCCGCGCAAACAGCGATGCGGGCGCGGCGCGCTGCCGGCCAGATAGCCGCAACCAGGAAGATCGCCATGGGCGCCTCAACAGCCTCAAGCCAGCGCCACGGGTATTGCAGAAACGGCATTTCAGGCAGCGCGTGCCACACGGGCCGCGAGAGGGGCACGCACAGCAACGCGACCCACACGGGGATGGCGGCGAGCGGGATCCACCAGCGCAGCGACGATGTGGGCGAGGGCAGCGTGCCGCGGCGCCAGGCCACTGGAAACGCGACTATGGCAATCGCAATCATGGTGACGGCGATCCACGAGGCCTGGTGATTGATGGCGTCATGCAGCGCGAACGTTGGGTCGGCGTGATGGGCGAAAAGCCAGTTGTACTCGAAGTTGTAGCCGGGGTCCTGCGTGGCCTGGCGCACGTCCACCCAGTTGCGCTCGAGCGCTGCGGGGAGCCAGTAGAAGGCGGCGAGGCCAAGGCCCAGCGCGCCGCCCACAGTTGCGCGCAGAATTGGCGCCCAGCTTTTGTTGGCGATGGCCGCAAGCAGAGCCAGCGAGGCAAGCAGATATGCGGCCATCACGCCGAGAGGAACATTCGAGAGCCACGCGCCGGCGAGCGCGATTGCCAGGGGAATGGTCGAGCCTCCGAAAGCTGAGCGGCCGGGCCCTCCACGTGCAAACCGGCCCCAGGAACTGGGTGCCCCTGGTCTGTGGGGTGGTGATCCCTCGCTTTTGGGGACATGGGAGGGCCGCAGCGCAAACAGCATAAGCAGCGGCAGCCAGAATCCGCCGGCGAACTCCGGGAAGGCGCTGCGCTCGTAGCTGGTAAACAAAGCGTAGCCACTGAAGATGGCAACACAACCGGCGAGTGTGGATTGCGCTTCAGAGAGCGCGAGGCGCGCAAGGGCTCGGGTGACGAAGCCGGTAGCGGCAAAGATCAGAAAAGTGAGCGCGACAGGAACCGCGGCCCATGGCAGGACTGCGCCGAGCGCCGCGCCGATGATCCACGTGAACGGCGGATAGTAGACAAAACGCGGCTCGCCCGCGCCGTAGTTGGGGCTGGGAGCCCAGTGCGGATAGAAAATGCCATGACGCCAGGCGTTGAGGCAGTCGAACCATGAGACCAGGTGCACGTCAAAATCGTGCCCGCAGGATGCGCCGCGAAGAATTTCAGGAACGATGACGACGAACGCCGCGAGCAGGATGACGAGCGGGCCGATGAGTTTCCCAGGTCCCCAAATGCGAGGGACCCGGGGTACCCCGATGCTTTCAATCCCATCTTCCATCATTGATCCCTATGCTTCCGGTCTAATCCCTGATCCCTGATCCCTGAACCTCGCCACAGCGAGCCTGCGGCCTGATCTCTTTTCTCTACTCTCTGTTCTCTGTCCACTGTCCACTGACCACTGTCTTTACGGCTCCAGCTTCAACGTGTGCCGAGTCTGCACCGCCACCGCACCCGAAGTAAACGGCAGCGCAAACGTGGTCCCGTTGTACCAGTCGCTCCACTGGTCGCGGAAGTACCGACTGAGCGGATTGCCGCTTTCGCCCAGCACAATGTTCTCCGTTGAGCCGTCAATGTTGCTCCAGTCCATGGTGAATCGCTGCGAGGGCGCAACGTCTGAGCCGATCTGCTTTACCGTGTCGACATCGCCGCTGATCGGCAGCGGGCCGGTGCCGGCGCGGTTTCCGATGAAGGGCAGAAAGCGCGCGAGCGGGTGCTCAATGTCGATCTTGTGCCAGCTTCCGTAGGTCCACGCCGCCACGTTGCCGGGCGCGTGGCCGTCGGTGAGCGCCTTGCGCACGGCCGCCGTCAACAGCACGTCCCAGCTCTTGTAGGTTGGGGGCAGCCACTCGGGCTTGGCGTGCATCACAATCTCTTCCAGCGCAAAGTCGCGCTCGCCCCAGTGGTAGTCGTCCATCGCTTTGCCCAGTTTCGGCTCCAGAATCATCGGCCAGATTTCGCGGCGCGTGCTGGTTACGATCGACGCGGCTGCGGAGTCAGCGGTCACGCGGCCATCCCACACGCGCATCAGGTCCGCGGCCTGGCGCATACGCGGGTCGACGTTGCCCTCGGGGCCGCCAGTGTGGTCAATGGCGTAAGCGAAGCGCTGGCCAAACTCCTGGTCCACCTCGCTGTAGATATCGGTTTGCGTATCCAGCATGTCTTTCGGAGTCAGGTGATCGCGGCCGTTGAGCAACTTGTTGATGCGCTCCACCCGATAGGGATCGATCCACTCGTCGCTGAGCGGGTAGGGCGACGCGTCAGTCGTGACGCGCGAGTTGGCCGTAGCCAGAAACCCTGAAGGCGGATCGAAGGTGCTCGGCATCTGGTCGAAGGGGATGTAAGTCATGGGCGCCGTCGGTCCGATGAAAACTCCCCACTCAAAGCGCAGGTCCAAAGTGTCGTGCGGAAGCGGCTTCACGAAAATGCTCTTCCCATCCGGGCCTCTTATCGGCACCTTCCCGATAGCGTGATATGCAATGTGTCCCTGGTCGTCACTGTAGACAACATTCTGCGCGGGGAACGGCCATGTGGCCAGCGCAGCGCTGAACTCGGTCCAGTTTGAGGCTATATTCATTCCGTAGAGCGGCAGGGAATTGAGCGTGGGGTCGTAGATGGTCCACTTCAGCGCAATGGGCGGATCGACCGGCGCGAGCAGGCGATTCATCAGCGGGCCGTGCGCGGTCGATTGCACGTCGAGCGTCGCATCCTTGCCGAAGCGTACGTGAATGGTTTCATGATCGACGGTGAGCGGGTGCCATTGAGCGTCGAGACCTTCATAGTTGCCCTTGCCGTCGAGCTTCTCAATGTAAAGATCCTGCACGTCGGCCATCAGCGCGGTGTATCCCCAGGCCACGTGGTCGTTGTGTCCGGCAACGACATAGGGCAGGCCGGGCAGCGTCACTCCGGCGGCGTGAAAGCCGGGCGCGCGCAGGTCGGCCATGTACCAGATGCTGGGCGCCGATGGCTCAAGATGCATATCGTTCGAGAGCAGCGGCTTGCCGCTGGCGGTGTGCGTGCCTGCGATGACCCAGTCATTCGAGCCATAGGCGCAGCCATCGCAGGTGGGCAGGCCGAGGAGGCGAAGCAGCGCCGTGACGGTTGTGGATTGAACTCCCTCCCGGGTCCCCAAATGCGAGGGACCCGGGGCACCCGCTTTGGTGGGAAGCGCGCTCGCCGTAACCATCGTCTCATCCTCGTCGCCGGTGGGCTGCTGCAGTTCGGGGTGGGGCGCGGTCAGGTCGACCTCCACGCCCGTGGGGGGATGGTCGCGCCACGAGCCGACAGGATACAAATCAGCCTCGAGCTGAGGATTGTTGAGCCTCGCGGCAATGTGCATGCGTCCGTACTTGGCCCAGGCGTGGCTGTCGAGCTCCTGCACCATCATCAAAATCACGCTCACTGAGTCGACGACCGTCCAGGGGCGCGGCTTGTAATCGAGCAGCTTGAATTCGATCGGCAGCGTGCCGTTCCGCTCGCACTGCCCAATGTAGAGGTTCACTCCGCGGGCGTAGTCCTCAAGGCGGCGCTGGTCATCGGGAGACATGTGCGCGGCCAGCCGCTCGGCCACAGGGCGAATCAGCAGCAGGCGCTGCGCCTCGTCGTGCCTCACCAGCGAAGGGCCCATCACCTCGGCCAGCTCGCCCAGGGAGTTGCGGCGAAACGCGTCCATCTGCCAAAGGCGGTCTTGCGCCGTGATGTAGCCCTGCGCTGTAAAGAGGTCGTCCTGCGTAGCGGCATCAATATGCGGCACGCCGTGGGCGTCGCGGCTCACGGTAACGGGCGCGGAAAGCCCGGCAAGATGTACGTCGCCGTCGAGCGCCGGCAGCGCGGAAACGGTGGCCGAGCGCAGCCAGAAAAGGAACGCAGCGAAGCCCAGAACCGCGAGCGCCGCGAGGCCGCCAACGGTAATAACAACAATGCGGAGCCAGCGCGGAAAAAGGCTGGGCTGAGGCTGAAATGCGCTGTCGAAGGTCGGCATCGGACACAATCAGGATAATGCGCGGGGCCTACGAGCAGCGTTGAAGGGCGCATGCCGAAGACTGGTTCGCTGACGCGATTCGAATTATCGGTCGCCGCTATGAATCACGTAGAGTGCCAACCCGAGCAATGCGACACCGACGATGTATGGGCGGACAGAGATGGAGCCTCGCTGCGAAGAGCGCTCCATATACGGGTCTGCGGGGTTTGTGCAGCGCACTACGACCTCGGTCATCTTGCCTGACACCATCTCTGTGACATTGATGAAGATTTGCCCATCGCGATGGTGAATGCGCGATGAGTGTTTAACCTGAGCAACCACTCCGGACACCGGCACACCCGCGTGCAGCAGAACGGCGTCGCCCGAGGTTATATCTTCGCCGGCAACGAATTGAACCACATCACCGGTCTCGATTTGCGCCAGAGAGTACTGCTGCGGGGTGACAAAACGAACGCTCGCATCGCCGGTCAGGTCGATGTGGATCTGGGCCGGTGCGGTTGGGCCGGCTGCTGACTGCGCGGTCTGCTGCGCGACGAGCAGCGGCGAAAGACAAATGAAAAGCGCGGATTGAAGAAAACTGCGAATCATGATGCCACCCTTACCGAGAGCCGAATAAATGTGCCAGTGCGTGGGAGTGCGAAGCGAGAAAGCGGCCTGGAGCGCCGTTTTGGTACGCATAGCCGTCGTCCTGCGAGTGCGGAAGAAATGCAAGCGGCGCGCCGATGACTGCAACTACGCCGGCGCCGATGAGCCCGGCCTTTGCCGCGTTTCCGTCGCTGGTGCTGCGCGTGGCGATGATTCCTGTTAACAGGCCGCCGGCGAGAATCGATGCGATCCAGACGGGATGGTAGTTCCGTTCCTGGTGGCTAAACTGCGCGTTCCTCTGCGGCGGCAAATCAAGGTCGACGCTGACGATGCTGGCCCGGTCGAAGCGAAAGCCGACACCCGGTGGATTTTCCAGGGGATTGCAGAACAGGTACTGGTCATTAGCGCTGGCGAAAAGGCAGTGCACCGGTGGGCCGTTATCGTCGCGAACAACAATTTGCTCACCTTTGGTCAGGTTCTTGACAAGATCCCAACCCGGTGGAGTGGGGGGTGCGGGCGTTGGCGCGTCGGGCGGGTTCTGTGCGGTCAGCCCGCCGCATAAGCAGCTGAGTGCGATGAGTGTGAAGCAAAGACGTTTCATACCTGCCATAGTAGGCAGGGTTTGAATGTGCGATTGGCGGCATTAGGACAGTTTGCGAGGTGTCACAACGTGCGAGCGGAGTTAGAAAATGCAGCGAGTCAGCGAGTCGGCAAGTCAGCGCCGGTCAGCGCCGCTTCAATCTGCCGCAGGTGACTGAAGGCTTGTTCGCCGAGCAGCGTGAAGATCAGCGGATGACAGCCTTTCGGTAATTCCGCAGCCGTTACCGCGTCGCAGACCACGCCGATGGTTGATTCCAGGCCGCGCTTCCAGCCGGGACGCGCGGCGTCGCGTACCAGCAGTCCCTCGGGCGGCAGGCCGGCCGCGATAAGCATGGTGCGGGCGATGCGCTGAAAGTCGCCCCAGCGCGATGCGATGCCGACCAGTTCTTTTGAGTGTTCGGGCAGATAGCGGGCCAGATGCGCCTGCAGCTCAGGCGCGACGGGATGGATTTCTAGAACGGTGAGCTCGGTTCCCGCGGGCAACAGCCGGCGCACATTTGCGGCTTTGCTGGGCAGAACGCAGGGCAGCGCGCGGTCGAAAATCTCCGCATTGGCGCATTCGTCAGGCGAGCAGCCGGCGACGGGCAGCGCCAGCTCGGGCTCCAATTCGAACATCACCAGCCGGCGCAGCTCCGGGTCAGGCTCAATCAGCAACCAGCGAGCGGGCGGCTCAAAGCTCAGCCAGCGGCGCAGGCGGGTGCGCAACTGCGATTCTGTAACGCCGAGCCGGCGCGCCTTGGCAGCCATGTCGGCGATCAGCTGATCGAGTGCGACCTCCGGCGTAAGTGCCGCGGAGGGCCGCGTGCTGCGCACAAACACGCCGCTGCCGTGGCGAAACTCAACCCATCCCTCAGCCTCAAGCTGGCGAAAGGCAGCGCTGGCGGTGTTGGAGTGGATCTGAAACCGGCGGGCAAGCTCGCGTGTGCTGGGCAGTCGATGGCCGGGCGGCAATTCGCGGCTGAGGATGGCGAGAACAATCTGCGTCGTCAGCTGCTCGCGCAGGCTCACTTCGCCGGTGTGGTTAAGCCAAAGGCGCATGGGTGGGACTTCAGTGAAAAGAATACGCCTTGCGAGGGACGCTGAGCGGGGAACTGGGGGCCACGCGGTCTGCGCTGCCTTATTGAATCTGGGTGCCCCACTCTCGCGACGTTTTTGTTTTTGTCGCCAGGGTGGGACAGCACGAACCTCAATAGGCCAGCACCCGGTCTGTCTCTTTTCAGGCGTTCTGCGTCGTCCTGTTGATGCCCAGAACTCCTCGAGTTGCAAAGATCAAAGCAACAATTAAAACAATAGCTCCAAGTATCAGCAGGCTGCCCTCCGGGCCGTCGGCGCCTCCGCTCCAGAGTGGATTTCCTTCCGGAGCGGTGGTGAACAGGTGACCGTGCGGTACAAGGCCGCTGTCGGCGGTGCCGTAGAAAAAGGTCTCACCCCAGTCCCATGCGGCATGGCAGCCGATGGCCCACAGAGCCGAACCGGTCAGGCGCACGCTTGCGCACCATGCAAAGCCGATGGCCGCGGCCGCGAAAATTCCTATAGCGTTTTCACCATGGTTGTACGTGTGTATGAGTCCGAAGCCGGTAGATGTGACCCAGGCCGCCTGCCAGAACGCAGCGGCGGTCCCCGCTTTAGCTCTTTGGTGGAGATACAGGCAAGCGAAGAAGCCCAGTGCCGCGATGAAATAAACGCCATTGGCGCCCGAGCCGGACGAACCATGGAACAGGCGCCAGGCGCACATGCCGCCGACCGCGGCGAGCGCCCACCAGAAGTTGAGGCCGCGGGTAAGCGTTGAGAGCAGATAGCAGCGGAACAGGCCCTCTTCAACGCATCCGACCAGCAGAAATGCGCAACCCCAGAGCGCGGCATAACTGAAGGCGGAGAGCCACGAAAGTGCCTGCGGCCCGAAGCGCAGCCATCCACCCAGGCCAAGTGCGCCGATGAGCGCCGTAAGAGCAATAAAACCCGAAGCTGCGCCAAGCAGAAAGTTGGCCCTGCGGCGCGGACCCGCCAGGTTGTAGCTCAAGAGCGAACGGTGCTCAAGGGCGGCAACGGCCGCAACCGCGCCAAGCATTGAAAGAAATGGAATGAGTTCGAGAAGGATGGTGGAGCCGGCCGTCTTGCCGCTATTCTCGTCAACCAGGCCCACGGTGAAGAAGATGGTGCCAAAGACGAAGCGAAGAACATAAAACAGGCAGGCTACGAAAAGAATCGACCAACCGGCACGCAGGCCCTGAGGTCCGAGCAAAACACGCCCCATGACACTCTCGACGACTCGCGGCGAGTAATCGAGCCGGCAGGCGCCGTTTTCGCTATCGAGTTCGTGATCGGATGCCGTCTTTCCGGCCTGTGAGTCGTTTGCCGGCTCCATAGAGTCTCCCTGAGCTTGTTCAGAATGACTACAAGAATAAGGGAAAGAGCAGCGGAGAGGGGACTCTCAGTAAAGCCGGGTGATTGAGCCGAGGGGGAAGGATACAGTCGCGGATGCAGGCAATCCGGCCAGGGGGCAGTTGCGCCGCGTTCAATTTCCGGTCGAATCAAAGCAAGCGCCGACCAATGTGCTCGCTCTATGGCTCGGAAAAACGGCGTTGCCGAACTGGCCGGACGGGCCATCGACGGTCAGCTTTCGATGAATGAACAAGCGCAACTTGCCGCGCTTCTGTGCGCTGTGGCCTCGGCGGGGAATTCAGTGCGGGGGAGTTCGAAAAATCATTTGAGCTTAAGAATCTAAAAGTCCTTCTTAGGCCAGGGTGGTGCTGATCTTGCTGAACGATCCATTGACGGCCGAAGCCACTTGCTTGGTTCCGCTGATGGCCGCGAGTGCAATAAGGGCAACCAGTAAAGCGTATTCGACCAGATCCTGGCCGTCTTCGCGATTGAGAAAGATCTGCAGACGTACAAAGAGCTTGAGGTAGAGGTTGTTCACTTGTTTCTCCGGAAGGTGGAGTGGATTACGCAATCGATTCTAATGTGAAAAATCAGGAATGCACATTACCCAATCGTGTAAAAAAGGAAGAACTATAGTTAGTTACCTTCCAGTTACTTCCTGGGTATTTTTTGCTGGTCAAGGGGTGCGCGGCCAAAGGCCGAGAATTCCGATTGGACGCAAAATGTAAGACATTGGATGACAGGACAACAAAATAAGTTGCCCGGCCGCAAATTATTATGCATTTTTCTTTCGGCCATTAGAAACAAGCCACTTAGCCGAAGAAAAGCGAGTTCCAGATCGCTCGCGGGCTTCTGGCTGGCCTGGCAGCCGCCCAATCCAGACGACTTGATTGCCGTTGTGAAATTGCACGGGAGAGAGGAAAACCGAAAAGACCCTGTTTACTGAAATGCAATAGTTTACCTTCGGCGAAAAGGGACTTTCCAATGCAGCCGCGCCGCTTACCGGTAGCGGCGTGTGACCTTTACCACCATCGAAAAGACACCCGACTCATCGCGCGCCACCACCAGCGACATTTTGCGATTAATGGCAACCTCAGCCTGCAGCAACTGC
>JBEKCW010000110.1:0-12680 GCA_050014675.1 Occallatibacter sp. | reverse complement strand
GAGATTTTTACATACGGAATTACTACCAATGAAACCAAGCAAGAAAGGTTCTGCGAGGAAACCTGCACCCCGCGGCCCGCTTGCGCCGGAGCGTGTGGCTGCGATTTTGAAGGGGCTTGACGAGGCTTATCCCGAGGCGGTTTGCGCGCTCACGCACACTTCGCCATGGGAGCTGCTGGTGGCCACGATTCTTTCGGCGCAGTGCACGGATGCGCGCGTGAATATGGTCACGCCGGAGCTGTTCCGGCGCTTCCCTTCTCCGAAGGCTATGAGCGAAGCTACGCAGCCGCAAATTGAAGAGCTGATCCGCACAACGGGGTTCTTTCGCAACAAGTCCAAGTCGATTATGGGAGCGGCAAGAAAGGTCAACGAAGAATTTGGCGGGAAGGTTCCTGAGACGCTGGCTGAGCTCATCACTATTCCCGGAGCGGCGCGCAAGACGGCTAACGTGGTGCTCGGCGTGAGCTTTGGCAAGGCTGAGGGAGTGGTGGTGGACACGCATGTCTTCCGCATCGCGCGCAGGCTCGAGCTGGCCAAAGGCGACACGGCGGAAAAGGTTGAACAGGAATTGATGCGCGTGCTGGCGCAGGATCGATGGATCAGCTTTTCGCACCAGATTATTCATCACGGGCGCAAGGTTTGCGTCGCGCGCAAGCCCAAGTGCAGCGAATGCAATTTGGAACAGCTTTGCAACTCCAAAGACAAGACCTGGCATAGCTGAGGATCGTGCTATCTCGGGTCCCAAAATCGGGATCTTTCGACATCGCTCAGGACAGGCTCCGGGGCACCCGTGATTCGTGTTTGATCAAAAATAGGACGATTGAGGTTTGCGGTCTCCCACCCTTCCAGGATGAAACTGTGGAAGGATGGGGCAACCAGTTGGTTGGGGAAAATCTGCTTAAATCTTGCTGAAATACTTGGCTAGCGCTTGAACCAGGCCGGGAATGTCGCTGCGACTGGCTTCGGCTGCCGGTTGCCAGCCGTTTTCGCGGAGGGTTTGGCTGGTGATGGGGCCGATGGAGATGGCAGGGACGCCGGTGAATGGGAATACGATGGCGGCGGCTTTGGCCGCTTCGGCAAGGTGCGTGACGCTCGACGAGCTGGTAAAGGTGGCTGCGTCAATTCCCTGCTCAATTGCAGCGCGGAGATGGCTTGGTGCGGACTCGGGCATTACGTTGCGATAGGCGTCGACGACATCGACTTCCGCGCCGGCTGCACGGAGGGCATCGGGGATTACGTCGCGCGCAACCGCCGCGCGGGCCAGCAGCACTCGTTTGCCGGAGACTTTCTCGCGCAGCGCTCGAACCAGGCCCTCGCCGGCCTGATCGTCCGGAACCAGCTCCACATCAAATCCGAACCCTCGAGCTGCTTCGGCCGTCGCTCGCCCAATAGCGGCGACTTTCAATCCCCTGGCGCGGGCGGGATTCACAGCGAATCGTTGACTACGGACATTAATTGCGCGGAGGGTATTGGTGCT
The DNA here is from genome assembly GCA_050014675.1 of Occallatibacter sp. Taxonomy (GTDB): domain Bacteria; phylum Acidobacteriota; class Terriglobia; order Terriglobales; family Acidobacteriaceae; genus Telmatobacter. Next base: position 11,203 of record JBEKCW010000110.1, on the reverse strand, counting down.
CGTCAAGACAAGCCAGTCGAATCGATCGAGGTGCATCAGGGCGTCGTCAAGAGGCGCATACGATTCGGGCGCTACGATCTCCAGCACCGGCACTTCCGCCGGGATGAAACCCAGAGAGCGAAGTGCATCGCTCAATTTTGCAGTCTGGCTGGCGCTGCGCGTCACCAGCACGCGGCGACCGGCACCGGGCAAGCTCACCTGGCGGTTCCTTGAATGGGCGTGAGCAGCGCGCCAGCACCCTGGTTGAGCAGCATTTTTGCGGCGCAGCGACCCAGGGCCTCAGGGTCGTTGTGGTCGCGCTGCATGGTGTGGAAGATTCGAACGATTGCGCCTGTCTCAGGCGAAGCCACCACGCCGTAGATCTCGTCGAGCGGGCCGTCGCTGCCGTCGCTGCGGATGTGAGAGAGATTCTGCCGGCAGTGGATGCCGATGGGCACCTGGCAACCGCCGCCCAGCGCGGCAAGAGCGGTGCGCTCGGCGGTGACGGCGAACCGGGTGTCGGGATTGTCGAGGAATGCGAGAGCCTCAATAATGCCGTAATCGTCCTTGCGCGTTTCAATACCCAGCGCGCCCTGTCCGGCTGCGGGGCAAAAAATGCTGGGGTCGAGCCGTTCGCGAATCCAATCGGTGCGGCCCAGCCGATCGAGGCCGGCGGCAGCGAGCAGGATGGCGTCGAGCTGGCCCTCGCCCAGTTTGCGCAAGCGGGTGTCAACGTTGCCGCGGAATTCGACGGCTTGAATATCGGGCCGCAGCGCCTTTAGCTGCGCACGACGGCGCTGGCTGCTGGTGCCAACCTTTGCGCCCTGGGGCAGCGATGCCAGGCTCTGGTATTTGACTGACACAAAGGCATCGCGCGGATCGACACGCGGAGGAACGGCTGCCAGGGCGAACGGCTCGGGCAGATCGGTGGGCAGGTCTTTGAGCGAATGCACGGCCAGTTGGACGCGGCCGCTGGCAAGCGCATCTTCAATTTCTTTGGTGAACATGCCCTTGGAGCCTACCTCGGCGAAGGTGGCCTCCTGCAGGCGGTCGCCGGTGGTTTTAATGATCTCGATTTCGACGGAATGATCTTGCGAGCGCAGCAGGTCGGCAATGTGGTTAGCCTGCCACAGAGCAAGTTGCGACCCCCGGCTGCCGATGCGGAATTTCATCGGTGTGCCTCCATTTGCTGTTGTTCGGGGACGGATTTTTTCGGCCCGGGTTCAGCGCTTTCGGCCTTTGGCTCTGCTTCGGGCGCCAGCGCCGGGGGGGTGGCAGAGACAGACCATGTTTCGCACAGCAGATCGAGGCGCGCGGAATCACCTTCGCGCGCAGCCTGCTTGAGCGCCTGCATGGGGGGATGCAGGAATTTGTTGACCAGGCCGCGGGTGAGAGCTTCGACGGCGGCCAGCTGCTCTTCGGTGAGGGTACCTAGCCGTTTGTGAATGCGCTCGATTTCGGCTACGCGAATCTCTTCAGCCTTGCGCTGCAGGGCGACAATAGCGGGTGCGGCATTTACGGTGCGCTGGCGCTGATGGAAGCGCTCAACCTCTTCGGCAATGATGCTCTCGGCATCGAGGGCCTGGCGGCCGCGCGCCTCAATGTGAGCCGCGGCTACCTGCTGCAGATCGTCGATGTCGTAGACAAAGATGCCGTCGAGCTTGTTCATTTCTGGATCGACGTCACGGGGGACGGCAATATCGATGAAGAACATGGGACGGTTCTTGCGTGCGTGCAGGAACTTTTGCCCGTGCTCGCGGCGGAAGATGGGATGGGGCGCGCCGGTGGAGCTGATGACGATGTCGGCGTTGGCGGCAGCTTCGTAAAGCTGATCGAAATTGACGACTTGCGGCTTGATGCGGCCTTCGAACTCCTCGGCCATGCGGCGCGCGCGCTCAGCGGTGCGGTTTGAAACCATGATGGAGCCGACGCCCTGCTGGACCAGATGGCGTGCGGCCAGTTCGCTCATTTTGCCGGCCCCAACGAGGAAGACTGTGCGGCCGTTCAATGAACCGAAGATTTTGCGAGCCAGCTCGACGGCAACCGAGGCGATGGAAACTGAATTGGAGCCGATTCCAGTCTCGGAGCGAGCTTTTTTTGCAGCCGAGAAGGCGCTCTGCAAGAGGTGGTCGAGCTGCCCGCCGATGGTTCCTGCGGCGCGGGCCACGGCAAAGGCTTCTTTCACCTGGCCGAGGATCTGCGGCTCACCTACAACCATGGAGTCGAGGCTGGCGGCTACTTTGAAGAGATGCGAGATGGCGTCCCTGTCGTGATACTCGTACAGGTGAGGACTCAGCAATTCGGGTTCGACACCGAAGTGATTGGACAGGAAGCTGCTTACATGTACATCTGCGCCTTCGACCGCGGCCAGAATCTCAACCCGATTGCAGGTGGAGACAATCATGCATTCGGCCACTCCGGGCATAGTGGCAAGGGCCTGCGTGGTTTCAGCCAGCGCGTCACGCGAGATGGCTACACGTTCACGCAGCGCAATGGGCGCGGTCTTGTGATTGACGCCGATGAGAGTGAGCGTCATCGGGGACCGAACCTTTGAACCTGGCTGAAGAAGTTAACGCACCAGACGGCCATCATGACGACCAGCGCGACGCCTGAAACATAGGCTGCCTTGCGCCCGCGGAAGCCCGCGCTCCGGCGAATAAAGAGCAGCGTGACGTAAATGGCCCACATAACGTAGGCGGCCAGAATGTTGGGATTGAGGAAGTAGGACGCGCCGACTGAGGTCTCCTGCACCAGGAACGAGCCGAGGATGAGGCCAACGGTCATGCAGGGGAAGCCGAATTCGAGAGTGGCGAGTGCTACGCGCTCGAGGGTATCGAGGGGCGGCAGCCAGTCAAGCGGACCCCACTTTGAGGCCTTGGCGGGCTTGAGCTTGGACTTGATGCGCCGCTCCTGCACCAGGTAAAGCATGGAGGCTACGAGGCTGAAAAAGAGCGCCGCGTACGCGAGCAGGAGCGCAATGATGTGGGCGACGAGGGTAACGTTGTAGGCTCCCTGGCTTGGGAACCGATAGCGATTGGGGCCCAAAGCAGGGATGAAGACAAGGAAAAATGTTACCGGTAAAGCAAAGATTCCAAGGGAGATGCCGTCGTATAGCCACCATACGAGGAAGAAAATGCCGGCGACTGCGAAGCCGAGCAGCGATTCAATTTCGCGCTCGCCAACGGGCATGAGGCGGTGTGCCTGGACGAGCATCTCAACCACGGAAACGAAGTGGAAGAAAAACGCCATGCCGCCCAGATGAACGCACCACTTGCGCGCGCGTTCCTGAGAGTACAGCACCGCCGGGAAGACGGCGAAGGCTCCCGCCGCGTAAAGAATGGCCGCAACTCGTAGCCAGAGAAGGTACATGGCGTCTTCTACCTTAAGCAGTCAGGCGGCAGGTCACTGTGATCCATATCACCCAACAGGGGTGTAGGTGCCTGTTCCGGGGGAAGCCGGAATGTGCGCTGGACCTGTAGGCTCCAGAGTAAATTGTTTTGGGGGTGGCGGGGGAGTTGGGCGGGGCTTAATGCGGCGGTAAGGGCCGGTAGATGAGGCCGATCACGATGCCGACGAAGAGCCACTCCAGAAAGTAGATTACGCATTGCTGGAGGGCCAGCTTGAGGCCGATGTTGAGGTTTACATAGTTGTGCAAGACAAAAGCGCCAATGGCGAACAGGCCGATGAGCACACCGAAGCGGGTTCCCTCAAAGAGGCCGGAGCCCCCCTGGTAAACGAAACTGTAGAGCACGGCGAGCACCAGGAAGGACAAGAGCATGGCAGCCATGCCTGCGGGCATGTGGCTCATTTGCCCGTCGTGGTCGCGGTAGATTGCGGGGTATTTGCGGAATTCGGTTTGGAGCGATGGGACGAGGGCGAAGACGGCAAAGCCAAGGGCCATGTAAGGCACAAAGGCTGCTATGGCCGCGAGGAAGATGCGCATGAAGTTCATGGATACTGCTTCCTGGATCGAGGGGTGGGGCCGGGTGTGGATTCAATTTAGGGAGTTTGCGGTAGAGAGTCAAGCGGCATTTGCGGTGAGAGTGGATGGGCCGGGCGGCGATTTGGGGCTGTGCAATACGCGCCCCGAAAAAGGCCCTGTGCCGCGATACTCTTGAAGGCAGCGTGATCAGAAAAGACGATCAATCCGCAGCCTCTGAATTGCCGTTGCCGTCGGATGGCGCGCCGGGCGAGACTGTTTTAGTTGACGGCTCGGCTGCGGTTGACGGGGCGCTTGCCGGCGAGTTTGCGCTCACTTCCCTGCGCGCGCGCAAAGATAAGGACGCCAACGAACTGACCCCGTTCATGCGCCAGTGGACTGAGGCCAAGCGGCAGAATCCCGACGCGCTGCTGTTTTTCAGGATGGGGGATTTTTACGAGCTGTTTTACGACGATGCGGCGGTTGCCAGCCGCGAGCTTGAACTGACGCTGACAGCGCGCGATCGAGAGCGCAGCATTCCCATGTGCGGGGTGCCGTATCACGCGGTCGAGGGATATTTGTCGCGGCTGCTGAGAAAGGGCTACCGGATCGCACTCTGCGACCAGATGGAGGACCCGAAGCTCACCAAGAAGATTGTGCGGCGCGAGGTGACGCGGGTGCTTTCGCCGGGAACGGCGCTTGATGCGACTGCGAGCCCGGAGCGGAACAATTTTCTGGCGGCGATGTACGAGATGGGGGGAAATTCTGGGGCAAACGGAGGAACGAATGCAGGTCCTTCGACTACGCTCGACCGAAATGCCGGTCAAGCTCCGCTCAGGATGACAGCCGTGAAACGTGGGCACCCGGCTGAGGTGGTCTGCGGTGTGGCGCTGCTGGATGTTTCTACTGGGGAGTTTCGGACGGCGGAGTTTCGCGGGGCGGCGGCGCGGCAGGAGGCGATTGAGACGATTCTTGTGGCTGGAGCGCGCGAGGTGCTGCTTGAGGCGAGTGCTGAACCTGCGCCGCAGCTTGAGCGGATTGCTGCGCGGACCAGGGTCGAAGACTGGGTGTGGACTCCGGGCTTTGCGATTCCGCTGGTCGAACGGCAACTGAATGTGCGCACGCTCGAAGGCTTCGGGCTGAACGGGCACGAGGCAGCGGCCATTGCCGCCGGCGCGGTGCTGCACTATGTGCGAACCACGCAGAAGAACGAGGCGCTGCACATCGATTCGCTGCGCTTTGAAGAGCACTCGACCTCGCTTGAGCTTGACCAGGTGACGGTGAGAAATCTTGAACTGGTCGAGCCGCTTTTTCAGGGGCAGGACGAGCGTGTCACGCTGTTTCGCACCATGGATGAATGCCTGACGCCGATGGGCAAGCGAATGCTGCGCGCCAGTATTCTGCGGCCGCTGAATGACGCGGCGGCAATTGAGTTGCGTTACGAAGCGGTGGCGGAGGCGCACCGGGACCTGGTGAAGCGAGAAGAGATTCGGCGCGCCTTTGCGGGGATTCTCGATCTGGAGCGGCTGCTGGCGCGCATCAGCCTTGACTCTGCCGGGCCGCGCGATGTGCGTGCGCTGGGCGCGAGCGTGGCCAAATTGCCCGGACTGAAGGTTGCACTCGGCGCGATGATTGCGTCCGCGTGGCGGCAGATTGCGGCGCGTCTCGACACGCTTGAAGACGTGACGGCGCGGATTGCGCAGACCATTGTGAGCGAGCCTCCGCTGACTCTCGCCGACGGCGGAGCTGTTGCGACGGGTGTGGATGCGGAGCTTGACGAACTGAGGTCAATTTCAACGACTGGGCGGCAGGCTATTGCGGCCATCGAAGATCGCGAGCGGCACAGAACGGGCATCGGATCGCTGAAGGTGCGCTACAACTCGGTGTTTGGTTACTACATTGAGATCACCAAATCGAACCTTGCAATGGCGCCGGTGGATTACGAGCGCAAACAAACGCTGGTGAATGCGGAGCGATTCACCACTCCGGAGCTGAAGGAGTACGAGCGCAAGATTCTGACGGCGCACGATCGATGCATCGAGATCGAGAAGCGGATTTTTGCGGCGCTGCGGACGAGTGTGTTGGAGGCGGCGGGAAGAATCCGGCGAAGCTCGACGGCTGTGGCAGAAGCCGACCTTCTGGCCTGCTTTGCGCACCTGGCGGCTGGACGGCGTTACACGCGGCCAAAGCTGGATGATGAGCCCGTGCTTGAGGCTGTTGCAGCGCGGCATCCGGTCATTGAGCAGTGGATGGAAGAGACGCGCGATGGACGGTTTATTCCCAATGATCTGTATCTGGTGGCCGGCGAAGAATCTGCTCGAAAGAGTGAAAGCGCGGGAGCACCGAACCTATTGCTGATTACGGGGCCGAACATGGGCGGCAAGAGCACGTATCTGCGCACGGCGGCCATGCTGGTGCTGATGGCGCAGATGGGCAGTTTTGTGCCTGCCGACAGTTTGCGATTCGGGCTGGTTGACCGCATTTACACGCGCATCGGCGCCAGCGACAATGTGGCCCGCGGGCGATCGACCTTCATGGTTGAGATGACCGAGACGGCGACGATTCTGAATACGGCCACGCGGAGGTCGCTGATTTTGCTTGATGAGATGGGCCGCGGCACGGCGACCTTCGACGGGCTCAGCCTGGCGTGGGCTACGGTTGAATTTCTACATGCCGAGACCGGCGCGCGCACGTTGTTTGCCACGCACTATCACGAGCTGACCATGCTGGCTGAGAAGCTGCCGCGCGTGCGCAATCTGCGCGTAGGGGTGAAAGAAGGCGCGAGCGGAATCGTGTTTCTGCACAACATAGAGGCTGGCGCGGCAAGCAAGAGTTATGGCATCGAAGTGGCGAAACTGGCCGGGCTGCCTGCTGCTGTGATTGAGCGGGCGCGGCATGTGCTGCGGCAGCACGAAAAGCAGGAACGGCAGAGCGTTCAAGTGGAGACGGCTCCCGATCCGATGCAACTCACCATTTTTACTCCGCTCTCGCAGCGGATTGTGGATCGGATTGAAGCGACCGATGTGAATTCGCTTACGCCGTTGCAGGCGCTGAATTTGCTTGAGGAGTTGCAGCAAGAGTTGAAAAGTACAGGGATCAGGGATCAGGGGTCAGGGGTCAAATGACGACGTTGCGGAAAGCGGCGGGGAGTTTGCTGGTGGTGGGGCTGGGAGGGACGGAGCTCACGGGAGTGGAACGCGCGTGGCTCAAGCTGGTGCGGCCCGGCGGCGTGATTCTCTTCAAGCGCAACATCAAAGACATTGTGCAGACACGGGCGCTGCTTGATGAAGTTACGAGCTCGTGCGCCCCTTATGCGGTGCGCTGCGTCGATATCGAGGGTGGCACGGTGAACCGGGTGCGCGATGCATTGGCTCCGCTGCCGTCAGCCCAGGCGGTTGGCGCGGCGATGCGAAAACTGCGCAAGCCGCAGCTGGCGCGCGAGCACGGCGAGCTGATTGCCCGCGCAACCAGCGCATTTGGATTTAACACAACGCTTGCGCCGGTGGTGGATTTGGCGCTGCCTGAGGCGGCTGAAGTGCTGGGGTCGCGGCCGGCGGGTGCCGATGCGGCGGAGGTGACGGCGTACGCGCGCGAGTTTCTCGCTGGCCTTCAGGCGAATGGAGTCACAGGCTGCGGCAAGCATTTTCCTGGCCTGGGCGGCGCGTCTGGCGACACGCATTTTGTGATGCCGGAGATTGAACGTACCTGGAAGCAGATCTGGAACGAAGACCTTGTTCCTTATCGCGAGTTGCACCGCGAAATGCCGATGATCATGATGAACCACGCGGCCTATCCTGCTACTCCTGGCAAGGTGCGGCCGGCCAGCGCGTCGGCCTTCTGGATCACCACTGTTTTGCGCAAGAAGATTGGCTATCGCGGAATTATCCTTTCGGACGATCTGGAGATGGGCGGCATTTTGAAGTTTTTGCCGGTCGATGAGGCGGCGATTGCGGCGGTGGTTGCAGGCAGCGATCTGCTGGAAATTTGCCACAGCGAAGAACTGATTCTGCGCAGTTATGAGGCGCTGCTCAGTGAGGCCGAGCGGTCGGCGGCGTTTCGAAAACTGTTGCTGGCGCAAGCGGCTGAAGTAGAACGCAAACGCAGAAAACTTTACACCACGAAAGCTTCGGGCACCCTTACTTTGAAGCAGCTTGAACAGTTGCGCGGGCGCATTGCGCGGTTCCGCGATGTGATTTCGGCGAGTGAGGCCGACGCAATCAATCCAAGAGCTGCTGCGCCGGCGGAGACCTTATGACGACACGCGCAATGACGGTTGCGGGGATCATGAGCGGAACGTCGGCCGATGGCATCGATGTGGCGGTGGTGAGGGTTGTGCAAACCCACCCTAGCCGCAAAGACAAAGACGCGGCGAGGGTGGGGCACCCATCAGTTTTAATTCATCCGAATCGTATTTCTTTGAAGTTATTGGCGCATGAAGCGTTTCCTTATCCTCACGCGTTGCGGCGCGCGGTGCTGGATGCTATGAATGCCGAATCGATCTCTACGGCAGAGCTCGCGCGGCTCAACTGGCGGCTGGGCATTGCTTATGCTGAAGCGGTTGAAGAGACTGTGCGGCGGTCGAAAATCAAGCTGGATCTGGTTGGATGTCATGGGCAGACGCTTTATCACCAGGGCCGAGCCGAAAACTACGCGGGGCGGCGATTCGCGTGTACGTGGCAACTGGGCGAAACGCAGGCGATTGCACAACGCATCGGCGTACCGGTCGTTTCAAATTTCCGTCCGGGGGATATGCTTGCCGGGGGCGGGGGCGCTCCGCTTGTTCCGCTGCTGGACTATGTTTTTTTTGCTGACAGCAAACGCGGGCGCGTTTTACAGAATATCGGTGGCATTGCCAACCTCACCGCAATTCCTGCCGGCGAGGGACCGGAAAAGCTCATCGCCTTCGACACCGGCCCCGGCAACATGGTGATCGACTGGCTGGCGCAGGAGCTGTTCGATCAACGATTCGACCGCAACGGCGCGATTGCGGCGCGCGGCTCAGTGCTTGAGCCGGTGCTGATAGTGGAGCTTCGTCATCGGTATTTAATGCTCACGCCTCCACGCACCGCCGGCCGGGAGCAGTTTGGCAAGGCTTACGCCGCTGAGTTTTTAAAGAAATGCCGTGGGATAAGTAAGCGCGGAGAAGATGCACTGGCCACTGCGACCGCGGTGACTGCGGAGAGCATTGCGCGCAGTTATGAGCGATTCGCAAAGCCGCTCATGGGAGGTAAGCCAATGGACTTCGTCGTGTCTGGCGGCGGTGCGCGCAATCGAATTCTGATGAGAATGCTGACGGCGCGACTGGAGCCGCTGGGATGTTCGATGCGCACGCCTGAGGAATTCGGCCTGCCTGCTGAAGCCAAGGAGGCCGCGGCCTTCGCGCTGCTCGCGTGGCAGACCTGGCATCGGTTGCCGGGCAATGTGCCGGCTGCGACCGGCGCGTCGAAGGTGGTGATTCTCGGGCAGGTCACGTATGTGTGAACGGGCTGGCTTCGCGTGGTTGCATGCCGTCGTTCGTGCTATCCCACCCTTGGCGCAAAAGCAAAGACGCGCCAAGGGTGAGGCACGGGGGCTTTGAGGGAGACCGGAGCCGTGGCCGCGGTTTGGTAGGCGGAACCGCGCCGCCCGCGAGCGCTGGAGCCTCACGCAACTTCCCTTGAGTCAGTTACTTGGACTCGGTTGCAATTGCAGCATCCGCCTTTCAACTTTTTCCCGGTTTCTTCCGTCTACTGGAAAGGACAACCACATTGCCCCGATCTCATTTTCAGCAGAGAACATCCTGCGTGGAACGGCTTATGAAAAGCACGCAACAAAGAGTTACGAAGATCTCCGGAATGTTAGCATTGGCGGCGCTTCTGATCGCGCCTCTTGCGGGTGCACAGCAGGCGGCATCAGCCAAATTTCTGGGCGCCATTACGTCAATCAACGGCGACACGCTGACCGTTAAAACCACGCAGGGAGATTCGAAGCAGGTTCAGGTGCCGGCGAATGCAATCCTCAAGCGCATTGAGCCGGGTCAAACCAACCTGAGCTCGGCGGTGGATATGCAGTACACCGATCTTGCCGTGGGCGACCGAGTACTGGTGAACATCGACCCCAGCTCAACGTCGGCGGTGCCCGCGGCGCTGCGCGTTGTGGCCATCAAGGCGGCTGACGTGCAGAAGAAGCAGCAACAGGAAGCTGAAGCGTGGCAACGAGGTGTGGGCGGCCTGGTCAAGAGCGTCGATGCTTCATCGGGCGTGATTGTGGTTTCGACTGGCGGTGGACCAACCGCGCAGACGGTGACGGTAAAAACCACTGCGGCGACTTCTCTGAAACGCTACGCTCCAGGCTCGGTGCGCTTCGATGAAGCGGTCAACGCGCCCATTACGGCGATTCAGGCTGGCGATCAGTTGCGCGCAAGGGGCCCGAAGACGGGCGACACTCTTACTGCCGACGAGATAGTTTCGGGAGGGTTCCGCAATATTTCAGGGACGGTCACTTCGGTGGATGCGGCGAACTCGACGCTGGTGGTGAAGGACCTGGTGACGAAGAAGCAGGTAACTATCCACATGGGTGCGGAGACACAGATGCGCCGGCTGCCGGACCGTATGGCGCAGTTTATTTCGATGAGGCTCAAGGGCCAATCTCCAAGCGGATACGGGGGCGGCGCTGGAAGGCCGCCGAGCGCCGCTGGTGGAAGTACGACTGGAGGCGGCAACGGCGGCTGGCAGGGTGGTCAACGGGGCCCAGGGGGTGCCGCAGGCGGCGGCGGAACAGGCGACCTTTCGCAAGCGCTTAGCCGAGCACCCACGATTCAGCTCAGCGACCTTCAAAAGGGCGAGGCGGTCATGCTGGTTTCGACGCAGGGAGGATCGGACGTAACCGCCATCACAGTGCTTGCGGGCGTAGAGCCGCTGCTTGAAGCGCCGGCGAGCCAGGATTTGCTGTCGAACTGGAGCATGGGATCGGGTGCGCCCGAAGGGGCTCAATAGAGGCGATCACGAAACAGAGCCCATCATAGTTCGGCCAGAAAGAGAAAGAGGAATTGTGCACGTTCATGTTCGTTGCTTTATTCATGTTGTTCTTGGGTTAGGGCTTGCCATGGTTGGAGTGATGGCGCGGGCTCAGGCTGCTGGACCGTCAGTTGGTTCGCAGGCCGCCGCGAGCGCCGTGCCTGCCGCAACCGGCACACTGCACGGGCACATTGCGGACCAGACCGGCGCGTTGATCCCCGGTGCGCAGATTACTGTGACGACGGCCAAGGGCGGAAAGATTGCCGAAACCAGCGCCGATTCCGCGGGTGGTTACGCAGTGCGCGGACTC
>JBEKCW010000109.1:0-13076 GCA_050014675.1 Occallatibacter sp. | reverse complement strand
CCGCAGGAGCGCGAAGAGTTCGGATTGATGAAGTTAAACCCCTGCCGCATCAGGCTCTCCTCGTAGTCCAGCGTCATGCCGTGCAGATAGAGGAACGACTTGGGATCGACGAAGACGCGAACTCCGTCGAACTCGTAGACGCGGTCGCGCTCGCGCGGCTGCGTGTCGAACTTGATGGAGTACGAGAGCCCCGAGCATCCGCCGCCCATGACGCCCAGGCGCAGTCCGCCTTCGGTTGGCGAAATGCCTTCTTTCGCCATGGCCGCGCGAATGCGCTTGACCGCGCGGTCGGTCACCTGCAAGCCCTGCGCCGGCGCCTTAGGCGCGGACGACGGCGGCGGCGGCGCCTGTTGTTCCGTGTTCGATCCGATAGTTACGAAGTTTGCCATGTTGGTTCTTTCGTTCGGGCGCGAGCGGGGGCTAAAGCCCCGGCCTTTTTTGAGCGCCCATGTTTGGCACGACTAAAGTCGTACCCCTTCCAGAACTGCATCGCCCCTACGGGGCTAAATCATCAATCGGCTGCCGCCCCACGCTAAAGCGCGGGGCTAACTTCCGTTGCACCTACGGCGCGCTGACATTTCGTGCTTTCCCAGATCCCCAAATGCGAGGGACCATGGGCACCCAATATTCGCGCGCCCCAATTTCATGCTTACTGAGCGGCCTGGGCCGCGGTCGCTTCAGCGGTCTCAGCTACGCCGTTCTTTTTCTTCCAGTCGCCGATGGCTGCACGGATGGCGTCTTCAGCCAGCACCGAGCAGTGAATCTTGACCGGAGGGAGCGAAAGCTCCTTCACGATGTCGGTGTTCTTGATCTCAAGCGCATCGTTCACCGTGCGGCCCTTGATCCATTCGGTGGCCAGCGAGGAGCTCGCAATCGCCGAACCGCAGCCAAACGTCTTGAACTTGGCTTCCTCAATCACCTGCGTCTCGGGGTTCACGCGGATCTGCAGGCGCATCACGTCGCCGCATTCCGGCGCGCCCACCAGGCCCGTGCCCACTTCGGTCGAACTCTTGTCGAGCGTGCCCACGTTGCGCGGATTGTTGTAGTGGTCAATTACCCTGTCGCTGTATGCCATTGGTTCCGTCCTTCTCTCGCGGGGGAAGCCGCGTAAAAACTGTGATTAGTGATCAGTGGTCAGTGATCAGTTTTCTTGCTGTACATTTGTTCGATGCTTCGCAATGAATTCCGTTCCAAGACCGCTTAGTGTTGTAGGGGCTAAAGCCCCCTTTGCAAATTGAACCTCTTACGGCACCCTTCGGCTTCGCTCAGGGCAGGCTACAAATCGTGCCTTGTTACAAAGCCCGCTCCTAGCGCCAATGCTTTTCCAATAACATGATCAAGCACACAATCCAGGCAAGCGTTACGCCAATCCATGCACGAGTGACGGTCGACTTCTTGCGTCGTTGCCCGTCTTCTCGCCACTTACTTTCGACGCTCTCAAACATCGGAGTCTCCGGTACTGCCGCAACTGCTTTTAGTGCGCCGCCCACTGAATCTTGGTCAGGTCGATGCCCTCTTTCACCATCTCGTACAGCGGCGAAAGCTCGCGCAGCTTCTTCACAATATCAATCACCTTTGCCGCTACGTAATCCACTTCCGCCTGGGTATTGAAACGCCCCAGCCCAAATCGAATGCTGCTATGAGCCACATCGTCACCCAGCCCCAATGCCTTCAGCACATAGCTGGGTTCGAGTGTGGCTGAGGTGCACGCCGAGCCGCTTGAAACGGCCACGTCGTTAATGCCCATCAGCAGGCTCTCGCCCTCAACATACACAAAGCTCATGTTCAGGTTGCCGGGCAGCCGGTGCTCCCACGATCCGTTCACCTGAACGTAGTCCAGTTCCGACTCGAGCTTGGCCCTCAACCGGTCGCGCAGCCCGCGCAGGTATGCCGCTTCTGAATCCATCTCTTCGCGCGCAATCTCGCAGGCTTTGCCGAGTCCAACAATGCCGGGGACATTGAGCGTGCCTGAACGCATGCCGCGCTCGTGGCCGCCGCCGTCGATTTGCGCTGCGATTTGCACGCGCGGGTTGCGACGCCGCACATACAGCGCGCCCACGCCCTTCGGCCCGTAAACCTTGTGGCCCGAAATTGAAGCTACATCCACGTTGTCGGCGATCACGTTGAACGGAACCTTGCCGATAATCTGCACCGCATCGGTGTGGAAGATTACACCCTTCTCGTGGCACAGCTTGCCAATCTCGCGAATGGGCTGCAACACGCCAATCTCGTTATTCGCGGCCATAATGGTGACAAGAATCGTCTTCTCGTCGATCGCGCGCTTCAGATCTTCGAGATCGATCAGCCCATCGGCCTTCACCGGCAGATAGGTGACGCGGTAACCGTGCTTCTCAAGCCGCTTGCACGTATCCAGAATCGCCTTGTGCTCGGTCACCTGGGTGATGATGTGGTTGCCGCGCTCGCGGTACATCTCCGCGATGCCCTTGATGGCCAGGTTGTCGCTCTCGGTCGCGCCCGAGGTAAAAATGATCTCCTTGGCGGTAGCGCCAATGAGCTTGGCAATCTGCTCGCGCGCCGTCTCGACGGCTTGTTCGGCTTCCCAGCCAAACGAGTGGTTGCGGCTGGCCGCGTTGCCAAACTTGCTGGTGAAATACGGCATCATCGCTTCCAGCACCCGGGGATCGAGCGGGCTGGTGGCGTGATTGTCCATGTATATCGGCAGGCTCACACCCGCTGGAACCTCTACTCGGCTGACAACTGTGCTCATCTGTTTCTCCCAAAATCTCTGCGGTGCTAATTCCGCTTCTATATCGTCAATTCCACCAGCCCATGCGCTTCGTGATGTTTTGCGGCCGGCTGTATGTGTTCGGCCAGATCCTGGATGCTGATGCTCTTCAGGACTCCGGCAATGGTGTCGTTTACGCGCGCCAACGGCTCTTTGATGGTGCAGCTGGGGGTCAGGTCGCACCCTTTTGCTCCCTTGGTGCACGACGTAATAAAAAATGGGCCATCGATGGCGTGAATCACCTCGTAGGCCGAAATCTGCCTTGCATCCCGCGCCAGCGCGTAGCCACCATTCATTCCCGCATGCGACCGCAACAGCCCGGTCTTGGTAAGTTTCTGCAGAATCTTGGCCAATAGCTGCGCCGGAATTCCATATGCGTCCGCCACGTCCTTGGCGCTCAACGCAGGCTTCTCAGGATGCTCTGCCAGATACTTCAGAGCCATCAGCCCGTAGTCCGCCTTTTTTGTGAGTTTCAGCATGTAATATCCGACTGGATCGGTCCGTTTTAAGTATACGACCGTTTCTGTCCGAGATTCAACTATCTAGGCGTCAAATCGTGCTATTGGCCAGGCAAACCTGGCTTCAGACTGAAGATTCAACAAAATAAGCTTTCGCAATTGAGGAAAAACGGGCTACAATCCCGCCAAAGAAGGCTATTTCAACTCGAATAAAGAACGATGGCCACCGCCTGCAAACACCCCAGGGTTCGAATCGTATCCCGCCACGAAGACACCGAATTCGTCGAGTGCCTGGATTGTGGCGAAGTCTTTGATTCCGAAGAGTTTCGTGACATGGAAATCGAAGACTCCGCCGACACCGAACAGCTCTCAGACGATACGTAACCCCTTTACGTTTAGCGGGTTGCGGCGCCGTTGGCTGCCGGCGGCGAGGTGCGCCTTGATGCCACCCAGGCGTAGTGAAAGCCCGACGCCACGGTCAGCAGCATGGTTAAATCCAGCGCCACCTGCCTGAAAATCACCACCCACTCGGCGGCCGTCAGCTGGCGGAGCAGCACCAGGGCAACTGCCGCAATCTGGACCAGCGTATTTGCTTTGCCAAGTAAGCTTGGGTGGAATTCCCGCCGGCCTACCGCAGCATAGAGAATCGCCGCCACGATCAGAATCCCCATATCCCGGCCAAACACCATCACCGTTACCGTGACGGGGATCAACCTCTCGCCGGAGGATGATTTCAAATGAGTAAGCACGAGAAACAGGGTGCTTAACAGGAGCTTGTCGGCCACGGGGTCAAGATACTCACCCAGCATGGAACGCTGTTTGAGCGCGCGCGCCAGCAAACCATCCAGCGCGTCGGAGACCCCGGCGGCTACGAAGAGTACAAAGCTGACCAGGAACTCGCCCTGCAGAATCGCCGCCACCAGGAATGGCATCAGGCAGATACGCGCAAGCGTAATTATATTTGGCGCCGTCCGGAGTGGATTCCAGCGAAGATGCGGATCACCGTTCATAGCCTATAGATTCAGCGCAGCGGACCCTTGGAGGAAGGGCTTTCGACAGCCCCTCTCAACAACCGTTCAATTCACGTAACCGATGGTACAGCATAGCGTTCCACCGATGCAGGCGAAAGGGCCGCCGCTGCTCTAAAGGCACTGGGCTATGCACGGACAGTGGGTGCCCCAGGTCCGGATTTTCGGATCTGGGATAGCACGAACCCACACCATGATCTTTTCCCTTCAACTCCGCAGCGTTGGGAAGATCGTCAGCCGCAACTCCGTTGCCCCGTAGGGAACCAGCGTGATGCGCGTCGCCGGACCCGCCGGCTTCCGCTCCGAGACATCGGGCAGCGGTGGCGTGAATTTCTGGCTGGCGTCATCGGGGTTCGCTTGCAGATCCCAATCCGCGATCAACCGCGCGGGAACAGTGATGGATGTTGGCGGATCGACCCAGGGATCGAGAGCTTCGTCGTCTGCGAGCGGCTTGCGATGGAACTCCACGCCGCCCTCGGGCTTGACCGGGTCAAGATCGAGGCCATAATTCCACTGGCTCGCGGGTCTCGCCTCCCAGCTTGGAAAGTCGGCCGTGGTGTATTTCTCCTCCACTTTTGTGGTCCAGTTCGCCTGGATGGGGAGCGTATAAACCAGCGGTCCATGTTCCACTGCCACGCCTTCCTGCGGCCAGTCGGTCACGCGGGCATGCATGGGAAAAGTAAGCGTAATTTTGTCGCCGGGCTTGAAGGTGCGCTCGATACGCAGGAATCCTTCGGCATTGCGCGCGACTTTCACTTCAGCTCCATTGACCGTCACGCGCGGCGCGGCGCACCAGCCGGGAGCGCGCAGCAACAGCGGAAATGCCACGGGCTTATCCGTCTCAATACTCAGGCGAATCTCTTCGTCGAATGGATAGTGTGTGCTCTGCACAATCGAGATCGGTTGATTTTCGGCGCCAACCGTGGCGTGCACGCGCGAAGGTCCGTAAAGGACTGCGGCAAGCCCGTTGTCATTGGTCCTCATCCACATGCGGATGGCAAAGTTGGGCAGCATGCGGTGCACGTTGGCTCCGCAGCAGGCAGTGCGCTGGCCGGGATTGGGCTGGTAAGCCATCATGCGGCCGCCGGTCGACATCATGGTGTGGTCTGAATTCAGCGTGGCCAAAAACTGGTTGGGGCAACTGAAGTACTGCAGCGCCTTCCAGTCATTTTTGATTGCGCCGGGCGCGGCGTTGTAGGCCGCACGCTCAACGCGATCGGCCCAGACCGAATCGCCGGTGGCCATCAGCATGTAACCCCACGACCACGTGTGATCGCTTATGTCGCAGGTCTCATGCGCATCGAGCGATGTGACAGTGCGATACCACTCGGTGGTCGATGGAATTCCGTCAACCAGCATGTGGTGGTCAAAGATGCGGCGCTCAGCTGCCTGCGCAAACTCAAGGTACTCGGGCTTGCCGGTGGCGAGATAAAGAATCGCCGGCAGCTTCATGGTCTCGGCGTATGTGCAGCCGTGGGAGTTGATGGGCGTGGCGGCGAACACGCGCAACGCGCCCAGGTCGCCATGGCCGGCATCGCTGGCTACATTCTTCTGGTAACTCTTCCACGCTTCTTCAGCCTTCGCCAGCAGGCGCGGGTCGCCGGTCTTGCCGTAGCACCACACCATGCCTTCAATGTTGGTGACGTTGCGCGTCGGCGAGCCGTAGTCGGCGGTGTCTCCCAGGAAATGCTGCCGCAATGCTTCGGCAATATCGGCCGACTCCGGCGAGCCCGGAATGGAGCGCGCGTCGGCCAGTGCGGCCATGCCGCGGAAGAGCACATTCTGCGGCCAGCGGTGGAAGTCGCCTTGGGGATTGCGGAAGTTCTCCGGGCCAAGGTAGCCGTCGTCGCGCGCATGACTCAGCGTGTAGTCGAGCGATTGGCGTGCCAGGGTCATCAGCTGCTCGTCCTTCAGCACGATCGAAAGCCGCGTGGCGCCGTCGAGCCAGTAGGCCTTTTGCTCCCACGGCCACCATGCGTCGCCGGTTCCGGGCGGCACACCGTCCACATTTTCTTCGCCTGACCAGTACGGGGCGGTGAACGGCCATGAGACATTGGGAATCTGCGATCCCAGTTCGGCAGCCTGTTTCTGCATCCAGCCGCGCAACCAGCCTTCGGGCTCAACAGCCCCCGGCGGCAACGGATGCAACGCAGCATGAGCCAGCGAGGCAGGTGCAACTTCGCCTGCGGCGTGCGCTCGGCCTGAGGCAGCCAGCACGGCCGAAGCCGCCATAGCAAGACGCAAAAACTCGCGCCGGTTCAACTCATTTTGATTGGAATTAATAATGGCGGTCATCGCATCCCCAGTTTCGGCCTCGCATAAATGTCTTCGACGCCGACAGAGGATTCTAACAAGCCGCGCGCGCCCCATTGCAGTGACGCAAACCAAGCCAAAAAAGGTGCGCCGTTTAAGCTTCGCTTGAGCGGGGAATGAAAAACGTTCACGGACCGGCTCTACTAGCCCTTGCCGACCACGCTTCTCAGCAGCACTGAGAGCCCATTCCACGCAATCTGCACGCCGATCGTCAGCAGGATGAACGCAACCACTCGCAGAATTCCGCGCACTGTTGAAGGGGCAACCGCCGAAGTCAGCTTGGGAGCGTACGCGTAGCACAGATACACCATCAGGCTGAGAACAACCGTGGCGATAAATATGCCAAGATGCCCGAGCAAATTCCGCGTGACGTTCGGGTTTGACACATGCGCGCTCAGCGTCAACATCACCACCAGCGTTCCTGGACCTGAGGTAATGGGAAAGGTGAGCGGATAGAACATGAGCTGTTCAAGTTTTTGTCCGGCGTCAGTCTTGGCAGTAATGTCGTTGTTCTTGAACTGAACTTCGGTGTGCGTCGCATCGGCATTCAACACCGACCAGCCGATCGCCGCAATCACGATGCCGCCCGACACTTCAACAACTGGAATCGAGACGCCGAAGAAACGAAGGATCGCCGACCCGGTCACTTCAATCACGGTGAGGAAGATAATGTTGTTGATGGCAATTCTGCGGGCCAGCATCTTAAATGTGGCAGGAGGAATATCGCCGACGATCCCAAGCAGGTTCAGCGCCGATCCCAGCGGGTTGATCATCGGCAGCAGCGCGCTGAACGCCAGCACAAATGTCGTCCAGATCAGCAGTAGAAAACCCTCCTCAAGCCGGCGCGGCCTGGAGAACAGTTTACCTGCTGCCCCGGGCCGAGCTTTCAAAGCCGCGGCCAGGTTCGCGCGCCCACTTCACTTCTTCAGCGGCACATCCAGAACCTGTACCGAATAAGCCGGCGCATCGTAGCTCAGCGTACCGCCATTGATCGCCAGCGTCTTTTCAACGGGAACGATATTCGCCGGATGATCGATGGTGTTGGTTGCCTGGGTGTCTTTGCCGCCGAGCACCGTGACTCGGCCCACGGGACCAGGCGATACGCCGGGGAAACCGATCTTCACAGGCTGGGCGTCTGAGGATGCATTCACCAGCTTGATGTAGAGCCGCTTCTTTTGGGAGTCTTCAGTTACCGAATAGAAAAACCGCGGTCCTCCGCCATCCACTTCCGATGCCGGCCTGATATCGCCGAGCTTCGCGCTGAACATTACCTGCGCATAGTAGCTGGGCGAGCCGTAGCTGTTGAGCGCGTCGTAGCCAATCAGGTCGGGAGTCCACTGCGACGCGCCCGGATTTACATTCATCAGCAGCGGCGCATACGAAGCCATCACTATGATGTCGCTGTTGCGCTCCATGCCGGTCATCCACGCGGCATCGCCGAGCGCAGCGCCCAGGGTGGGAGTGGGAGCGCCCTCAAGTGTGGCCCACTCGCCTACAAATATTTTCGGTCCGTTGCGATCGGTTTTGTCGTAATGCCCCACATCGTTGAAAAACTGCGTGGATCTCAAATAGAAGTGCTCGTCAAGCACATCGGGCTTCTCTGTCTTCACCGGCGCAGTGGCAATCAGTTGCAGTTCGGGATACTTGGCGCGGATCGCCCTGGCGAACTGCGCAAAGCGCGCATCGTAGCTCTCCGACTTGTCAAACCAGTCCTCGTTGCCGATCTCCAGGTAGGTAATATGAAACGGCTCAGCGTGCCCGTCGGCCACACGCTGCGCTCCCCATTTCGTATCCGCGCCGCCAGTCGCATATTCAATTTCATCGAGCGCGCTTTGCACATACGGCTCAAGATCCGGGCCTGGCGTCACGTGATCGCCTTTCAGCGAATAGCCCGCATAGACGGCGAGCACCGGCTGCATGTGCAGGTCCTCGCACCACTCCAGAAATTCAAGCAGCCCGAAGCCATCGGTCGACCAATACTCCCAGGGGCTGGGGTGGCCGGGCCGGTCCACCAGCGGGCCAACGGTCTTCTTCCAGTCGTACCAGTCGGCAATGTGATCGCCCTCAAGATAGTTGCCACCCGGGAAGCGCAAAAATGCCGGATGCATGGCGGCCAGCTTTTCCATCAAGTCGATCCGCGTTCCGGTGGGTCTCGTTCCGTTGTCTCGATTGTGATAGCTGGGCGGAAACAGCGTGACAAGGTTCAGCCACAACGAGCCGGCATGGGCGACCGTGATGACAAAATGATTTGCCGCCGTCACCGCCTCAATCGCGCCGGTCTTGAGCGTGAATTTGTGTTCCGCCCAGGCCGTCCCCACATCTCGAATCTGTGCCGAGGCCAGAACCATTCCACTCTGGTTGGCAACCAGGCTCACGGTCACCGGGCCTATCGCGGCGGAGTCGGCCTTTGCGTAAAATGCCCCGTGATAGGTTGTAGTCGGCCTCACGGCCATGCCCCAGAATCCGTCATTCAGCAGTCCAGCAGGACTCTTGGCGCTGGCGCTGTCCACTTCAAGATGTGCGCTGTAAGGCAGTGCCGCGCTGGGTCCGGTTGTGCGGTCCTCCATCATTGCGGCCTTTGCGCTGCCGCGCTCAACCAGGTACCAGTCCCCGATTCCCGACCATGTACTCCGGAAGGTGCCGTTCCTGATCAATTCGGAATACAGGCCGCCCTCGTAGGAGTGGTTGATCTCTTCGGTCATGAGCCCATACAGCGTCGGGCTCACTTTTTCGACCGGTCGGTCTGCGTGGATCGTGAGGTTGGCCGGCGCATTTTGCGCTGGCAAAACACTGGCGGTCAGCGCCGCGGTAGATAGCAACAAGAAGAACGGCAGATGGAGTTTCATGATCGCAAACCTCGAATATCTAGAGAGTAAACGCTTTCTCGCCTGCGCTCAGAGATACCCGATTCAAGGCGCGCCGGATGCTTTCTTTCTGAGCAACCGTATCTTATCACTTCAAATTTGCCGAGTTTTACGCAGATCGAATTCTCACCAAAGCCAGCCCGGCGCGCGCCCGGTCACACCGTCTCAATTGCGCTGATGCCAGCTGCTATATCGCGCGTCAACTGGCCGGCCTCGGGATAGAAAATCCGCCGCTCCCGGGCAGGAAGCCTTTCGAGCAATTCGCTATAGGCCGCGGCATCGCATCCGGCGAACGCCGCATATCCGGCCGCATCTGAGATTGCGCAACTCATCTTCACCAGCTCTGACAAGCCCCATGCCCCGTCGGTCCGCCGCTGAGTATGATGGTCCATCACCACTTCTCCAAACTCCTGGGGCAGCTTCCATCCGGAAACGAGCCTGAGCCCGGCCTCGCAGTGGTCCCACCCAAACAGCCCGCGCTCGCACTCCAATATGCTCTCCGCCGAGCCGTGATGCGACCCAAGCAGAGCAGCATAATCTTTGGGCTGGATCACAGTGAGTGCAATCCGGCCTATGTCGTGCAGGATTCCGGCGGTATAGGCCGTGTATTCATCCACCAGCCCGCCGGCTGCCAGTTTTTGCGCAATCATTCCGCATGCCAGGCTATGCCGCCAGAGCGCCCGCATGGCAGGTTGGCTCATGGTCTTGCCCAGGTAGGCGCGCACTCCCACCGTCACGCACATGCCCTGGAGCGTGTCGGCGCCCAGCACCGCTATTGCCTGAAGAATGCTGCTGGCCGGGTAACGGGGAGCGTACAGCGCTGAGTTAGCCACCGTCAGCACCTCGCTGGCAAACGCCGCGTCAGAGCTGACCATGTCGCAAAGCTCGTGCAGTTGTACGTTCTCATTCATCACCAGCTGCATAACCCGAACCGCAACCTGCGGAAATGGCGGCAGACGCAGATACGCCCAGGGCATATTGCCCGGCTTCTCGGAGCCTGATCTTTCGAGGCCTGATTTTTCGGGGCCCGGCTTATCTGCACCGGGCCGGCTCCGAGCAGTTTTGCCTTCGGCCCGATCTTCCGGTTTCGCGTTGAAGTAGATTTCCGCCACGACTGCTGCCAACACCCCATCGGCCAATATTCGACCGCCGCGCCAACGCACGACCGCCGTATTGATCTCTTCGGCTGGTTGTGCGGATTTCTCTAGCTTCAAATCAAACCTTGATTCGTTAATCGGACCGCAGTGAATTCCACCCCGAAAATTCCCAATTAAAACCCGTGCAAGAATTCTTTCCCGCTCCGTTCCCTAAGCGTCCGGTTTATTTCGAACCGGCCTCAAGATCGCGCATCGAGGAGCAAAATCATGAAAAATCCACTCAGGTTACTGCTGGCCGCGGTGCTGTTTGCGGTGCTGGCTGCAATTGCGGGCAACGGGTCAATTACCGCAGCGGCCGGCGGCCCCAGCAACGGAGCCGGCACATTCCGCGTTCTGGCCCCCATCGAAAGCGGCCATCTGCTTCTGTTTCCCGTGGTTCGGGTAAGCGGCGAATCCCCCGCTGAGACTCCGTTTATTACCCTCGACGAAGGCCTTAAATCCGGCGAGATCGAGGTCACTGAGGCCGGCAACGTTCGCGGACTGGTGCGGCCTCGTCCCGCCAACGGCCAGCACGGCTCCCAAATCTATACACCACCCTCTGGCAATCAGAATCGCGGCGACCAGGTCAACACGCTGGTGCTTGTGAATCACTCAAAGAAGCCGCTCCTGCTGCTGGCTGGCGAAATTGTGACGGGTGGAAAGCAGGATCGCGTGATCGCAAAAGATCGCATCGTTCTTCCCGATGCCGATCCCATCGACCTCTCGGTTTTCTGCATCGAGCCCGGCCGCTGGACGGGAAACTCAGACAACTTTGGCGTGTCAAACAAAACCTCGGCCGAATCGTTCATGGTGCAACCCTCGGTTCGCGTAAACGCGATGGCCACGCACGATCAGCAGCAGGTCTGGAACTCAGTGCATGGCGCCATTTCGCAGATGGCGGTTGCAGCAGCGCCAGGGCCGCCGACGACGGTCGGCTCGGCCTCCGAGACAGTGACGGTTAACCCCTCAGATGTCGCCGGAACCCTGAACACCACCAGCTACGCACAGGCGATGAACAACGGCGCAATCAGGGCCGAGGTGGATAAGGCGGCAGCGCCCGCCAATGAAGTGCGAGCAGAGGTGCTCGATAAGCTGCGCGCGGAACACGCCGTGGGCGTGGTGGTCGCGGTGCACGGCAAGCTCATCTGGGCCGATGTTTTTGCCGATACCGATCTGCTCTCGCGCTACTGGACCAAGCTGGTGCGTTCGTACGCGGCCGAAAGCGTGACTGACACCGGCGACCATGAAGCGCCGGGCGTCGCCGATGCTCAGCGCTTCCTGGAGTCGGCGGCAACCGGCCACGAAACCAGCGAGGGCGATATGGGCGTATATCGCTACAGCGAACTGCACGGCGAGGGTACTGAGACCTTTATTTTGGAATCGCTGTTGCCCAGTACGAATTACGACGTACACATCAGCAAGATGAAGCTGCGCGACGGCGGCGACCGGGCATGGCGCGAGGCCCCGCCGTCGCCAAGACCAAACTTCATCCCGATCGAACCAATTCGTTGATTGGCTGTAAGGTGACCCGCTCGAATCCGCGGCCTAGCAATTATCCAGCCGGGACTTCCCGGTTTGCGCTTTGCGCTTTCTGGCTCACGCGCGCCAGCCGCGGCGCAGCAATGAGGGTAAGCGCAAACAGGAAGATCGAGGCAGCAATGTACTCCAGGTGGCCGTGGCGCAGATCCTCGACGATCAGCTTCACGGCCACCAGCGCTATACCGGCATAACCCAGGCGGCTGAGCTCGATGCGGCCGATGCGCGCTCCGCCAAACACCAGCGCCAGCGATACGGCGCATAGCGTCAGGGTGCGGATGAATGCAAGATGATGGGCTGCCGGGACCATCCCCAGCGCCACCACCCCTGTGATCCCCTGCGCCAGCAGCGCAGTCAACGAGGCAACCGCGATTGCTGCCAGCGATAAATTGAGCGCCTGCCGTTCCCAAATATCTGACCGGTCCCGCCCGGCGGCCCAATAACAAAGAGCCGCACTTGCGGTCGCCGGAAAAATCATCCATTGTGGCGCGCCCATTGGCGCACCTGTCAGCGAGTGGCCAAGGTATTCAACCAACCCCGAGCCGATTGCCGCTGCAAACAGAAATGCTGTTCCGTGAAACACCAGAATCACCCACTTCAAACGCGCGCCGGCAACCACTGCAATCAGCGCAGCCACGCACAACCAGGCAGCGGTCCATGGTTCCTGGAGGCTGAGAAAACTGCCGGCCAAAAGCAACACGGCGCTCCAGGTTGAAAACACCGCAATGTTGCGCAGCGGCGCGTTTCGGCTGAGCAGCGTGAGCGTAGCCGCGTAGCAGGCGCCGGCCAGCGCAATGCAGATAACGCCAAAAATCACCTTGCTCGATGCGGGCCCCAATACGATAAGAGCCACGGCCGCCAGCAGGAATGCGATCGTGGTCTGCGCGGTGTCAAAAACCGCGATCGTCTGACCCTTGAAGATTGTCTTGAAGGCCGTTGCCGACGCATAAAGCAAAATGAGCAGCGCCCCCGGCGCAAGCAGTGCCGCCGTTCCC
>JBEKCW010000108.1:0-13124 GCA_050014675.1 Occallatibacter sp. | reverse complement strand
GTGCTTTCAGTACGACCCGAAAGGCAAGCGGTAGCCGCTGGCGGCTCTCGCCTCACAGCGTAGAGTTGCGATATATTTTCGCCATGGACGAGAAACGCGAATTCCTTCGCCACACCGTTGCAACGCTTGCTTACCGCGCAACCCGCGCCCTTGAGGACTCACCCGAGAGTTTTGCGGTGTTTGAGGGCACGGGCAAACGGCCGGAGACGATTCTGGCGCACATGGGCGACCTGTTCAAGTGGGCGCTGTCGATTGCTCAAGGGAATGAAACCTGGTTCAGATCCACTCCGCTCGCGTGGGCCGACGAGCAGAAGCGTTTCTTTGCCGACCTCTCGGCGTTTGACGCATACCTGGCCTCGGATGCTCCGCTGCATACGACAGTGGAGCGGCTTTTTCAGGGTCCGGTGGCCGATGCGCTGACGCACGTGGGCCAGCTCTCAATGATGCGGCGGCTGGCCGGCTGCCAATCGTGGAGCGAAAACTTCTCGGTGGCCAAAATTGCCGCGGGCCAGGCAGGCAGCGAGCAACCGGAGCCGGTAAAAAAGTTCAAGTAAGCGGTACTCAGCGAATGAACGGGATGTAAGCGGGCGTTACGGCGCGCCATGCGGCGAACTGCTCGCCGAAGAGCGCGGACAGCAGCGCATCTTCGGCGCGGATGCGAATCTCAGTGCCGGCAATGTAGAAGACCACCGCGGCGATTCCCAGCGGCCACCAGCTCCACGCAAATACGGTGGCCATCAGCATTCCGAAGATTGAAGTGTAGATGGGATGCCGGATAAAGCGGTATGGGCCTGTGGTGATGAGTTCGTGCCCCTCAGTGACGGCGGCGACGTAACGCCATTGCTTGCCCAGGTGCCGCGTGGCCCACCAGCTGAGTGCAACTGCGAATGGCCCGATGACCATGGACGCGATGAGCGACGCAGACGACTTGTGGAATTGCGAGGGGCGAACCTGGACCCACGCGCAGAAGAAGCCCAGCGAGACCACGAAGATGCCCCAGCGCGACGAGCTGACAGTTTCGGTTTTCTTCTGCCCTTTCGCTTGGCGGTTGGGGCGGATGAAGGCCAGCGCCCAGGCGATCCAGCAGAGGAGCAGTTCCACGAGGGTCGCAGCTTCAAGATTGGAGAGGGTGACAATCATTCTTGTTCCTCATGCGGGATAGATTCGGGAATCGACGCCGTCAGCGATGCGCGGATGGATTCGAGCAGTTTCCTGTCATCGGCCGAAAGCGCGGCGCGATCGATTAGGTCGGGGCGATTGGCGAGGGTTTTGCGCAGTTGCTGCTCACGGCGCCAGCGGCGAATTGCGTGGTGGTCGCCGTTCATCAGCACTTCAGGCACGCGCAGGCCGGCAAAGTCCGCAGGGCGCGTGTAGTGCGGGTAGTCAAGCAGGCCTCCGGCGCCGTGTTGCGAGCGCGGCACGCCGTCGATATCGACGTCGATCTCGGAGTCGGCGACGCCAAAGCTCTCAAACTCGCCGGACGCTTCGTTGCCCAAAACGCCGGGGATAAGGCGCATGACCGCATCGACAACGACGGCTGCGGCCAGTTCGCCGCCGCTCAATATGTAGTCGCCGATGGAAAGCTCCATGTCGCAATAGAGCTGGTTAATGCGCTCGTCCACGCCCTCGTATCGGCCGCAGACAAGAACGATGCGGTCGAGGGTGGCAAACTGGCGGGCAAGCAATTGATTGAAGGGGCGGCCTTGCGCAGAGAGCAGAATCACTTGTGTTTTTTGATCTCTATTCCCTATTCCCTGCTCCCTGTTCCCTGCTTCTTGATCTCTGATCTCTGATCCCTGATCCCTGTTTTTTCGTTCCCTTGTTCCCATGTTCCCTAGTTCACTCGGCTTTGGCGTGACGCCCAAAGCGCCAAGCGCCTCAGCCAGCGGCTCGGGCTTGAGCACCATGCCTTCGCCGCCGCCAAAGGGACGGTCGTCGACGGTGCGGTGACGGTCGTGGGTGAAGTTGCGCAGGTCATGGGTTTCGATGGTCACCAGTCCCTCAGCCTGGGCGCGGCGCACGATGCCGTGCTCGAAAATGCCGGCAAAGAAGTCCGGGAAGATGGTGAGGATGTCGAAACGCATACAGGGAGATGATATAGGGCAGAGGTGCGGCAGGAGGTTCAAGGAAGAGTTCGCTGGGAGGGGCAGCTGGTCTCCCACCCTAGCCGAAAAAACAAAGACCCGGCGAGGGTGGGGCACCCCGGCGTGGCAGAAACTTTGTGCCTTGGCAGCGAAATTCGTGGTATTCTCTGCCCGTGCCAACCCTTTCCCCGGTTCGCGAAAAAACGGCGGCGAGACACGCGGTAATTGTGCGCGTAACACACTGGCTTACGGTGGTGGCGTTCGTTGCGCTCGTCGTTACGGGCCTTTGTATCGTAATTTCGCATCCACGTTTTTATTGGGGCGAAACGGGGAATGTGAACATGAAGCCCGCGTTCACACTGCCGATTCCCGCGTCGCGCGGTTCGGTGCCCACTGCTTACAAGTTCGAAATGCCCGACGAAAACGGATGGAGCCGATACCTGCATTTTGAGGCGGCGTGGCTGCTGGTGCTGACTGCGATTGTGTATGGCGCGTGGGGGTTGGTGAGCGGGCACTTCAGGCGCAACATTTATCCCGCGCGCGGCGAGCGAAGCTGGGGCGCGATCTGGGCGCGCATGAATAAGTATCTGCGCCGCGAGGCGCCAGGCAAAGAAGAAGAAAAAAGTTACAACGTGCTGCAGCGGGTTGCATACCTGGCCGTGATCTTCGTGCTCTTCCCTGCCATCATTTTGACCGGGCTCGCCATGTCACCCTCATTCGTGGGCGCTTTTCCGGTAATAGCGTTAGTAGCGGGCGGCAAACAGACGGCGCGCACATTACACTTTTTTCTCACCTGGGCGCTGGTGATTTTTCTGGTGGTGCACGTGGTGATGATTGCGATCTCAGGATTCTGGCGGCGGATGCGGGCAATGACTATCGGCGGCGGTTCGGCAGCAGAGGAGGATAGATGAGCCTGATTACTCGGCGAAGGCTGATTACCACTGGGCTGGCGACAGCGGCGGGCGTGTCGGGACTTGGCGTTGCGGCCAAGCTCTCGCGCAAGTACGGGCTGGTGCCTCCCGATTGCAAAGGCGTGTACGGCGCGGGCGAAACGCTAACCTATGCCGCGCAGCGCCTTCTTATCGGCAACGCCATGGCGCGCGAGTTTCCGCGCAGCATGATTAGTGAAAAGCCTTTCGCCAACCCTATTGCGCCGCCCAAAGAAGCGTTCAAGCAAATGCAGGCGCGCGGATTTGTGGATTGGAAACTGACCGTCGACGGCATGGTGGAGCATCCCATGACGCTTTCGCTGGCCGATCTGAAGACGCTGCCTGTACACAGCCAGATTACCGAGGTGTCGTGCGAAGAGGGTTGGTCGTACATTGCCGAGTGGATCGGCACGCCGCTTTCTGGCGTTTTGAACGCTGCGGGCCTGAAGCCGGGAGCGAACTACATTGTGTACAGCTCCATCGAACCCGACTCATGGGACAGCCTCGACATAAGCGAGGCGATGCACCCGCAGACGCTGCTCGCCATGGGCATGAACGACGGCGACTTGCCGGTGGGCTTTGGCGGGCCGCTGCGGATGCGCGTTCCACGCCAGCTTGGCTACAAGAACGTAAAGTTTATTAATCACATTACGGCCACTGACTCAATGAAGCACTTCGGCAAGGGGCTGGGGTCGGTCAATCCGGAGTACGGGTACGCGTGGTTTGCGGGGATTTGAGAAAGACAGGGAACAAGGGAGCAAGGGACGGAAATGCCGGGTGCCCCATCCTTTTCGCGCATCTTGCGACAAGGGTGGGAGACCACCTGACCTGGCCCCGCCCCGCCTCACCCGCTGTATTGCTCGTCGGTCACGTGCTCCAGCCAATCAACCGCTTTGCCGTCGAGTTTTTCCTGAATAGCGATGTGAGTCATTGCTGTCGCTGGCGAAGCGCCGTGCCAGTGTTTCTCCTGCGGAGCAAACCAGATAACGTCGCCGGGATGAATTTCTTCAATCGGCCCGTCCCAGCGCTGCACGCGGCCCGCGCCCGAAGTGACAATGAGCGTTTGGCCAAGGGGGTGCGTGTGCCATGCGGTGCGCGCGCCCGGCTCAAATGTCACATGAGCACCCTGCACGCGGGCCGGATCGGGCGCGGCAAAAAGCGGATCGACACGAACTGTGCCGGTGAACCAGTCTGCCGGGCCTTTGCCGGAAGGTTGAGTGCCAGCGCGTTTGATTTCCATGTTTTCTCCTTTGTAATTTTGTAGCATTATCGAGGACCTGACCCGACTCGATACTTCCCTCCCTGGTTCCCAAGTGCGAGGGACCAGAGGCACCCGGCAACCCAGGAACCCGGTGCTGATTTCGTGGCCTGAGCGAATTGCCCTCCGCCTTGTTTCGTTTTCTAGCGCTGCACGAGGGCCTGCATCTGCGCCGGGTACCGGTTGCCCTGAATCGCGATGTCTGAGACAGCGGCTTCGATCTCGCCCAGTTCAGCGGCGTTCAATTCCATGGCCGCTGCGCCAAGGTTCTCCTCGAGCCGATGCAGTTTCGTGGTGCCGGGGATGGGCACAATCCAGGGCTTCTGAGCCAATAACCACGCCAGAGCAATCTGGGCATTTGTCGCACCTTTGGCTTTCGCGATGCCTGAAAGCACATCAACGAGCTTATGATTAGACTTGCGGTTTTCCTCAGTAAAGCGCGGCACCACGTTGCGGAAGTCGGTCGAATCGAACTGAGTGTTTTCGTTGATGGCGCCGGTCAGGAATCCCTTCCCCAAAGGACTGAACGGAACGAACCCGATACCAAGCTCTTCAAGCGTGGGCAGTATCTCCACTTCCGGCTCGCGCCACCACAGCGAGTATTCGCTTTGCAGAGCCGTGACCGGCTGCACCGCGTGGGCGCGACGAATGCTGGCAACACCTGCCTCGGACATTCCGAAATGCTTCACCCTTCCCGCTGCGATCAGGTCCTTCACGGTGCCTGCCACATCCTCAATCGGCACGTTTGGATCGACACGATGCTGATAGAGCAGATCGATTACGTCGGTCCGCAGTCTTTTCAAGGCCGCTTCGGTATGTTCGCGGATGCGTTCGGGCCGGCTGTCCAGTCCCCTGGTTGGAACGCCATCTTTAAAGCCGAACTTGGTTGCGATAACAACTTCCTTGCGGAACGGCTCCAGCGCTTCTCCGACGACTTCTTCATTCAGGTAAGGGCCATAGGCTTCTGCAGTATCGAAGAACGTAACGCCAAGCTCGTAAGCCGCGCGAATCAACGCAATCGCCTGCGGCTTCTCCGTTGCAGGACCATAGCCAAAGCTCAGGCCCATGCAGCCGAGGCCGAGAGCTGATACTTCAAGATTGCTTTTGCCTAATTTGCGTTTTTGCATTTTCACTCCTGGTGGTTCTGTTGACGAAAGGTTCGGAGTCTTGAGTGGCTGGTCTCCCAGGTCCCCAAGTGCAAGGGACCTGGGGCACCCATTGTCATTCGGCTTTGAGCGAGGCCATGTCGATTGAGAAGCGGTACTTTACGTCGGACTTGAGCAAACGCTCGTAGGCCTCGTTGATTTTCTGTATCGGGATCACTTCGACGTCGGAGACGATGTTATTTTCGCTGCAGAAGTCGAGCATCTCCTGGGTTTCGGCAATGCCGCCGATAAGCGAACCCGAAAAACTGCGGCGGCGGAAGATGAGTCCCATCACATCCACAGGCAGAGGCTGGGGCGGCGCACCTACAAGAGTCAAATTGCCATCGCGGGCCAGCAGATTGATGTAAGTGTTGATGTCGTGCTGAGCGGCGACAGCGTCGAGGATGAAGTCGAAGCTGCCCATGTGCTTTGCCATTTCGTTGGCATCTTTCGAGATCGCTACTTCATCTGCGCCGAGGCGAAGGGCATCGTCTTTCTTCGAAGGCGACGTGGTGAAGACCACGGTGTGCGCGCCTAGCGCGTGCGCAAACTTGACGGCCATGTGGCCAAGGCCGCCGAGGCCAACCACTCCCACCTTTTTGCCCTTGGTGACGCCCCAGTGGCGCATGGGCGAGTAGGTGGTAATGCCGGCGCAGAGCAGTGGTGCAGCTCCGGCAAGATCGAGATTGGTTGGTACGCGCAGCACAAAGTTCTCGTCGACGACGATCGAGTCGGAGTATCCGCCGTAAGTCACTCCGCCCAGGTGCTTGTCAGGAAAGTTGTAAGTGAGGGCGAAATTGTTGCAGAACTGCTCGAGTCCGGCCTTGCACTCGGGGCAAGTGCGGTCTGAGTCGACCATGCAGCCGACGGCGGCCAGGTCGCCGGTCTTGAACTTGGTTACGGCAGAGCCGACTTTAGTTACGCGGCCCACAATCTCATGCCCGGGCACGCAGGGGTAAACGGTTGGCATAACGCCGCTCCACTCGTTGCGGACCTGGTGCAAGTCGCTGTGACAGACGCCGCAGAAAAGGATTTCGATCTGCACGTCGGAATCGGTGGGGTCGCGGCGCACGATGGAGTGGGAGGCGAGGGTCGAAGTGGCGCTTGAAGCCGCATATGCTTTGGCGTTGTACATAAAACCTCTTTGCCGGTTTGGCGGTTGAATGGGTTTCTGAGATGCGCAGACCAGAACGGCGCTGCGTAGAACAATGCCACAAACCCAGGTTACTGATTCGATGCGACAGGGCGGTTTCCCGATCCTCTCTTTTTTATTGCCCGATGTTGTCGGTGACTACATTCTTGTGTGGATCTGCACTTCACAGAGCGGTACCTTGAATTTGAGATCAACGGGGGAGTTGTCGCGGTGATTCAACCTGGATGCGACAGATCTGCGGCGGGTACGGGATAATCCTTACAGGGAACCAGGGATGAATTCTCGCAGCGCCATCGTGGAGCCGCCAAAAACGGCTGCATCTCGAAAATCGGGTATTGTGCCGGTGCTTGCCATTGCATTGGCATATGTATTCCTCCATCTATTTACAAACTTCCGTTTCAGTTTTCATCGTGACGAGTTGCAGTTCCTCAGCGATGCAATGCATCTGGACTGGGGATATGTGGCATACCCGCCGCTCGCGCCTTTTCTGGCGCGCGTGGCCTACAGCATGTTCGGCCCATCGCTCGAAGGTCTGCGCATTTTCTCGGTCGCCGCCATGGCCGCGGTATTGGTGATAAGCGCGCAGATGGCTAAAGAACTGGGCGGCGGAACGTTGGCGCAGGTCACAACGGCGCTCGCAGTTGCGCTGTCGCCCTACCCGCTGTTTGAGGGCACTGAATTCCAATACACCCCCTTCGACTATCTCTGGTGGGTGCTGGCGGCGTACTTCACCATCCGGTTGCTCAAGTCTGAAAATCCGCGGTGGTGGCTGGCCATTGGCGCAGCCGTCGGCCTGGGCCTCCTCACCAAATATTCCATCCTGTTTTTTGTCGCCGGAATCCTCGCAGGAGTCGCGTTTTCAAGTGCCAGCCGCTATCTGCGCAGCGGATGGTTCTGGGGCGGCATCGCTTTGTCGCTGCTAATTTTTCTGCCCGATTTTCTTTGGGAGGCGCGCCACAACTTTATTTCGTACACGTTTCTTCAGACCATTCACGCGCGCGATGTTTCAAATGGCGTGATCAACAATTTTCTTGGCCAGCAACTGTTGAACTGCGTGAACCCGGTGGCCGTGCCGTTATGCCTGGCCGGGCTCGTCGGCTATTTGCGCAACCAGCGTTACCGGATGCTGGGCTGGATGTTCCTTGTGCCGCTGGTGCTGTTTGTGATTGGAAACGGGCGCGCCTACTATTTGGCGCCTGTTTACCCAATGCTGATTGCGATGGGAGCTGTAATCGGCGAGCGCTGGTATGCGAACACTCCGGTGAGCGCCGCGCCGAACGCAAGAGCCCGGCGGCGCGAAAAAAAGGCTAAGAGTTCGCAGCCCCAGCTGCGGCCCCACCGGGCAATTGCAGCGGTTTACCTGGCGGCAATCGTAGGCTGGGGCGCCTGG
This sequence comes from Occallatibacter sp., assembly GCA_050014675.1. Classification (GTDB taxonomy): domain Bacteria; phylum Acidobacteriota; class Terriglobia; order Terriglobales; family Acidobacteriaceae; genus Telmatobacter. The sequence continues at coordinate 5,165 of JBEKCW010000108.1, read as the reverse complement.
GTGGGAATTTGCATTCTTCCACTGCAAACCAATGGTCCGCTGCGGGATTTTGAATTTGAAAGAAACTCAGACCTTCACAACAGAATCGGGTGGACCGACCTGGTGCAGACGGTTGCGGGCATCCGCGATTCTCTGCCGGCAGATCAAAAAGCCCATGTCGGAATTCTGGTTGGCAATTATGGCGAGCAGGGAGCGTTCGATCTTTTTGGGCCCGCGTATCATTTGCCGGTGGCCATCGGCAGCATGAACTCGGCCTGGTATCGGGGCTATCCCACGCCGCAGCCCACCACGCTGATCGTGGTTGGAATCCCTGCACAGATGGCCCAAAATTATTTTCAGGATTGCCAGGTGGCGGGCGAGAACAGCAACGCCGAAGGCGTGGTGAATGAGGAAAGCCGGGACCACAAGTACATCTTTTTGTGCGGCCCTCCCAAGAGCCCCTGGCCCGAATTCTGGGCGAGCTTTCAGCATTTTGGCTGAAGGGCGTCTTTCCGCAAGCCGGAAGCATTGCCTGTAAAGCTTGTCGTGCAAATCGCGCGTATTGAGCGGTCTCTCGGTTTTGCACCGGAGCGTGCAAGATAATCTCTGCTCGGCGTTCCTATAATGTAGGACAACGATCATGGACAATCTTGAAACGCTTTTGAATCGCTGGCAATCGGCGGGAATTGTCGACGCTGCATCCGCCCAACGCATTCGCGCTTTCGAAGTGAACCGTGCGCGGCCGGAACAGGAGAGCGCCGAGCGCCAATCGAGCGCGGCGCGCATCAGCTGGCAGGGTGTGACGGCGCTGATTCTGGGCGCGATTCTGCTGGCCTGCGGCGTGGTGCTGTTTGTCTCCGCGCACTGGGACGAGATGGGCCGGGGGGCGCGGTTTGCGCTGGTGCTGGCCATGGTTGCGGTCTTTCATGTGGCCGGCGGGCTGGTGCGCGACAAGTATCGCGGACTCGGGACGGCGCTCAATGCGGTGGGGACAATCACGACCGGCGCGGCCATTGCGCTCACCGGACAGATCTTCAACATCGATGAGCATTGGCCGGCGGCGGTGCTGATGTGGGCCATCGCGGCGCTGGCCGGATGGGCTCTGCTCCGCGACCAGGCGCAGCAGACGCTGGCGCTGCTGCTGGTGCCGGCGTGGATGCTGTGCGAATTTGAGTCGCGCGCGCATTGGCACATTGGCTCAGATGCTTACGAAGGGCGAATGCTGTTCGCATGGTCGGTGCTCTACCTCACTTTCTTTGTGGGCTCGCAGCGCAAGGTTTTGCAGGGCATATTGTTTGCGGTGTCGGCGGTTGCGTCCATCGTCGGCGTGGGCATGATGCTTGAAAACTGGAACTCCTGGTCGGGAGACCAGACGTTTTTGCCATTCAGCCTGCGCGTGTGGGCGTGGGTGATGATTGCCGCTGTGCCACTGGTAGTCGCGGCGTTCCACGGGCACAAGGGTCTCGTCCCGATTGCGGTGGCGGTCGCATTCACCGTCGCGCTGCCGTGGTGCTACCGGCTCAAAAACAACACCTACCGATGGGGCAACGGCTACGCCACTACGTACCACTACACGATTCCGAACCTTGCCGCACACGCATTGGTGGCGGGGTTTGCGGTCTTTCTGTGCTGGTGGGGAGTGCGGCTGGGCTCGCGCCTGCTGGTGAACTTCGGCATCGTGGGCTTCGCAATTGCGGTGGCGTGGTTTTACTTCAGCGACATTCTCGACAAGCTGGGCCGCTCGCTGGGGTTGATCGGGATGGGCGTGCTGTTTCTCGTCGGTGGTTGGGCGCTCGAGAAGCTGCGCAGAAGGATTACGGCAGGGATGGGGGCGCCGGGTGAAGTTGTTGCTTAGGTCGGGGTTCGGAGTTTGGTTTAGCTGGTCTCACACCCTGGCCGGAAAGACAAAGACCCGGCGAGGATTGGGCGCCCGGATTGTTTTTGGGAGCATCCCTCCCATGTCCCCAAGTGCGAGGGACATGGGGCACCCAGTGTAGAGGTGGGCGCCTGGAGATAGCGAAGGAGATTTGCAATGAAGATCGGGCGCGTTGAGATGAGCGGGGCGGCGATCGCGGTGCTGGGGATTCAGCTTGCGCTGGTGCTCGCGATCGCGGGCAAATACCTGTACGAGCGCGAGACCTGCCCGCGGGTTTGGGCACGGGCCATGGCCTATGACCCCGAGTTGCCGATGCGGGGCCGTTACCTGAGCGCGCAGCTTGAGGTGGATGGGTGCGGAAGCACGCTGCCCTCGGCGGCGCACGCGCAGTTTCCGCGCGACATAAACGGCGCGGTCAAGCCGGGACCGTATGTGGTGCGTGCGTCCCAGAGCTTCAAAGCAAAGTTGAAGGTCGAAAATAATCGCCTGATTGCAGTGAGTCTTGTGGGCGACGATGCGCAGAACGAGGGGCTTGAGGTCTGGGCCAGCAACGACACGCCATGCGACAAGATGCACCTGCGGGATGCGACCGATTTCTTTCTCGCCGAGCATGCGCCCGATCCGATGGCTCTCAAGCACGGGCAGGAACTGTGGATCGAGGTAACGCTGCCACCGAAGGGACCGCCGCGGCCGATTCAGCTGGCGGTAAAGGACCATGGGGTGTGGAAGCCGCTGGGAAACGAGTGATCAGTGAACAGTGGTCAGTGGTCAGTGATCAGTGAAGGGGTGAAGGAGTGAAAAAACAAACATCCTCAATCGCAACCCAGGTCCGCTGTTCCCTCAGGCGCTAAATACCCTCCGCCGGAAAGCTCGTAAATGGCAGTCGACTCTGCCGGGGTCGAAGAACCCTGCGCACCTTTGGCGATATAGGCCTTGCCTGAGTAGTAGACGCAGTGACCGCCGCCGTCGATGTTCTCAACCGTCCCATTGCTGAGCGCAACACCCGCCACATTGTGGAGATGCAGGTCGGTGGTGAAGTTCCACGTATTTACGGGGTCGAGCACGAGATTGGTTTCCCGCTCCGCGATGGCAGAGCTCAAGTATTCGGGGACCGATGTGCCGGCGGCCGCGGTTACTGAGAGCGAAACCGAATTCGACGTCATGGATTCGTAGGTGCTGTTGCCCTCGTAGTTTGCGGTGAGGGTTTCAGTACCGGCGCTGCTGAACGTCGCGGTATAACTCGCCGAGCCCGAGCTGAGCGTTGCGGTTCCGATGGAGGCGCCGCCACTCAAAAACTCAACTGTGCCGGTGGCCGTGGTTGGCGCGACGGTAGCCGTAAGAATGTCTGTGCCGCCGGCGGTTATGGTGGTGGCCGATTGCGTGAGCGTAACGGTGTCCGTGGTGGTCCCCGACGATGTGCTTCCGTTGGGGTTCTCCCAGAAGTCGCCGCAGCCCGCGAGCAATATTGCGGGCAGCGAGAGCAGCAGGGTGGAGGCAATTGCCGCCGCGGGTCGCATTGCTTTCATGTTTGCCTGCCTGCTCCTCGATCAACCTGAGGTTTGTATCCCTCGGCGCGCCTGGTGACGAAAAAACGGCGCTGCTACGAATTCAAGAATATATCGCCCGGCCCAAAACCCTGACTTTGCCGATAGACGCGGGAGCGGGTGCGGGCGCTCGAAAAACAGCTCTCAGCTTTCAGACGCGTTGAGATCGACCAGCCCCTGGGGCAGCGCCATCTCGACCCGCCGGCCGTCCAGATCGATGCGGCGCAGGAATTCTTTGGCATAGGGGATGAGAATTTCGCCGTTCGGCCCGCGGACGACCAGGAGCGCAACTGGCCCGGCGGAGCGGTCTACGTCTTCAATAGGTCCGACGACTCGCGGCTCGGGTTTTGCAACATCCACCAGCAGGCAGCCCACCAGGTCGCCGATGTAAGCCTCGTCCCCGGCCAGCTGTGTCCGTTCAGCGTGAGGGATGGCAACGTAGAGTCCCGCGAGCGTTTCGGCAGCGGAGATCGAATCGACCCCCTCGAAGTGGAGAACGATGCCGCCCTTGTGAAGCCAGTGGTTGGTGAGGTGAACCTCGACGGGAGGTTTTAACGGGGCCTGGAGGTTAGGGGCACTGGCCTCCCTGGTCCCCGAGTGCGAGGGACCGGGGGCACCCGGATCATTAGGCGCGGGCGTATCTTCGCGTACGAGCCACAATTGGCGGCGCTCGGCGAACTTCTCAGGGAAATCGGTGAGGATATCGGCGAAGACCTCGCCTTTGCGGCCCTGGGGTCGGCGGATATGCGCGAGCAGAGCCCACGGGAGGGGCGGGTCGAATACAGTCGTCAAGGGCACAGTCATCAGGTCTCAGTCATCGGGGCCCCGAAACGGGCCGGGGACAGAAGGCCGAAGCCATGCTACTCCTCTTCGTCCTCTTCAAGGATGTCGAGCGTGTATCGATGATGGAGCTTCATGCTGACCGCCCCGAGAATGGTGCGCACCGAGCGGGCAGTTCTGCCCTGTTTGCCGATCACCTTGCCCACATCCTGGGGCGCCACGCGGAGCTTGAGAACAGTGTTCTCTTCCCGGTCCACCGACTCAACTTCAACGGCTGCCGGCTCATCCACAAGGGCCCGCGCTATTTCACGGACCAACTCTTCAACCTCAACCATATCGACCTGGGTCATGCTCTTGCCCCTGACCTTCAACATTGCCAAAATACTCAACCGGCTCGTGCGCACCCAGTATAAGCCTGGTGCAAACTGCATGAGCAAGTTGAATTTGCGGCAGTTAACCGCCGTCACACATTGTACGCGCGATGGGGCTCGGCGGCGCGGGCCCGGCAAAAAAAGTTGGGACTTCGGGAGAAAAATCAGACTGCGGCGGTGTCTGCGGCCGGTTCGGCAGCCGGTTCCGCAGCGGGAGCAGAGACCGGTTCCGGAGCGGGTGCAGGGGCGGACTCCGAAACAGGAATCGGGGCCGGAGTCTTGGCCACCAGCTTGGCAACGGTGGGCGAGAGCTGCGCTCCAACGCCGCGCCAGTAGGCAACGCGCTGATGCTTAAGCTCAATGCTGGCCGGGCTGGTGCGGGGATTGTAGGTGCCGATCACTTCAATGCAACGGCCATTGCGGGCACGGTCTTTTTCAATAACCACGATGCGATAGTAGGGCTGCTTTTTGGCGCCAACGCGCGCCAGGCGAATCATGACCACGGAGTATGGTTCCTTTCAAATCTGTTCAAATCTGTCTGTTGGGGTCTTTTTTCAAGGGCCGTCGCCAGCGGGCGCAGCCGGTGCGCGAGGCCCGCAGACGTGCAAGGCCGCG
>JBEKCW010000107.1:0-13165 GCA_050014675.1 Occallatibacter sp. | reverse complement strand
CCTCAAGGGCATCGGACAATTTCAATACAGGCCTCCCTCTCTAAAACAACTCAATTCAGAAGAGGAGCACCAAGATGCCATCATCAATATCGTCGGCGGCGTTTGCCGAACTCGATCCCGCAGCTGCATCAGCCGTTCGAGCCGCCTACACGGCCTGGACACTTGATCCCACGGAGAAGAACCACTGCACTCTGGCCGACGAGATCAGGCGGGATGTCCGTTGGCTCGTTAGTAAAGACCTTGCTTTCCTCGGCGACCCTGTCTTGCAAGAGTTTGAGGGACAGGCGGCCGATTCGCTATATGGTCAAACCATGCAAGATTTCCAAATCAGCAGCGACCACGACGACGAGAGCGGGATTGCTTTTTGGTTGGCCCAGTTGGTGCATGGCGGCCTACTGTACCTGCGCAACAAGTCCGCCGCGCCACAGGCAACGTAGTCGCATGCCCAGCAACCCCCGGCGATCGGGTAGGTGGCCCCCTTCGACTCGGTGCTCCAGGTCTGGAATAGGCTGAACTCGGCGTAGCGCTCAAAAGCGGCATCGCATAGCGACACGCGTTGTCCTACGCTTTCCGTTGTCATGCATCCCGGCCGTTGTCATGCAAAAAGCGTCCCAGAGGTCAAATTCGACGGAAAATGCGGACAGCGCGGACATGACGGAAATTGTCCAGATAGCCTATTTTCTATGATTTGCGAATGGAATGAGGGAGATACAGAAAGGTATGGCGGAGAGAGTGGGATTCGAACTTGAGCCGTATTGCAGGCGTGAGCGGAGCGGGAGCCTGCAGGCGAAATCCTGAGCGAAGTCGAAGGACCCATTGAAATCTGGCGGAGAGACTGGGATTCGAACCCAGGTTAGAGTTTCCCCTAAACACGCTTTCCAAGCGTGCGCCTTCAGCCACTCGGCCATCTCTCCGCGGCTACTGCTGGCTTTAGCTATCATAATCTGTCCCGATGGACTTGTCGGGGTTGCTCGTGGCTAAGCCTGCCCGCTCTCGCATGAAATCGTTTACTTGACGTCGCCGTCTCATTTATATTGCCTTGTTGCCGACTGTACGCGTCACACCGTCGCCAACCCCATATCGCACTCGAAAGAGGGAACTTCATGCCTGGTATCTCCCGCCGCAATCTTCTTCGTTCCGGTCTGGCCCTTTCGGCTTCCACAATTGCTTCCCATTCCGCTTTTGCGCGCGCCGCCGCACGGCTCGCTTCTGATGCGCAGGCCGCCGGCCCGGCGACAGCTTCCGCGGCCGGACCCCGCGAGCAACTGCTGTTCGACTTCGGCTGGAAGTTCAAGTTCGGCAACGGTACCGATCCCGCTAAGGACCTTGGCTTCGGCGCCAGTCAGGGGGACTTTGCCAAAACGGGCGAATTCAAATTTGCCAAGGCCGGATTCGACGATTCCAAGTGGCGCACGCTCAACCTTCCTCACGACTGGGCGGTGGAACTGCCGTTTGTGTGGGATGAGGAGCTGAATTCCCACGGATACAAGCCTCTTGGACGCCGTTACCCCGAAACCTCAGTAGGCTGGTACCGCCATGAGTTCGACATTCCCGCCTCCGACGCAGGGCGCCGCGTCAGTGTGGAATTCGACGGCGCTTTTCGCGATGTACTTGTTTTCGTGAATGGCTGTTTCATCGGACGCAACGACAACGGCTACGCGCCTTTCCGTTTTGACATCACCGATTTTCTTGCCGTGGGCGGAAAGAATTACATCATGCTGCGCGTGGATGCGAGCTTTGGCGACGGCTGGTTTTATGAGGGCGCGGGTATTTATCGCCATGTTTGGCTCACCAAGACTGACGCGGTGCACCTTGGAAAATGGGAGAGCTATGTGCGCTCTGAGGTCGACAAGAACTCCGCCACGCTTACGCTCGCCACGGTAGTCGTGAATCAGGGTCTCGCGGCTGCCAACGCCGCAGTCTCCTGGAAGATCAGAGACGCCAAGGGAAATCAGGTGGCAACTGCAGAGGCCACCGCGCAGCCTGTAGCAGCCGATGGCTCTACAGCCTTCACCACCACGGCCATGCTCGCCGCACCTGCGCTCTGGTCTCCTGACGCTCCGAACCTCTACACGGCTGAAGCCAGCGTCTTGGTGGATGGCAAGCGAGTGGACGCGGAGAACGTCACCTTCGGTGTTCGCACGGCCAAATTCACGGCCGACAAGGGCTTCTTTCTCAACGGGCAAAACATCAAGATCCAGGGCACCTGCAATCACCACGACCATGCCGGCGTGGGCGCGGCGCTGCCTGACCGGTTGCAGTATTTCCGTGCAGCCGTGCTCAAGCAGATGGGCTGCAATGGCGTGCGCACCTCGCATAACATGCCGACACCCGAGTGGGTGGAAGCATGCGAGCGTCTCGGCCTGATGATGATGTGCGAAACCCGGCAGATGAGCTCGAGCCCCGAGGGCCTGGCGCAGCTTGCGGTGATGGTGAAACGCTATCGCAACTCGCCCTGCATCATTTTGTGGTCGGTGGGCAACGAAGAAGGGGAACTGCAGAGCCCCATGGCTGAAGAAGGCGCAAAGATTGCGCGTACCATGGTCGATCTATGCCATGAACTTGACCCTACCCGCGTGGTTTCGGCTGCCGTGAACGGAGACAACAAAAAGGGAGTATCGGACGCCTTCGACATTATCGGCTTCAACTACAACCTTGGCTTTCCCGATCACTACCACGAGCAGCATCCGACGAGGCCCATTTACGGTTCTGAGACGGCAAGCGCAATCTCAACCCGCGGCGAGTACACCACTGACAAACTGCGCAATATACTGAGCGCCTACGATGTCAATCAGCCCGGCTGGGGCGAGTTGGCAGAGACCTGGTGGACTTTCTACGGCACGCGCGAGTGGGAGGCGGGCGGCTTTGCGTGGACCGGCTTCGACTACCGCGGCGAGCCCACTCCTTATGGCTGGCCGTCGATCAACTCTCAGTTCGGAATCGTCGACACCTGCGGGTTTCCCAAGGACACGTTCTACTACTACAAATCCTGGTGGGGTAAGGAACCGGTGCTTCACCTCTTTCCGCATTGGAACTTCGAGGGCAAGGAAGGCGACGAGATTCCCGTCTGGGTCCACTCGAATCTGGATTCGGTTGAGCTCTTTGTTAACGGCCAAAGCCAGGGCTCGAAAAATGTTCCGCACCTCGGTCACGTGGAGTGGAAGGTAAAGTATCAGCCGGGCTCGATCGAGGCGCGCGGCACCAAGGATGGCAAAGTTGTGCTCACCGAAAAGCGCGAGACCACGGGTGAGCCAGCGGCGATTCGCCTCACCGCCGATCGCACCGAGATCGACGCCGACGGCGAAGACGTTGCGGTGATCTCTGTGGAAGTGCTCGACAAGGATGGCCGGCCCGTGCCGACTGCGCAGAACTTTATCAACTTCCACATCTCGGGCGACGGAGCTTTCATCGGCGTTGGCAACGGCAACCCCAACTGCCAGGAAAGCGACAAGGAACCAAAGCGTTCGCTCTTCAACGGTCTTGCCCAGGTTATTCTGCAATCGACGAAGACGGCAGGCACGATCACCATCAAGGCTGACAAGGAGACTTGGGACGGTCCATCGCTGAAGCCGGCTGAGCTGGCGATTACGACCAAAGCTGTTACGCCGCGTGCGTCGGTGCCAGTCTAGTGCGGTGCGCTGAACTGCTTCATGACTCCGAGCAGGTTTGAGTAGTCGTCGGTCCACAGGCGGGCGTTCGGCTGTGCATGCAGCTCGTCCCACGCAAAGCCCGGATGCGGTGCGGCATAGAGAGCTGCCAGATCGTTTGGGTTGCGCGCCATCACCACCCAGATCGACGGCAGCTTGCCGGCGTCGCGTTCGGCCTGGCTGACCTCGGTGTCGTTGCCCACGAGCGCCGTCAGATGCGCGTCGGCGGCAAGGTTGCCCAGTGTCGGCGCCAGGTTGAAGTAGAGATTCGAGACGTGGAACGCGATCAATCCGCCCGGAGCGAGCTTCTGGGCATAGAGCGCGAGTGCCTCTTTTGTCATCAGGTGCATGGGGATTGAGTCGCCGCTGAATGCGTCGAGCACAATCAGCCCGTAGCTTCTCTCAGCCGCGTCTTTCAGCTTTAAGCGCGCATCTCCCAGCACGATCTTGGTCTCGGGATCGCATTGCGAGAGCAGCGTAAAGTACTGCGGATCGCGGGCAATGTGGGCCACCAGCGGGTCGATTTCGTAATAGGTGAGCGTCTGTCCCGGCTGCATGTAGCACGCCATGGCGCCTGCGCCCAATCCCACAATCGCCCAGTCTCCATGCGGCATCTTTGACTGCGCCGCGGTCATTACCGCGCCGGCGGGTCCCGAACGCGTGTAATAGGCCAGAGGCTCGCGGCTCATCTTCGGGTCGAGGCTCTGCGTTCCATGCGCGATGGCGCCGTGATAGAGCAGCCGGAAACGGCCGTCGGGGCTGTTGCGCACGCGATACACGCCAAAAAAGCTGCGCTCGGCCTTGAGCAGATGCCCGTATGGAGCATAGAGCCAGCTTGCCAGCAGCATGGCTACCAGTCCCAGTGCGAAGCGAGGCTTGCGCTTGCTGAAGCTCAGGCACCACAGCATCGAATATCCAAAGATCAGCGTCGTCTCAAGGCGCCCCGGCTTGATGCCGGTATGCGCGAGGCCGAGAATTACGGCCACCATGCAGAGGCCGAGCGCGATTGGCAGCAGCAAGTCGTTGCGCCGTTCCCACGCGCTCTTCTCAGGAGTTTGAGTGTTGAGCATCGGCCGCATCAGCGCCGCAAAGATCAGTACGAGCGGCAACTCCATGACTGTTTTGAAGACTACCGGCGCAAGCAGGGAATTGAAAATTCCTCCCAGCACTCCGCCAGCTGAAAGGCAGAGGTAAAACTCGGTCAGGTTGCCGACGGCCGGGCGGCTCCGCGCCAGCTCTCCGTGAAATACCAGCGCCATTCCGAAGAGCACCGTCAAATAAAGCACCAGCAGCACGGGCAGCGAAAACGAGCCTTGTGAGAGGGTTGGGCAGATTCCGCACAGAATCAGGAATGGCAGCCTCTTTATCATCCACTCATGCGGGATGGGCGGCCTTTTCGCGAAGACCAGCACAAAGCTGACCAGGTAAACTGCCAGCGGCAACACCCAGAACAAGGGGATTGCCGGTACATCCGCAGTCATGGCGGTGGTAAAGCCCAGCATCAGGCTCGAAGGGATGAATGCCAGCGCAACCCAACGCCAGCGCGTTGCCCATGCCACCGTGCCCGCCTCTGTGACTACGACCGGCGTCGTTGCGATAGGCGCGGTTGCGGCTCGCATTCTCCACCGCCACGCCATCGCTGCGCACAGGGCAGTCATGGCCACAAAGATGGCATAGCCCGCGCTCCACATCCGGCTTAACGCGGTCATCGGCAGCGTGGGCTCGAGCACCAGCGGAAATGCGAGCAGCCCCAGCAGGCTTCCGGCATTGCTCGCCGCGTAAAGAAAATAGGGATCGCTCGCATCATTGCGGCCTGAATCGGCAAACCAGCGCTGCATGATCGACGTGGTCGCAGACAACGCAAAAAACGGAAGCCCGATCACTACGAGCAGCAGAAGCAGCACCCATCCGACTGGATTCGATTCCGCCGGCGGCGTCCATCCAGCGGGCACATGTGGGGGCAGCAATCCCGCTATCAACAGCGGCAGAAGCACCAGGGCGAGGTGAACTGCAATCTGCACCCTGCGTTCAAGAAAGCGCATGGCCGCATGTGCGTAGAGATAACCGGCCAGCAGGGCAGCCTGGAAGAACAACATGCAGGTGTTCCAAACGGCGGCAGTGCCCCCCAGCAGCGGCAGCGCCATTTTGCCGATCATGGGCTCAACAACAAAAAGCAGAGCCGCGCTTAGGAACATTGAAAATGTGAAAACAATCAGGGGGATGACAGAGGAGTGCGGCGCACGGGCGCGCGAGGCGTCAGAAGCAGTCATGTGCCCAAATTCTCCCCTGGATTCTGATGAAGTATAGCTTTGGGTTGCTTATGGCGCTCTGCCACTAAAGCGGTATTCACCGTCAACCAATTAAAACCTCATCGATGGTATGAATATCCACCAGGCCATCGCATCCATAAATCGCGGGCAGCGCCTTTTCGGCCGGGTGTGCGCGCCTGATGGCTGCCACCTTGTCCGTTCCCGCGCGATACGCCGGCAGATACATACGACCCAGCAGCGGATGGCGTCCCCAGGCTCCGGAGAGTTTGTTGGCGCGCTCTTCCGTGACCAGGAAGTCCCTGCGCAGGGTTGCGGCAACCTCGGCCTGTTCGCGCCCCTCGCCCCAGGTCATGTACGACGATTGATTCTTTGCGTCGTCCTGCAGCAGCGCCAGCAGCACGCCGATCTGCAGGTCTTCGTCGGGCAAGTCCTCCACCTCGGTTACGCCATGCGCAATCAGGATCGCGTTGTTGGCGATGCCCTCAAACAGCGTGGCCGCGCGTGTATTCATGGTCAGCACCGACGCTTCAAATGCCGCCTTGCCGCGCAAGTACAGATTCTGCAGATAAGCGAATGTAGTTACGTGGCCGGGCACAACTTCGTGGCTCACCAGTTGCTCAAATTCGGGATACGAGATGGAGAGCGACGCGTTGATTTCGTATGAGGCTTCGTACTGCGGGCTCAAATCGGCGTTGCGCGCGCGGCCAATGTAGTTCATGGAGCCTGAGAACCACGCATCCTTGATGGGCAGGAAACCGATATTCGCGCGCGGAATGGGCTTGAATTCAGCCGGCAGATACGGCAGCAGGTTCTTCTCGCTCAACTGGTCGAAGTACGCGATGACCGCGGCACCAAAGGCCTTGACGGAAGCCATTGGAATCACGCGGTCGCGACGCCAAGCATCCACGGCGTCGAGAAGGTTGCCTGTGTAGCCCGCCAATCCCAGCAAGTCTTCAACACGGGCTCGCTTTGCCTCGGGCTGCGATGGCACCGGCGCCTTGGCCGTCGAGGCTTCGACTGCGCGCGAGTAGGGAACTGGATCGCCCTTGCCCGCAACCTCCATTGCGAGATCGAACATAGTATCGAGGCACACGGCCAGCCCATCGAGATAGGCTCCGCGCAGCCCGCCTATTGCGCCTGCCTGATTGCGGACCCCGGCGATCGCACCGCGCAGATCGATCTCCTTCACATAGGTATCGATCACTGCGACCTCGAGATCTTTTCCGCCCACGCCGCCAGCCTGCCGCAGCGTTGCGGCGGCCTCATGCGTGTATGCCTGCGGCAACGGCTCATCGCTGAACCACGAATCCGCAATAAATCTGCCCGTGCCAGAGGCGCAGAGAACATCGCCGCCCCACAATGTATCGATACCCAGCACCGCATCCGCTACAAATTTGCCTGCAGAATCCATCAACTCACCTTCTCTTTCTTCAATGTGCCAAACCAGACATAGAGACAAACGCCTATGAACAAGAGCGCAGAAACGATTTGTGACACCGCGTCATTGCCATAGAACGGCGTTTGAATCCAATCCTCACGATAGCTTGGCAAGAGCCTGAGTGCGGCTCCTAATACGCCGCCCAGCGCACCGCCGGCCATTAACCCAGAGGCGAGAATCACGCCGCGCTCGCGAATACGCTTGCCTGGTTCGCCGTCGGTCTTTTCGGCTTTCCGATTTACCAGGTGCGACAAGAAACCGCCGGCAAGAATAGGCGTCGTCAAGCCCAGCGGCAGATACATGCCGAGCGCAAACACCAGCGACGATTTGCCCAGCATCTCCATGATCACCGTGACCGCCGCGCCGATGCCGAACAGCAGGTATGCGACTGGCTGGCGGCTCATGAAGCTCACCACCAGCGCCTTCATGATTGAGGCTTGCGGGGCAGCCAAAACCTGCCGCACGTCGCCTGGTGCCGCTTCTCCGAACTGATAGGTGTGCGCAAGAAGAACAATCGTCAGTCCTGCCGTCACCGCCGCTACAATCACGCCCAGGAATTTTACCTTCTCCTGCGCCGAGGGTGTCGAGCCGATCCAGTAGCCGGCTTTTAAGTCTGTAATGAACTGGCCTGACGAGCAAAGCGCTGTACACACCATGCCGGCAATCGCCATCACGAAGAACATCCCCGCGGTTCCGCTCAGACCAAAGCTCAGCAGAACCACCGACGAAATAATGACGGTGAGCATGGTCATACCCGATGCGGGATTGTTGGCCGTGGTTGCAATCGCGTTGGCTGCGACTGAGGTAAAGAAGAATGCAAATACGATCATCAGCGCCAGTCCGGCTGCCAGCACCGTCCACGATACGCCTAAGCGCGAGAAGAAAACGGCGGCTGCAATCGCGCCCACCACAATCCCCAGCAGGATGCCGATCATCGGCACATCGCGGTCGGTGCGCTCCTCTGTTTCGACTGCCCCCTTGCTGAAAGTACGCAGCGCAATTCCGAAGGCTCCGGCAATGACGCGCAGCGACTTGAGTACACCTACAATCCCTGCCGACGCAATGGCGCCGACGCCGATAAACCGCACGTAATTGCGGTAGATCTGCGCCGCAGTCATGCCGGCTATCGGAACTGTTCCAGGATAGACGGCCGCGGCCATGTGGCTGCCCGTAAACCAGAAGAGCGGCGTGAGGACAAAATTTGAAAAGATGCCGCCGGCGCAAAAGACAATCGCGCTGCGAATGCCCATCACGTAACCCAGGCCGAGAACAAATGTGACCGCGTCGAAGTTGAAAACCATCCGCGCACGATCGGCGAGAGTCTTCACCACCGGCACGAACTGGAAATCGAGATACTCCTTCCAGGTGTGGAAGGTGGTGACCAGGAAGTCATAAACACCGGCAACCGCCGTAGCCTGCAACAGCAACCGCGCCTGCGATCCGCCTTTCTCGCCGGTCACCAAGACTTCGGTGATCGCTGTCGCTTCAGGGAAGGGGAAATGCCCATGGGTCTCGCGCACAAAATATCGCCGCAGCGGAATAAGAAACAGCACGCCAAAACACCCGCCGGCGAGGCAGATAAAAATCGTCTGCACCGGGTGCGGATCGAGATGCAGCGTATAGAGCGCGGGAACTGTGAACACCGCGCCTGACACCACGGCCGCCGACGCCGCTCCAATCCCGGTAATGATCACGTTCTCAAGCAGGGTGGAGCGCCTTTTGAACATGCGCGCCAGGCCTATGGTCAAAATGGAGATCGGAATTGCCGCCTCCATCCCCTGGCCAACCTTCAACGCCGAATATGCCGAAGCCACCGAGAAAACAATGCAGAACAATACGCCCCAGAAGACGGCCCGCATCGTAAGCTCAGGCCGCGTCACCTCCGCGGCAATGAGAGGCTTGTATGTCTCGCCTTTTTTGAGGGGCTTGTATGCGTTCTCGGGCAGCGATTGCGCCGCGGTTTCAACTGTTGTGGTTTGGCTCATTCGGTCTTCCTTTTCCAGCTCATTTCACGCGCACAAAATCTGAGGTGTGGGCTCGAAGTCTCGTCGGCCTTTTTGCGAACGCTCAGTTGACGGGTCAAATTTGACGCGAATCAGTGTAACTCCCGGCATCCACGTTTGGGAGGGTTGCCGAGCACAGGCGGTGAGGAAGCCGTTAATGCACGCCAGCCGAGCAGGATTGTAGGTCCAATGCGCTCTCGATAGTTCACTTCCGCAATGCCCTGTACGGCAAAGCCCTTTCAGCGCTGTAATATGGATTAAGGCGCATATTATGAATTACTTGCGCCGGACAATAGCCGCCTGATGGCGCCACTACCACTTCCGTTGCAAATGAGCTACCTCGGGCTCATTAAACGGTACAAGAGACTTCTAAGGTGACTATAATCACATAGGGGCGCGACATTTTGACGTCTTATTGAGAAGGTCAGACACAGTCGTCTCGCCACAATCTACTTGAAGGGAATCCCGCCAAATGGCGACAGGAGACCTCGCCCTGGGTCAAGAGCAGGGCGAAATCAGCGCGACTCTGCGCGTTGTGAACAACTTCAGCATTAACGTAGCAACGGTGAACGGTTCCGGCTCGCAATCCGCCAATAGCGTTCTGCTGAAGAGCATTTTTGGAATGGGGGTTCCCGTCAGCGGTAAGAACCTCTTCCCCTCAAATATCGCCGGTTTGCCCACCTGGTATACCATTCGTGCCAGCAAAGAAGGCTACGTGGCCCGCAAGCGCGACTCTGAAGTACTAGTGGCGCTGAACCCCGAGACTGCCCGCGAAGACATGCTGGCACTGCCGACGGGCGGCGTGGCGATCTACGAGGAGAGCTTCAACCTCAAGCAGTACCGCGACGACGTTGTCAGCTACCCGGTGCCGTTCGACAAGCTCACCGCCGCCATTTGCCCCGAGGCCAAGCTGCGCAAGCTGGTCAGGAACATGGTGTTCGTCGGCGTTATCGCGCAACTGCTGGCCATGGACCTGGCCGAAGTCGAAAAGAGCGTCCACAAGCAGTTCGCCAAAAAGCAGAAGGTTTTCGACCTCAACTTTGGCGCTGTCAAAGCCGGCTACGACTACGCAAAGACGACCTTTACCAAGCAGGACCCGTTCTATATCGAGCGCATGAACCAGACCGCCGGCAAGATCATTATCGACGGCAACGCGGCCTGCGGCATGGGAGCGGTGTTTGCCGGTGTCACGGTTGTTGCCTGGTATCCGATTACGCCTTCAACATCGTTGATTGAGGCGACTACCGATCTGCTCAAGAAGTTCCGAGTCACGCCCGAAGGCAAGGCGACCTTTGCCGTGGTCCAGGCTGAAGACGAGCTGGCGGCCATCGGCATGGTGCTTGGCGCAGGCTGGGCCGGCGCGCGCTCCATGACTTCAACCTCCGGCCCGGGCATTTCGCTCATGGCCGAGTTCTCCGGCCTCGGCTATTACGCTGAAATTCCCGGCGTGATCTTCGATGTGCAGCGCACCGGGCCTGCTACCGGAATGCCGACGCGCACACAACAGTCCGATCTGCTATCGGCAGCGTTTCTGTCGCACGGCGATACAAAACACGTTGTCCTGCTGCCTGGCTCCGTGGTGGAGTGCTTTGAGTTCGGTTACGCGGCATTCGATCTGACCGAGCGGCTGCAGACTCCGGTTTTTGTGCTGAGCGATCTCGACCTGGGCATGAACAACTGGATGTCCGATCCGTTTGTTTATCCTGAAAAGCCGCAGGATCGCGGCAAGGTGCTTACTGCCGCGGACCTCGAACGCCTGGGCGGCTTCGCACGTTATCGCGATGTGGATGGCGACGGAATCGGCTGGCGCACGCTGCCCGGCACCAACCATCCCAAGGCCGCATACTTTACGCGCGGCTCGGGCCACAATGACGCGGCTGGCTACACTGAGAAGCCCGGCGAATACCAGGCCGTGATGGAACGCCTCCTGCGCAAGTTTGAAGGTGCCCGCAAGCTGGTTCCCGCGCCCATCACAGTCAAGAACGGAAGCTCGAAGATCGGCTTCCTCGCTTTTGGCTCAACCGATTTTGCGCTGCGCGAAAGCCTCGACCAGATCGCGGACGAGTACAAGAAGAGTGTGGACTACATGCGCATCCGGGCATACCCCTTCGCGCACGAGATTCACGACTTTGTTGCCTCGCACGAGCGAGTTTATGTGGTGGAGCAGAATCGCGACGCGCAGCTGCTGAGCCTGCTGAAACTCGATCTGCCCAGCGATCAGGTGGTAAAGCTGCGCAGCATTCTGCATTACAACGGGTTGCCAATCGACGCCCGCACCATTACTGAAGAGTTTGCGACCAAGGAGGGCATCTAAATGGCAACCGCACCAACTCCCAAAGTGAATCATATCGGCCTTCCGGTCATCGATTACCGCGGCGGCAAGTCGACGCTGTGCGCCGGCTGCGGCCACAACGCCATCTCCGAGCGCATTATCGACGCAATGTATGAGATGGGCGTTCAACCCGAGCGAGTGATGAAGATGAGCGGCATCGGCTGCTCGTCAAAAAGCCCGGCCTATTTCATGAGCCGTTCACACTCGTTCAACTCAGTGCATGGCCGCATGCCCTCGGTCACCACGGGCGCCATGCTGGCCAACCACAACATGCTGGCGCTTGGCGTTTCGGGTGACGGCGATACGGCTTCAATCGGCATGGGCCAGTTTGTTCACCTCATGCGCCGCAATCTGCCGATGATCTACATCATCGAAGATAACGGCGTGTACGGCCTGACCAAGGGCCAGTTTTCGGCTACTGCCGATATCGGCTCGAAGCTCAAGACCGGCGTGATCAACGATCTGCCGGCCATTGATACCTGTGCGCTCGCCATCCAGCTTGGCGCAACCTTTGTTGGGCGTTCGTTCTCAGGCGACAAGAAGCAGCTGCTGGCCATGCTCAAGGCGGCGATAGCTCACAAGGGAACCGTGATGCTCGACGTGATCAGCCCCTGCGTGACGTTCAACGACCACGAAGGCTCCACCAAGAGTTACAAGTTTCTGCAAGAAAATGACGAGCCCATCAACGAGATTGGATTTGTGGCCAGCTTCGACGACATCGAGGTGGACTACGACTCCGGCGAGGTCTACGACGTAGAGATGCACGATGGCTCTAGCCTGCGGCTGCGCAAGCTGCTTGAGGATTACGACCCTACGGACAAAGCCAACGCGGTTCGTACTCTCATGGAAGCGCACGAGAAGGACGAAGTTCTCACGGGCGTCTTCTACATCGACACCAAGAAGCCCACGTTAATTGACCATCTGAGCCTTGTCGACGAGTCGTTGGCGACGCTGCCCGAGTCGTTGACGCGCCCGCCGAAAAGCGCGCTCGATGGCCTGATGCACAACTTGCAGTAGTTCGATCTTCATAAGCTGCAAAAAGCCCCGCGAAGAGCGGGGCCTTTTGTTTTTGGTGCGCCAGCATGGGCGCACTCTTTCGGGTGCAAGTCCCGTCACAAGCTGGTCACAGTGAGTGAAGAGAAGCGCAACTGCACGAGGGCGACCGAGTGTGGGAAGGAAGCGTGGATCGAAGCTGCGGGACGATGAACAAGAACCGGATAGAAGGCGGTGCCGACCAGGGCGAGCGTTCAACGAGCCGCGAAGCTCTTGTGACCAAGGTTCGACGGCGTAGATCCGGCGGTCGCGCAGTGAAGGAGTGCGTTCTTACCTGGGGAGATCTCGCCTCATGCCTGAAAGGGTGACGGTGTCGAGCCGGAGCGAGAAGTCAGCCAAGGCCGTATTAGCTGGCGGAAGTCAGTGAAGGGCCGAACGAGAAGGAGTGATTCTTTGGAAGGCGATGTGTTGGAAATGGCATC
>JBEKCW010000106.1:0-13188 GCA_050014675.1 Occallatibacter sp. | reverse complement strand
GAGTCGAGCAGCTCAGGCACGGGTCGAAGGTGCGCACCACGGCTTCAACGCGGTTCAAGAGCCCCTCGGTGAATTTGCCGTCTTTTACATAGTGCTTCGCCGCCTGCAGCACGCCGCGGTTCATGGCGTTGTTGTTCTGGCCGGTGGCAATTACGAGGTTGGCCCAAACCATTTTTCCGTTCTCGTCCACCTTGTAGTTGTGCATGAGTGTGCCGCGCGGCGCTTCAGCGTGGCCGGCGCCCTCGAGGCGATTCACGCCCGCCGTGGCGCGAACGTGCGTGTCGAGAATCTTAGGGTCGCTGAGAATCTCTTCGATTCTTTCAATTCCGTAGAGCATTTCAACCAGCCGCGCATGATGGTAGTGGAACGAGCTCTCAACCGGCCCCGGGGCAAGCTGCTTGAACTCGGCCAGCTCAACGTCTGCTTGCGGCGTTCCCATCTTGCTCACGATATTCAAGCGCGCCAGCGGACCGACGCGGTAACTGCCTTCCGGATAGCCGAGCGGCTTGTAGTAGGCAAACTTGGTGTAGGTGTACGGCTCGACCGCCTCGCCAATCGCTTCAGTAAAGCGAGTCGCGGTCATGCCATCCTCAATGGTTGCGCCTTTAGCATCGATCAGGCGCAGTGCGCCGTCAGTAAACTCGATGGACTCATCTTCATTCACAAGGCCTAGATAGTTGGTGGGGAAGTTCGCAAACACTTCGATCTCGTCTTTGAAGGTGGAGGCGATTTGTTTGTAGGCATCGATGGCGAGACGGAGATTCCTGTGGGCCTCGGGAATCATGGCCAGGATCTCGTCGCGTTTCGGACTCGAAAGTGGCTCAGTAACGCCACCCGGAACCACCCACCCCGGATGGATGCGCTTGTTGCCGAGCAGCTCGATGATGTGCTGCCCGAAGCGGCGCAGGCCGATGCCCGCGCGGCCCAGCTCCGGTTTGGCTGCGGCCACGCCCAGGATGTTGCGCTTGATCGGGTCCGACGCCATGCCCAGCAGCAGATCGGGCGACGCGAGGTAGAAGAAGCTGAGCGCATGCGACTGGATCATTTGGGCGAGATTGAGCATGCGGCGCAGTTGCGCTGCGGTGTGCGGAATGCGCACGGCCATGATTGCCTCGCAGGCCTTGGCCGAGGCAATCAAGTGCGAAACGGGGCAGATGCCGCAAATGCGCGCCATCAGGCTGGGCATTTCGTAGAACGGCCGCCCTTCGCTGAAGCGCTCAAATCCTCGCACCTGGGTGACGTGGAAGTTGGCGTTCTCAACCTCGCCTTGTTCGTTGAGGTGGATGGTGATCTTGCCGTGGCCTTCAAGGCGGGTTACGGGATCGATGGTGATGGTCTGGCTCATAAAAAGCTCCGAGTTTGTTGAAACGGTGCGGGCCTGGAGGCCCACACGACAACCGGCGTGGACGCCGGCGCTACAACCGGCCGGCGGAACATCACGCTCCGAAGCGGGTCAGCGCTGAAATATCCAGCGGGCCGCCGTTGATCAGCGCAGTGAGCGCGGTGTGAAAAGTGTCGGCCGAAGGCGGGCACCCGGGCAGAAAAACGTCCACTTTCACAAACTCGTGAATGGGCCGCACGATTTTGAGCAGCCTGGGCACAACCACGCAGGGAATCTGCTGCTGCAGGCTGGCGTTTTGAATATAAGCGCGGTCGAGGATTGCCTCGGGACCGATAGGATTGCGCATGGAAGGCACGTTGCCGGTGATGGCGCAGTCGCCCATGGCCACCAGCATTTTGGTGTGCGCGCGGATTTTCTTGATCTTCTTCTCGTCGTCGACCGACGCGACCGCGCCTTCAACGAGCGCGATATCCACGCTCTCGGGATACACTTTTGTGTCGACGATCGGGCTGTAGACCACGTCGACATACTCGGCCAGTTCAAGGAGCCGCTCGTCCATGTCAAGGAACGACATGTGGCAGCCCGAGCATCCGTCAAGCCACACGGTTGCGAGTTTCAATTTGCTCATTTCGCTTCCCTCATGACGTTTAAGTAAGGGAGAAAGTCAGGATACTTGGGGTGGTCGGAGCCGATTTTGCTCTTGTCGAACAAGGCTCCGGTGGGGCAGACCTGCACACATTTGCCGCAGCGAGTGCAGGCGGATTCGCCCCAGGGCTGGTGGAGATCGGAGATGATAATCGAGTCGGTGCCACGGCCCATCACGTCCCAAATGTGCGCGCCCTCAACCTCAGCACACACGCGCACGCAGCGCGTGCACAGGATGCACCTATTGTGGTCGAGGGTGAACCGCTCGTGCGATGCATCCACACCCAGATCCGGGTTGCGGTAGGGCAGGCGCACATGGGTCACCCCCTGCTCCTGCGCCAGCGACTGCAGTTCGCAGTGTCCGTTCGAAACGCAGACGCTGCAGATGTGATTACGTTCCGCAAAAAGCATTTCGAGAATGGTGCGCCGGTGCGTCTTGAGCCTTTCGGTGCTGGTCGATATATCCATGCCTTCCTGCACCGTGGTCACGCAGGCAGGCAGCAGTTTATTTGAGCCCTTGATTTCAACCAGGCACAGGCGGCACGCGCCCACGTCGCTCAAGCCATCAAGATGGCAGAGCGTGGGAATGTCGATCTCGTTCTCTCGTGCAACCTCGAGAATTGTCTGGCCTGCGCGGGCGCTTACTTCGTGCTCGTCGATGACAAGAGTTTTGACGTCGGTTTCGGCGCTCATGCCATCACCTCCACTTTCGACTCCATGTTGCATACGCCGGCCGGACAGCGCTTATTGAGGATGTGATCGATATATTCGTTGCGGAAGTATTTGAGCGTGCTCAGCACCGGGTTGGGCGCCGTCTGCCCCAGGCCGCACAGGCTTGCCTCCTTGACCGTCGAGCACAACTGCTCAAGCAACTCAAGGTCGTCCATGGTTCCCGTGCCGTTCGAGATGCGCGTCAGCAGGGTGTGCATCTGCTCCGTGCCCGCGCGGCAGGGAATGCACTTGCCGCACGACTCGGTCATGCAGAATTCCATGAAGAACTTGGCGACGTTGACCATGCACGAAGTGTCGTCCATCACGATCATGCCGCCCGAGCCCATGATGGAGCCCATTTTGAGCAGCGCGTCGTAACTCACGCCCACGTCGAGCATTTCAGCCGGAATGCATCCGCCCGAGGGGCCGCCGGTTTGCACGGCCTTGAAGGTGTGTCCGTCAGGAACGCCGCCGCCAATGCGCTCGATGATTTCGCGCAGTTTGATGCCCATCGGCACTTCAACCAGGCCAGTGTTGGCAATTTTGCCGGTCAGCGCAAATACCTTGGTGCCTTTGCTGCGCTCAGAGCCCATGTTGAAGAACCACTTGCCGCCGTTGCGCACAATGGGCGCGATATTGGCATAGGTCTCAACGTTGTTAATCAGCGTGGGCTTGCCAAACAGCCCGCTCATCGCGGGGTAGGGAGGGCGCGGCCTGGGCGTTCCGCGCCGGCCCTCAATTGAGGCAATCAAGGCCGTTTCTTCGCCGCAGACAAATGCGCCCGCGCCCAGCCTGATCTCGACATCGAAGTTGAAAGGCGTGTTGCAGATGTTGTTGCCCAGCAATCCCCGGCGCCGCGCCTCGCGAATGGCCGTTGTGAGCCGGGATACGGCCACGGGATATTCGGCGCGCACGTAAATGAACCCCTTGCTCGCGCCCACGGCGTAGGCCGCAATAGCCATGCCTTCAATCACGCGATGCGGATCGCCCTCCATCACGCTGCGGTCCATGAAGGCGCCCGGGTCGCCCTCGTCGCCGTTGCAGACTACATACTTGAGGTCGCCATGCGACTTTGCCACCGTGCCCCACTTGAGGCCGGTGGGATAGCCGCCGCCGCCGCGCCCGCGCAATCCGCTCTCAGTAATGCGATGAATCACGCCGTTGGGCGTCATCTCAGTGAGCACTGTCAACAGCGCCTTGTAGCCATCGCGCGAGATGTAATCGTCAATCTTTTCGGGGTCGATGTAGCCGGCATTCTCGAGCACCACGCGTACTTGGCTGTCGAAGTGCTCGTTCAGATCGCACTGCAGTTCGGCAACCGGCTCGCTGCCAAGCTGCGCCACGATTTTGCCGGCGTGCGCCGCGTTGGCCTTGCTGTAAAGAGTTTCGTCGGGATCGACGCGCACCAGCGGCCCGTGCGAGCAGGGACCCATGCAGCCTGTCCGCCGTATCAGCACTTTCTTGCCCGCTTCTTCAACCGCCTTCACCAAGGCGTCTTTCAGCTTGTCGGCACCCTGGCTGGCGCAGGCCAGGTCCATGCACACATTCAACTCGAACTCGTACTTCGCATTTTCCTGCTGCACGCTTTTAGCTATTTGCTCGAGCTCTTCGATCGTCATTCCACGGTCCACCTTTCCAGCTGCTCGATCATTTGCTCGCGGCTCATTTCACCTACAACTTCGCCATCGCACAGCGCCACCGGCGCGCGGCTGCAGGCGCCCACGCAGCGGGCCACCATCAGGCTCACGTTGCCATCTTTTGTGGTCTGGCCCTGGGCAATGCCGAGCTTCTTTTCCGCAGCGGCAATCAGCTTGTCGGCGCCCTTGATGTAGCAGGCGGTTCCGGCGCATACCGTTACCGTGTGCTTGCCCGGCGGCTTCAGACTGAAGTAGTGATAAAACGTGACCACGCCGTAGGCCTGGCTCAAGGGAACGCGCAGCGACTGAGCCACAAAACGGATGGCATCGTCATCAAGATATCCAAACGACGACTGCACCGTGTGGAGCGTCTCAATGAGCGCATGACGGGCAAAGCCGTTCTTGCGCATGGTACCGTTTACGATTTTCCATCGCTTGTCGTCGCTGGGTAGCGGCGGAGGTGTGTAAGCCGACACAGGTCCTCCTTACTGGTACCTTGATCTCAAAGGCGGCTTGCTGCCGTGCATTCGATGATAGCGGGTCAGCTTACATCGAGCCCGCATACACTCTTGTGCGCTGCGTCGCGCCTGACACATTTTTACGCCATCGGCAAAATGACCGGCGGTGATAGTGGTCACGACACAGCGTGTTATCCCTTTCCGGTTCATTGATTTGAGCCTGATTTTGGCGGGTTTGCGGCAAATGTGAAATTGCTCACAATTTGACCTATATATTGTTGGAAGCCAATGCAGATTTCGGGGAATTCGGCTGTTTGACGCGCGCCAACCACTCGCCAGGGCAAAAGTCCGGCAATGAAGAGATAACGCTTTGTGGCGCGAGTAGACTCGCTTCTTGATTCAAAACATCGCTGCCGAAGGCACAACCAGCAATCTGAAGCGAGTGCAATCGTTCACTTTGCAGGCGACAACTCGAGATGATACTGGCCGTAATCAATCACCACCACGGTGCGGCCAAACAGCGCGCTGTACGACTCAGCCCGTGCGTGCGTAGCCATCGGATAGCCGTCGATTTCAACGTACTGCCGCATCATGTGCGTTGTCCCGGCAAAGGATGACGGGTTCTTCGAGGCAACTCCATCCAGTTTCACAATGGACCCATCCTTCGCATCAACCCAAATCTCTCCGTCGATCATATTCGACGCCTTGCGCTTTGCCTTCACTTCAAGCAGGTAGCAATCGCGCCCATCGAGCCGCTCGACGCCCGCGCCCTTGAGCTTCATCTCATAGTTCGCCGAATCGAACCACGAATGTTCCACGTTCCCAGGCTGATTAACAGTTTTTTCGTTATCGAGCAGCGGGCGCAGGCCGAAGTGCTGAATGATCTCCGACCCGCTCTCGGACAGTACCTCGTAGCTCTTGCCAACGCCCTTTTTATAGGTCACCTTCACCGTCGTCTCCGCCGCCGGATGGGTCTCATCCTTGCCGCGGAAGACGGCGTAGTGCTCCATATCGGTAAACCCCAGCACGTGATCGGCGCGCTTTTTGACGGCCGCGTCGACGGAACGTATAACGGCAGCGCCGCCCGGTTCGCTTTGCGCAAACGGGACGGCGCTGGCTTGACAGCATAGCGTCGCGGTGACCAGCATCCGGGTCACCGCTCGCTGTGTGCGATGCTTCATGCTCAAGATTTTCTCACGGCGCAGACTGCGATCGGGCCGCGATCAGGCCGCAATTTCGCCGCAAGATTCGGCGTGTTACTGAGCCGCAGCCTCGTGGGCCTGATGACGCGCAGCCCGCACCGAACTGAGAAATGCCATCGAAGCCGACGGCGGAGGCACTTGGCCCGTGAGCACGCTGCGCGTTGAAACGTTCGGACCGTAGAAGGCATTCATGGCGTCATCGTCACGATGCACGGCTGCGCCGTTCAGCGTGAGCCCTGCAAAAATACCCTTGGCGCGCGAGTAGGTCAGAATCTCCGCATTCAGCTTCCAGTCGGTATCCGCCGATGCGTGGCGTCCCACCGGGCCCGCAGCGGCTGAAGCATCGCCGCCAATCTGGAACTTGCTGCCCAGCAACTGCTGCATGCCGTGGTCGTTCTGGATAATCATCACCAGGTCGATGCCTTCCACACCGATCTGCAATCCCCAGCTTCCGCCTTCCACGTCAAAGAACGCCGGAGCGCTCCATCCAGTGCTGGTGCGGCAGGTCGCTACTCCGCGGCCGCCTTCTGCGCCAAACACAAACCCGCCCTTCACCAGGTGCGGCACCACCGCGATGCACTTTGCATGGTCCAGAACCTCTTCCGGAATGCCCTTGTCGGGCGTAGCCATAATCTGCCGCAGTACCTCGCCCGCATGTTGCAGCCGGTCGTCGGCGTCCTGTGCCGTTTGTTCGGCCCAGCTCAATGATGCGAGGCACATCAACGCCATCACAAACAGAATTTTTTTCATTGTCTCCACCTATCCATAAGAATTAGTTTGGTTTTCCTTTTGGGGTGCCTGCAATTTGCAGAGCCACCGTGAAGGTGCGCCAGTTCTGCGGCAGGGGAGAGGAGCGCGCGACCATCCTTCGTCCTCATTTTGCCGTCTCCGATTGGAGGGCCTTCCAACACAATTGGTTGCCCACTTCGCGTAAAGCCGTGTGGATTCAGTAGGAAATCGCGATGCAAAGGGTTTATGCTGGGCCAGGATTGCTCTTCCAATGCTCGGAACCCCACCAAAACCGATACGGCGCGAAGTGCGTGTGCAGGGCGTCGTGCAGGGCGTCGGCTTCCGTCCCTTCGTCTACCGCCTAGCCCGGGAAGAGTCTCTCGCCGGCTTCATTGGCAACGACACCGACGGCGTGATTATTGAAGTCGAGGGCGAGCCGGATCAAATCGCGTCGTTCCTGCGCCGGCTGCGTGAAGAGTCTCCCGCACTCGCCCGCATCGACTCCGTGATCTCCCGCGACGTTCCTCCAAAACAAGAAGAAGAGTTCCACATCGTCGCCAGCGAGGTCCGCGGCCAGGTTGCGACGGGAATCCCCGCCGACGCCGCCACTTGCCCCGATTGCCTGCGCGAACTGCTCGATCCTGAAGACCGCCGCTACCGCTATCCGTTTCTGAATTGCACCAACTGCGGCCCGCGCTTTACCATCACGCGCCGAATCCCTTACGACCGCCCGCAAACCTCGATGGCAAAATTCCAAATGTGCCCAGCCTGCCAGGCCGAATATGACGACCCCGCCAATCGACGATTCCACGCCCAGCCCAACGCCTGTTGGCAGTGCGGCCCGCTAGTTTGGCTAGTAGGCGCTGATTCAGCACAGAGTTGGGTGCCCCAGGTCCCTCGCATTTGGGGAAGTGGGAAGGCCCAGATTCCAGCAGACGAAGCTGAAACAGGTGAGGGTTATTCGCCAATCGCAGAAACCATCCGCCGCCTCCTCGATGGCCAAATCCTCGCCATCAAAGGCATCGGCGGATTTCACCTGGCCTGCGACGCCACCAAGGAAGCTGCCGTAATGCGTCTCCGCGAGCGAAAGCACCGTTATGGAAAACCACTCGCCATCATGGTGCGCGATCTTTGTGCGGCGCGCGCAATTGCTCAACTAACGCCCGAAGAAGAGACCCTGCTGGCAACCTTTGCGAGGCCCATCGTGCTGGTTCGCGCCCGCGCGAGCGGCGTCATCGCACCCTCCGTCGCCCCCGGCGTGCCCTGGCTCGGAATCTTCCTGCCCTATGCGCCGCTTCAGCACCTGCTTTTTGCCGATACCGGCATCCGCGCTCTGGTGATGACCAGCGCCAACCTCAGCGAAGAGCCCATCGCCATCGACAACGACGAAGCCCTCACCCGCCTCACCGGAGTCGCCGACGCGTTCCTGATGCACGACCGCGAGATCCTCCAGCGCTGCGACGATTCCGTAACGGCGGTCGTCGATTCTGCGCCGCAGCTCATCCGCCGCGCCCGTGGCTTTGTGCCCCTCAGCGTTCCGCTCAACATCGACGCGCCGCCTCTGCTCGCCGTCGGCGGTCATCTCAAAAACGCTTTTGCCCTTGCGCGCGGCCGATTCGTCTACCAGAGCCAGCACCTCGGCGACCTTGAGAACCTTACCGGCCTCAATTTCTTCCGCGAATCGCTCGATCACCTGATGCGCACCTTCGAGGTTGCCCCCACCGCAGTTGCGCACGACCTGCATCCCGGCTACCTCTCAACCACGCTGGCCCGCGAGTGGGCCGCAGAGCGGGGATTGCCTCTCATCGCCGTCCAGCATCACCATGCGCATATCGCCAGCTGCATGGCTGAGCACGCGCTGGCCGGGCCCATCATTGGGCTTTCGCTCGACGGCACCGGCTACGGAACCGACGGAAAGATCTGGGGTGGGGAAGTGCTGATCGTCCGTCTCGATGGGCCCAGTCCAGCCACATTCGACCGCTTCGCGCATCTTGAATATGTGCCCATGCCCGGCGGCGAAAAGACGATTCGCGAGCCGTGGCGCATGGCGCTCGGCGCTCTGCACGCTGCTGGCTTCGACATTGAATCAGAAGAAGTGCGTAGTCTCGTCGGAGCCAGGCTGCAAGAGGCACGCGTAGTGAAACAGATGATCGAGCGCGGCATCAACACTCCGCTCACCTCAAGCCTGGGCCGGTTATTTGACGCAGTTGCCGCAGTGGCGCTTGGCCGAGGAGTGGTGGATTACGAGGCCCAGGCTGCGATTGAGCTTGAAGGGGTCGCGATTGATGAAGACGATCGCCTGCGCAATCGGGACTATGTGCCGGAGCTGTGGGAAGGCGACGGCTCGCTGATCCTGAAGACGGAGAACCTCTGGAAGCGACTGATCGACGATCTGAGACGAGGCGCTTCTCCATCAAGGATCGCTGCCGAATTCCACGCCGGAATCGCGGAAGGATTCATCAGGTCAGCGTTGAATGCGAAGGGCAAAACCGGCATCAATCAGGTTGCGCTCTCAGGCGGCTGTATGCACAATCGCCGCCTCTCACTTTTGCTCCGCGCGGGGCTTGAAAAGGAAGGTTTCCAGGTTTTCCAGCACCGGCATGTGAGCCCCGGCGACGGCGGCCTGAGCTATGGCCAGGCCGCGGTTGCCGCGACGATACTTGCCAGTCAGAGTTAGCTGCTAGACTTTAACTCCCCGGAGGATCGATGAAAGTCACGATTTCCCGTGCTATCGCAACCATCCGGTCGGCCGCCAGTCTCAGGTGTGTCCTGATCTTGTTTGCTGTCGCGTTATCTGCCGCAATGCCAGCCCTATCTCAGCAGTCCGACAATGAGAAAGCAGTTTGGAAGTTGGAGTCTTCTTACTGGGCGTATGTGAAGGCAGTCGATCTCGACAGTTACAGGGCCTTGTGGCATGAGAACTTCGTGGGCTGGCCATCCGCTAACTCACAGCCCGTGCGCAAGGACCACATTACCGACTGGATCACCGCACGCACAGACAAAGGAGAGTGGCTTCAGTGGTTTTCGCTGGAACCGGCAGCGAGCCAGTCTACCGGAGACATGGTCGTCACTTCCTATTGGACGACTGTCTTCTGGGTAGACAAGGCTGGTCGCGGCGAGCCGGCCACTATGCGAGTCACGCACACCTGGATCAAAACGGCCACGGGATGGCAAATCATCGGCGGAATGTCCGCGCCGGTTCCAGCAATCTAGAGTCAAAACGGACCGGTTTCGCGTCGCTCAAAATGGCGGAGTGGTCACTCCCGCCGGCCAGCGGAGTACTCTTATCTGCGGGAGAAACCATGCGTACCGGCGAAGCTGCAGTGCAATTTCCCGCAGGCCCCGCAACATTTCAAAATCGCATGCCACACACGCATCCTCAGCGTCTCAGCCCCACACGTGTCGCTCTTTTCGTCTTGCTTGCGGCTCTGTTGCAGCCCATCGCCGCCCTGGCTCTCGGCGAGCAAAAATATGTCCGCACCTCTCCGGTCGCGGGCGACTTTACGCTTGCAGCCAACGGCCAGCCGGCGCCACTGCTCGTATGCGATGAGGATTGGCCAGGAGTGCTTCGTGCCGCCGGTGACCTGAGCCAGGACATTGAACGCGTGACCGGCCACGCAGCGCTATTGGTAAAAGAAGCCGCGCGAACAAAGGGCGACATCGTCATCATCGGCACCATCGGCAAGAGCCCGCTTATCGATGCGCTTATTCGCAGGCACAAGCTCGACGTAAGCGGAATCGCCGGACAATGGGAGTCGTCGGTGACGACCATCGTTGACCATCCGCTGCCTCACGTTGCTCGCGCTCTGGTCATCGCCGGCGCAGACAAGCGCGGCGCCATCTACGCAATCTACGACCTCTCAGAGCAGATCGGAGTCTCGCCCTGGTACTGGTGGGCCGATGTGCGCGTGCCGCATGCCGATGCGCTCTATGTCGACCCCGGTCGGTATGTGCAACCGGTGCCCGCGGTCAAATACCGCGGCATTTTCTTTAACGATGAAGCGCCCGCACTCTCCGGCTGGACTACTGAAAAATTCGGCGGCATGAACCACGAGTTTTACACCAAGGTCTTTGAGCTCCTCCTGCGGCTCAAGGCCAACTTTCTGTGGCCGGCCATGTGGAACAACGCGTTCGCCGCCGACGATCCGCTCAATGCCAAGCTGGCCGATGAATACGGTATCGTGATGGGCACATCGCACGAAGAGCCCATGATGCGCGCCGAAAAGGAGTGGGACCCGAAGG
Source organism: Occallatibacter sp. (assembly GCA_050014675.1). Classification (GTDB taxonomy): domain Bacteria; phylum Acidobacteriota; class Terriglobia; order Terriglobales; family Acidobacteriaceae; genus Telmatobacter. The sequence goes on along the minus strand of JBEKCW010000106.1, from coordinate 2,222 downwards.
TTGACGGCGCATGGAACTACACGAACAACCAGAAGAAGATCGACGAGTTCTGGCGCGAGGGCATGGAGCGCGATAAAAACTACGAAGAAGTGGTAACGCTCGGCATGCGCGGCCATGGCGACACGCCCATGTCGGCCGACGCAAATATCGATCTGCTCGAGCGCGTCGTCTCCGATCAACGCGAAATTCTCAAGCAGACAGTCAACCCCGACGTGACCAAAATCCCGCAGGTGTGGGCGCTTTACAAAGAAGTACAGGGCTACTACGAGAAAGGCATGCGCGTGCCCGACGATGTAACACTGCTCTGGTCTGACGATAACTGGGGCAACCTGCGCCGCCTGCCTACGCCGGAGGAACGCAAGCGCTCAGGCGGCGCCGGCATCTACTATCACTTCGACTATGTGGGCGGACCGCGTTCTTACAAGTGGCTCAACACCAACCCCATCCCCAAGATTCAGGAACAGATGAATCTCGCATTAAACTACGGAGCCGACCGGCTATGGGTGGTGAATGTCGGCGACGGCAAGCCCATGGAGTTTCCGATTGAGTTCTTCCTGAGCTATGCGCGCACGCCAAAGCGCTGGGATAAGGACCATCTCGACGAATTTACAAAGCAGTGGGCCACGCGCGAATTCGGCCCCGAACACGCTGATGAGATTGCTTCGGCAATGGAGGACTACACGCGTTACAACGGCCGCCGCAAGCCCGAGCTCATCGATCCCTCGACGTTTAGCGTCAGGAATTATCACGAGGCTGATCGTGTTTACGACGAGTGGAAATCACTGTCCGATCGTGTGGACGAACTCGCGAAGCAGTTACCGGCAGATGAGCGAGCTTCGTATTTTGAACTTATCCAGTATCCGGTCGACGCGTGCGCCAACCTGACCGAGATGTACATTGCGGCCGCGCGAAATTCAGATGATTTCTTATTTACGATCAATCCGCGAGCCAATGCCGATGCCGACGAGGTACGCAGGCGTTTCGACTACGACGCAACCCTCAGCGATGAGTACAATCACAAATTGCTCGACGGCAAGTGGGACCACATGATGGACCAGACCCACATCGCCTACAGCAGGTGGAACGAGCCAACCGCCAACACGATGCCCGCTGTGCGCTGGATTCAGGTGCCGGAGAAGGGAGCGCTCGACTACAACACTGACTGGATCCGGAACACAAGCGATTTTTTTCTTGCCGTTGGTGACTTTCACCCAAACATGATACGCACGCTCAACCTTTTCGATATCGGTGCATCGCCTGTTCCCTTCAACATCTCTACCAGCGAGCCTTGGCTTGTCGCATCTCAAACCAGCGGCACCGTAAAACCCGGCCAGATTGTTCCAATCACCTTTCAGGTCGACTGGAGCAAATTCTCTTCCGGCTCCAGTTCCGGTATCGGAATCTACCCCTGGGAATTGAGCAAGCTGCCCCCAGGAACCACCGGGTATAGCGCCTTCGTCTCCATCACTTCTGGTAGTCAGAACATCTCCGGGGTCCAACTCCGTGCCATTCGGGTGCCTGCTCCGCCCGCTGGCGCCGCCGGCGCATTCCTCGAATCCGACGGCTATGTCGCTATCGAGGCTGCGGACACCTCAAAGCGCACCACCGATGGCGATGTGCATTGGGAAGAGCTGCCGGGCTACGGCATCACCCGCTCGGCGATGACTGTTTTTCCTGTGACTGCGGCCAGCAACACGAATTCGAAAGCGGTGCTCGATTACAGCATGTACCTGACTGATTCCGACGGCCTGCAACTGGAAGTTACGCTGGCGCCAACGCAGAACTTTGTCCCTGGTCGAGGGTTGCGCTTTGCATTCTCTGCCGATAAGGAAGACCGCATCATGGTCGACACGCTTCAATACAAGTCGCAGAATGATTGGGAAAGAGCCGTGAGCAATAGCGTGCGACGCGTTTCCTATCCCATCTTCTTCGGCAGCCCCGGCTACCACACGCTTCATATCTGGGCGGTCGATCCGGGCGTAGTAATCGAGCGGATTGTGGTGAGCCGCGGTATCCCGGGGTCCACCTATCTTGGTCCGCCTGAGAGCGCTCATTTTAAGGATTGACTTGAATGCGAGAACAGCGAGCAGGGACTAGCGGTAATGCTGTTCACTTAAGTATCCTGATAGCTTTTCGGATGTTGATCAGGGGCAGGGGTTTGCTGTGCCGCGGACGGAGGGGGAAATTGCTCATCTTGCGCTTGACTCCACGGGGATTACGGC
>JBEKCW010000105.1:0-13213 GCA_050014675.1 Occallatibacter sp. | reverse complement strand
GAAGATTGCGGACCGGGTTGAGCTTGAGGCGGACGCCGAAATCGCGCACGCGCTGCTCGGGCTCAATAAATGTGCGGCCGACATAGTGGTTGCGGATGAGGCCGAGACGGAACGGGAGGCGCGCTTCTTCTGCGTAACCGAGGGCAGCGGTGACGCCGGAGTCGGGAACGGGCACGACGACGTCTGCGGGAACGTGCGACTCGCGAGCGAGCTGGCGGCCCATCTGGTCGCGCGATTCCTGCACCCAGCGGCCGAAGATTTTGCTGTCGGGCCGCGCGAAGTAGACGTGCTCAAAGATGCAACTGGATTGCGGGACACCGGTGGAGTACTGGCGGCTGGTCATGCCGTCGCTGGAGACCATGACGAGCTCGCCGGGAAGAACGTCGCGGAGATATTCGGCGCGGAGCAGATCGAAGGCGCAACTCTCAGAAGCGAAGACGATGGTGTCGGGCGCGCCGGGGTTGCGGATGCGGCCGATGGAGAGCGGGCGGAAGCCGCGAGGATCGCGCGCGGCGAAGATGCGGTCGCGCGTGAGCATGACGATGGAGAATGCGCCTTCAAGCTGGGCGAGCGAGTCGGCAATGGCATCGACGAGCGTTGAGGCCTGCGAGTGGGCAATGAGCTGGACGATGATCTCGGAGTCGCTGGTGGTTTGGAAATAGGCGCCGGCGCGTTCGAGGCGGGTGCGAAGATTGCCGAGATTTACCAGGTTGCCGTTGTGCGCGATGGCGATGAGGCCCTTGGTGGATTCGACGCGAATGGGTTGGGCGTTGAGCAGGGCGGAGTCGCCGGTGGTGGAGTAGCGCGTGTGACCGATGGCCATGGGGCCGGGCAGCTTGCGGAGCACGTCGTCAGTGAAGATTTCAGAGACGAGGCCCATGCCCTTGATGTTGGCGAGATGCAGGCCGTCGGCGGTGGCGATGCCGGCTGACTCCTGTCCGCGATGCTGAAGTGCGTAGAGGGCGAGGTAGGCTTGGCGTGCAGCGTCGGGGTGGCCGTGAATGGCGACTACGCCGCATTCTTCGTGGAGCTTGTCAGCTTCAAGAGCAGTGGTCAGTGAACAGTGATCAGTGTTCAGTGGGGCCGCTGCGCTGCGCTCGTTCTTCAACTTCTCCGACTCATCGGTGACGCCAGGGACGCCTTGCAAAAGCAATCTGCTCATGCGTGCACCTCTTCATGAATGTTGGCTTCGAGGGACGAGGACCAGATCTTGCGCAGGTCGGCCAGAGGAGCGGAGATAAGAGTATCGCCGTATACAGAGATTTCAAGACGGTTGCCGCCAGTTGTGCCGATGCGGGCGGCCATGTAGCTGTAGTCACCAGACAGCTTTGTAATTTCCGAAACATTGCTGGGGTCGGAGGTGACGATGAGCGTGGATGCCGGTTCGGCGAAGAGGCCGAAGAGCGGGTGGACCATCAGAGAAGGGTCCTGTTCAACAGTTGCGCCGATGTTTTTGGTAAAAGCGGCCTGGGCGAGAGCCACGGCTATGCCACCGTCAGAGACGTCGCATGCAGAACGAAGCAGCTTGCGCTTCGCCAGCAGGCCGAGCAACGTTTGCAGGTCGGACTCCGCATCAAGATCGAGCGAGGGCGGGGTTCCCCACACTTGCCGCAGAACAACGCTGGCATATTCGGACGAGCCAAAGGCAACAAGCGCTTTGTCAGGCAGATCTGCAGAATCCGGGGGTGCGTCGGGAACTGGCTCCGAAATTGGAGGAGCGACCGGAAAGCCGGGGGTTTGGATAAGCGGATAAACAATGTAAGGGCTGATGGGTGCAGGCGTGAACGGAACTTCAAGATTCGGATTAGGCGCTTCGCCGCGAGGAACTGGCCACAGCAACAGGATTGCATCCCCGACGTGCTGGAAATGAGCAGGGACAGATTTGGTGACGTCGTCGAGAATGCCGACGATGCCCAGCACAGGTGTGGGGTGAATGCCGACGCCGCGCGTTTCATTGTAGAGCGACACATTGCCGCCGGTGATGGGCGTGCCGAGCGCCGTGCAGGCTTCTGCGATGCCGTCGATTGCGGCGGAAAGCTGCGCCATGATCTCGGGCTTTTCAGGGTTGCCGAAGTTGAGGCAATTGGTGGCGGCGACGGGCGTAGCGCCGGTGCAGGCTACTTTGCGCGCAGCTTCGGCGACGGCGTGCATTGCGCCGAGTTTTGGATCGAGCCAGCACCAGCGGCCGTTGCCATCGAGGGCCATGGCGAGGCCGCGTTCAGGTCTTTCTGATCCCTGATCCGTGTTCCCTGTTCCCTTAATACGCATTACGCCGGCTTCGCCGCCGGGGCCGATCACGGTGTTTGTTTGGACCATGGAATCGTATTGCTCGTGAATCCAGCGCTTTGAACACACGTTGGCGCTGGCGAGGAGTTGCTTGAGATCGGCATTGTAGTCACGGTCACTTGAGAGCTCGTCAAGAGCGGCCTGCGGAGGTTCGAGCGGGGCGGGAGCTTTCCAGACGCCGACGGGACGATGGTACAGGGGAGCATCGTCAGTAAGAGATTGATTGGGAATGTCGGCGACGAGCTGGCCGTGATGACGGATGCGGAGTCGCGGCGCGGATTCAACGGTGCCGACGATAACGGCGTCGAGGCCCCATTTTGAGAAGACGCTGAGGACTTCGTTTTCGCGGCCGTTCTCGGCAACCAGCAGCATGCGCTCCTGGCTTTCAGAGAGCATGATCTCGTATGCGGTCATGCCGGTCTCGCGCTGGGGCACATGGTCGAGCTCAACGTCGAGACCCACGCCGCCGCGCGCGCCCATCTCGCAAGTGGAGCAGGTGAGGCCGGCTGCGCCCATATCCTGAATGCCGACGATGGCTCCGGTCTTCATGGCTTCGAGGCAGGCCTCGAGGAGCAGCTTCTCCATAAATGGATCGCCGACCTGGACGTTGGGGCGCTTGGCTTCGGTGCCCTCGTGAAACTCTTCGCTGGCCATGGTTGCGCCGTGAATGCCGTCGCGGCCGGTCTTGGCGCCTACATATATGACAGGGTTGCCGGTGCCGCTGGCTTTGGCGTAGAAGATTTCATCCTTGCGGACGAGGCCGAGCGCGAAGGCGTTTACAAGAGGATTGCCGCTGTAACTGAGGTCGAACTTTGTTTCTCCGCCAAGGTTGGGGACGCCGAAGCAGTTGCCATAGCCGGCGATGCCGCCCACCACGCCCTCGATGATGGAGTGATTTTTGTGGATGAGGATCTCGCGCTCTTTTGCGTCCTGGACTAAATCTTGGGAGACGTCCTCGGCAGAAATTGGGCCGAAGCGGAGTGAGTCCATGACAGCGAGAGGGCGCGCGCCCATGGTGAAGATGTCGCGCAGGATTCCGCCGACGCCGGTAGCCGCACCCTGGTAAGGCTCAATGTAGCTGGGGTGGTTGTGCGACTCGATCTTGAAGGCGCAGGCCCATCCGTCGCCGACGTCGATGATGCCGGCGTTTTCGCCGGGTCCCTGGACCACGCGTTCGCTCTTGGTAGGCAAGCGCTTGAGATGGACGCGGCTGGACTTGTAGGAGCAATGCTCGCTCCACATGACGCTGTAAATGCCCAGCTCGGTGAGAGAAGGGACACGGCCAAGCGCGGCCAGGATGCGGTCGTATTCGTCGGGAGTGATGCTGTGTTGCGCCAGCAGTTGAGGAGTTACGGTTGCCGGCTCGGGCGCAGATGGGGAAAGGGCAATTGTCATCGCGATCACCTTCATTGTCGCACGGCTGTAAAGATGGGTTTTTGCAGTGAGTGACTGAGTTTTCCGCAGGTTCGAGGGTCGCATGGGGATAGCGCGCGAGCCGGCGGGAGCGCAAGTTGGCGTGTCGCTGCTCCAATCCGCTTGCAGCGAAGATTGTGGCGCCGGAAGTGGAACGATGATGCGGCTCTATGCGATACTTTTAGGGCCCACCAACCCTTGCCGGGATGGCGGAACTGGCAGACGCAGCGGACTCAAAATCCGCCGACCCTTGCGGTCATGGGGGTTCGACCCCCCCTCCCGGCACCATTTATTACATCAAATAAGTCACACATATTAAATGATTTACAGCGATTTGGATGCGTTGATGGAGCGACATCGCAGCTCAAAAGTGTGATTTTCAGGTACAAAAACAGGTACAGCGCCCATCCTCTTTGCCCTGAACGATTTAGAAGGAATCATTACCTTTCTTCGATGGATCGGCTTCGTCTCGTTCCTCATAATTGCGCTCGATTACGGAGTGACCAGCGGACAAATTGTCCGCCCCATCCGCTGCAATTACGAAACGCTGCGCCGGATCATGAACATCGTGGAGATGCCGGACAGAATGGCGAAAAATCTCATCAGGGGCATCCACCTAAACGAAGGCAAGCTAGGCCGCAATCGACGCGAAGGCGGATTTGAGAAGCTGACCGACGATGAAGTGACTTCGATTGAGGTCATCGTCCGTGAAGCCTTCTACGGCTTCGAAAGTTAGCCCAACCCGACTTCCACGACATCGGACTTGCACAGAGTCTTGAGTAAGTTTTGGGCGCGAACCTGGGGCTGGCCGAGAGCAGAGCCTTTGTTTACGGTATTTGGCGCAAGTGCTTCTCGGCGGATGGCAATGATCTGCCGGCTTCCCCTACAGCTTCGCCTCTGCCAGCCGTCGCAGGAAGGCGCCCTTGGCGGCGTGTGTCTTGCGAAGCTCCTCCATCGTCAACTGGAACACAGTTTCATCTCCTTGGCGAACAGCCAGGTCATGCAGGTCCACTAGCAGAATCACGGCCTGCTCGTAATCCTTCGGCTGCCGCTTCTCGATATGCGACTCCACCTGCTTCCAGACCGCCTTCTCGCGCTTCGCCAGACCTTCCAGGTACACCGCGCGATCCGCCTCGTCCTTCGCTTTCTTCCGTGCGGCATCCGCCGCTCGTTTCAGGCTCAGTTGCCTTGGCCGCTCATCAGCGCGGACACGAGCTGCCGTCAGGAGATCTTTCACCGTACGCCGTTCGATTGCGCCGGGGTTCGTTGCAACGGCGTTCTCTCGTTGAAAGCGCTGCAGAAGTTCGAGCTTGCACCTCTCACTGGAATCTGACAGAAAGTCGATGAGCAGGTCATCCTTTTCATTTGCAGGCAAGCCCCGAATCCAGGCTGCCAGTTCCTTGCGCGACGGCGCTGCCTTCAACGGCGCAGAAACGGAGGCTGCAACTTCGACGAGATCCTCATCGATTCCAAGAAATTCGATCAACGAATCAAGAGGAGCTGACAATTCACGCAGGCCTGCAGGCACTGGTGGCTCCAGCGCATCTTCAGAGAATTCGTGATTCACGACGGTGTGCAGCCATCCGAGATAGAGGCAGCGAAGATCGCCCCGAAGCATATCGGAGCGCAGAGAAACCAACGATCCCATCCAGCCAGTGCCATCATCCCAGTCGTCGTCAGGTTCGACTTCACTTTCAAAGCTGACAATCACGAACTGTCCGGCACTTCGTGCGCTCGCAGCCTCGCCTGAAAGCATCGACTTGAGCTGCTTGAAATCTACCAACTCCTGCGGCAAGCAAAGATGGAACTCGCGCGTCCCCCAATTTGCGACATAGACATACGAGTCGAAATACTTTTCCAAGAGTTTGAGCGGGTCGGCTTTCAAGTCGCCCCACTCGTAATGATTCGTAAAACTCGTCGTGGTAATTACGGCGCGCGTGGAGATAGCGCGAAGGGCGGCCATCTCGGTCTTAGTCAGCGCGTGGTCAATTGCTTTGAAGTCGTAATACTGGTATTCGCTCACCTAAAACCCTCTGCGCCAATGGCGGTATGCCGCAATCCATTCCGCGCCTGCCGGTGCTGGCTTGGGCAGCGGCAGATCGAGAATTTCAATTCTCTGCCTTATGCCGTTTCGCTGGCAGACCGCGACAACTCGACCGTCGCGCGTCATATCCACTTTTTCCACGGTGGCTTCAACACCGAGGATACTCACAGAAAATGGCAATGCCAGATGCTCTTGCATCATGGTGAGTAAACCTACTTTCTGTTCGTCGTCGCCGTAAGCATCCACCACAGCTTCCTCGATCAGCGCTTCCAGCTTTGCCTTGCTTAATGACGGCAGGTTGGTCTCCGGTTCAGGTTTCAACTTGCGAATATCCATATGGACCACCACGGGCCTATTGCGCTCCTGTGTCATATTCCTCCGTGTTCTCCGAGAGTCTCTGCATCCGGTCTCTGCAACATCAGGCCGGTCGTTTGCAGTTCCGTTCCAAACACCTCATTGGCAGTATTGCAAATCCGGTAGCCAATGGCACTGTAACCCTTTAGTCTACGCGCATACATCCTCGCCAGCATGAGGACCTTGGAATCGACATAGTCGTAAACCCGGACAACGCGCTTCGCATCGTGAAGCCGATGAAGGCGCCCGACATACTGCTGCAACGTACCCTTCCATGAAATGGGCATTGCCAGAAACAGGGAATCAAGGCGAGCATCGTCAAAGCCCTCTCCGATGTAACTTCCCGTTGCCAGGATGACTCTTGGATTGCTCTCTGGAACTGCCGCTATAGCATCCGCGATTGACCGCCGCTGCTTTTTCCCCATGCCACCCTTCAGTACAAATACGTTTTCAACCCTTCCATCGAGCGCTGTCTCAAAAAACTTGAGATGCTCGGTTCTGGCGGTCAGTAGCAGTGGCGAGCATCCATCTTGTACGGCACGGAGCAGATCGCCGACGATCAGTTCATTGCGGGCGGAGTCATCGACAAGACCAGCGTACAATTCCTGAATCGTCGTGTCAGCCTGTTCGGGAGGAACACAAAACTCTGTCAGGCGCGGGATTACCTCATGCTCGAACGGAGAGGAAGCAGTCATTGATCGGGCGCTGAGCTTGTATCGTATCGGACCGCACTGCATATAGATGATGGGATGATGCCCGTCCTTGCGCTCAGGAGTCGCTGTCAGGCCAAGCACATACTTCGCTTTCACTTGCTTCAGCACTTGCTCAAACGTAAAGGCGGACAGGTGGTGGCACTCATCCACAATGACCTCACCGTATTCAGCGACGAAGTCTTTCACCCCTGCTTTGTTGTGACTGCTCTGGATGATGGCAACGTCTACGCTTCCACTCGGATCGTTCCTGCCGCCGCCAATTTGTCCTATTGACTTTGCCGGGAGGTTGAGGAACATCGCTAATCGTGCCTGCCATTGATCGAGCAATTGCTGCCGATGGACCAGCACGAGAGTGTTCACTTTCCGTTTTGCAATCATCCAAGCTGCCAAAGCTGTCTTTCCAAAAGCAGTAGGAGCGCAGAGAATCCCGTCTCGTATTCGGCGATCGCTTTGGCAGCATCGAGTTGCGCTGGGCGCAGTTGTCCTGAGAACTTCGCGTCTATCGGACTGCCCGTGAACCGCTCATCACGGATGACTGGTTTGATGTGGTGTGCTTCAAATAGCTGCTTGACCTCTGCTATACAGCCTCGCGGCAATGCGATGTAGTTGGCGAGATCATCGCCACATGCGATGACTCGTGGCTTATTGAATGTTGGAAGCCGCATAGCCTGGGCTTTGTAGAACTCAGGATTCTGAAAAGCCGCCAGGCGGAGCAGCCGATTCAACATCGCGGAAGGGAGCCCATTTTTTTCTACGTATACAAGATTTGACCGGACAATTTGCACCTGCGCTGGGAAAGGCCCAGGGATTTGACGTTCCGCCCTTGTCTTTGACGGAGGCAACGCCCAAGGATCAACGTCCTCATCTTCGGCATCGTTGATTCTGACACCGAGGAGGTCTCCGCGCTTTTGTGCTTCCAGCACTACACCCGCGCTACAGCCGTTCTTCAGGAAGGCAGTGAACATCTCTCGACCGAGTCCGGCGTCCTTCACCATTGCCATCTATGGATGCGATGCCAAGGTGATTCTGCGACCAGCGGAATTGCGCGTGAAAATTCTCTGGCCGACTTTCGAGTGCAATGTTGGCCAGAGACTCAATGATGGATTCATCGCGCGTTGAGTGTCATGAGCAAGCGTAAAGAGGTGAGGCTGCGTGCGCCCAGATTTGCGCGGAAGTTTCGAAGAGCCTGGCGTCCGATGATTCGTGACGCCCGTGCGCAACAGCAACGGAGCATCGACTTCCAGGGATCAGGCTTCTGCTCGGATTGAGAAGAAGAGGTTGCAGGGCACCACTGCTCTCGTGGAGGAATGAGCCGCTGCACAAGTGCGCGCAGGCCTTTCGTTTTTGCAATGTCGGAAGCCTGGGAACGGGAGAGCCCGCTAAGCGGAACAAGAATGGATCGTTTGGGCGTCAGGGGGCTGTTCTCCAGCGCAAAGGACTGCCAACCATCGAAGGCGTGATTATAGTAAGCGCTTCCTACGTCTGTTCCGCTGTGTCCCAATCGCTGGGCCGTAGCGTATTGTGCTCTGCGCGTGTAGGAGGATGTTCCGCACCGGGCTCGGGCGTCCTTCTGCATCAAGGTCCGGAGCGATTGGCTTCCAAGCAACGGAAGGGGCCAGCGATCTTCCGGAATTCTTTTGATCTTTCCCCCCGAGAGGACAAACTGCCTGAGCATAGACTCAACAAACATCTTTGAGCAGGTAGCGTGACGCAGGTGATGCAGCCGGAAGCTGCGGTCCTTTGTGACCTCTCTCATCGCTTCGAACACGACAGACGTGATCTTGTCCCAACATGTTTCTCCGCGTTCAGTGCCCGGCCAGTGAAAAATTCGCTTGTTGGCGTCGAGATCGGTCGATTTCCCTGCGCGCGTTCTGATTCATGACTCAATCACGTTCCGCTCGTCCGGTCGGAACTGAGTCTTGACGTCGATACGCCTGACCGAGGCGCCGCTCTTCATCGTATGCGAGCCCCATGGGCGCAGGAACAGCACTGCAATCTTCCCGGTTGTCGGATCTTCGTAAAGGATGTCGTTGAGCCGGATGTTTTCGACCTCCTGGTGACGTGCCGGGGACCGCAGTGCAACAAGGAACAGGACCTCTGCGGCTTTGACAACTCTCGGATCATCGGGGACAGACGTATTTTCCCTGATTCTTGCGCGTATCCGTGCAACCTCCGTCTCCACCGCGATATTTGCGTTGGCAGATCCCGCGGCGAAATCCTTCAACCCCAATTCGCCATAGTCGATATCGTCGACCTCATGCTTCGAGAGCAGAAAAAAGTGAAACTGTGTAAGAGAATGCGCCACAGTCAACCTGCGTTTGGGCCTTTCGGTAAACTCTTCGAGAATGTCGAAGTAGAAGGCACTCAGGTCAGCCGCGGGAATCATTGCCGGGTCTCTTCCCTCGAGTAGGTCGCAAAGGAGGTTGGTGATGTTCCGCGCATGTAGGCGGACAGTGCTGAGCGCCGCGCGTTTGCCCCAGGCTCCTTTATTGCGGAGGAGAAATGCGCCAAACTCCGCAACACGTTTTCCCGGCGCGAAGGTCGAAACAGCGGCTAATTGATCCAGAGCCTGGCGCACCGCGTCGGGCTTGCTCGCCTTGAACGCCGATCGCAGATCTTGCTTCCAATTTTCGAGTGCGTAGTCTTCCTGATCGTCGTCAGCCGCGAGATGCCTGTCGGGATCTGGAGATACATTTTGATCGGCATTCCTCGGAAACTCGAGTCCGTGCACTCGCGCAAACGTGTCGATGCGTACGGAGCTGGATAGAGTCTCCCGGGTCATATAGGAGACTGTTGTCGGCTCGATGTCCGAAAGCGCATCATTGCCCCTGTCGCGTCCCACCGTGGTGTTCGGAACAGACAACTTGTTGAGGCGGCTCTTGTCTACAACGAGCAGTCGCACCGCGACCAGCGGAACTTTGCCCAGCGGCTCGAAGCAACTCTCGACCAGTTCGGCCATCGAATGTCCGACACCATCACCCCCGCTGAAATCGCAGAATGGTTCTCCCAAATGGAAGACGAGCGGGAGTGGACGCCAGCAACTATCAATCGCTACAGCGCCGCAATGAGCAAGGCGTTCAAGCTTGGCATTGCTGACGGCAAGGTACACGAATAGCTGTTCCTCCTGCGCAACAGCACCTCTTTTCCAACTTTCGTTGCGCTCAACTCCGCGCGCTTTCGGCTCACGGAAGGCGGGGCGAGCGACGCACCCTGGAGGTTTGGCGATAGGCCCATACGCCGTAGATTGTTCCTACCAAGATCACAATGTAGAAGGGGATATGGACGATTGCTGCAAACAAGGTAAGCCCAATGAGAGGCAACCACGGCGCACTTGCGTGCCACGCTGTTATGCGTGACCCTGTTTCGAAGAATTCCAAAAAGAACAAGAATGTGAAGAATGTAATGATTCCAATGCACGTCGATCCCATATGGAATTGCCATCTTGGAAAATTACTCATTTGGAGCCCCGAGGACTGCATCAAATCAGGAAGTACAATCTCAGCGACCATCACGGCACAGGCACATCCAAACAACGCCATCAGCAGTGTTGTGGGGGTGTGATTAAATTCAATACGCGATTGCTTTTTCCGTCTCCCCATCCAATTCTCCAGCCAAGCGATTCAATCCTTAGCTTCTAATCGTCAGAACCGGGCAAGGAGCATCAACTATGATCCGAAAGGCCCCGGATGTTCTCATCTCCATGCTGATATGTGAAGTCTTCCGGATACCGAGCACCAGGAGTTCGATAGATCGCTCTCTGATGTGTTCAAGGATTTTGTCGTGCGCCCCGCCGACAGCCACAAAAGTTCGAGGATCGCAGAACTCTTTCGCACATTGCGGCACAAGAGCGTCAAGGGCGCTGAAGAAGCGAGTCTGAAGATGGGCGAGACGATCTGGATGGTCTATCGCGGCATCCTGAATCACATTGAGCACATCAATCTTCGCCCCGAATACCTCAGCGAATGTCAAAGCGTAGATAGCTGCGTTAGCGGCCGCGACGGTAAAGTCGGTTGCAAAGAGGATTCTCTCAAAAGGAAACTTACCCGGACCCAACGGCTGCACTTGAGGCCCCACGGTAAGCGCGGGCCACTGGGTGGACCTTAGAATCTTTTCCGCGACCGAGCCAATGATGCGTCGCTCGATCCGACCTCCACCGTGCGTTCCCAGAACGATCATGGACGGCTCGTGCATATCCGCCAGACCCGGAATCACATACTCCGGGTCCCCTTCGAGAAGGACAGGAATCGCATTGACCGGATCTGTTCCCAATAGAGCAGCCTCTTTCGATAGAAGATCCGTCAAAATGTTCCTTTGCTGGCTCAGTATCCTGTCACCGATTTCAACTTCCATCGCTGCTTGTACCAGCGTGAACGCATGAGTCACCAGCAGCTTTGCTGAGAAGTAGGCAGCCATGCGCGCTGCGTAGAGGCCGGCGTTTTTGGAGCATAGAGAAAAATCTGTCGCATAGATAATGGCCTTCAGATTCAATTCGGGCCTTTCGCCGATCACTGGCATGGTGGCAATCTCCTCGAAAAAGAGCTGAACATCAGAATGATTAGAACTAACGCCTCTCGCTGAGGATTAAACACCGTCGCTAGAGTGGAGAATCCAACCACGCCTTGGATGATTTGGCGAACTCCATAAAGCTACTGCCCTGTCTGGAACCGAACTTCCGCCAGCGCGGTTTGATATGCGTAGCGAGCATTGGCATAGGCTATCTCTGCCTGCGTTTGTGCCAGCTGCGCCTGGGTTAATTCCACAATGCCGCTTAATCCAAACTTGTAGCGTTGCTGAGCAAGATCGAGCGCCATATTCGATTGACTCAACAATTCCTGCGCAACACCAATGCGCTGGAACGTGTTCTGCGCATTTAGAACCGCGATGCGCAAATCGCGCGCAATCACATCGCGCAGGTTTCTTACTTGTTCCCCGGCTGCGTTGGCGCGCTGCTTTGCCTCTTGTGCACGGGCGTTGAATAGGAATCCGTTGAAAACGGGAATGCTGATGTTTGCGCCGGCTGCGCCGTACCACGATGATTGAATCTGATCCGAACGCACTGGCGTGCCGCCGACTGCAGCCAGCGCCGAAACGGTCGGCATCCACAGATCGTGTTCCGCGGTGCTGAATTGGCGGGCTGCGGTGTAATTGTCGTTGAGCGTTGCGAGGTCGGGACGCGCGGAAAAGGCCGTCTGCAGCAGCACCTCGGCGTCCTGTGGCGGAGCTTCGGGGTTCGCCGCGGCCTCATCCACGAGCGCGTATTGCTGATTCTGTCCGGAGCCCAACACGGTGTTCAGGCTCGCCATTGCAGCCGCAGCGTTAGTCTGGGCGTCAAGCAAAAGCAGTTTGGCCTGGGAGCTTTGCACGTTCGCGAAGCTCAGATCGAGATCGGACTTTAGTTTTTGCTTGGTGAGAGCTCCAACCTGGTCCACAGTCGCCTGGCGCTGGTTTACCGTTTCCTCCGCCACCTTCAACACTGCCTGGCTGGTCAACGCTTGATAAAACGCCTGATCCACAGTCAGCCTGATGTCGAGTTCCGTGGCGCGTTCGTTTTCGAGTTGCGCCTTTGCGTTCGATTGCGCACTCTTCACCAGGTTGTGCGTACGCCCGAAGTCCGTGATCAGTTGGCTCACGGTGAGGCCGCCTGCGGCACGGTCGTAGACGGTTGGATTGTTGAGTAGCCCAGCAGTGATTCGGCTGTTCTCGTGTGCGTCAACGGCTGTCAAATCACCTTGTGCCGTAGGCAGTTCGGCAGAACGCACCTCTCGTGTTACCTGCGCCTGCGCCAAAGCCAATAGACGAGCCACGCTGATGTTTGGGTTGTGTTCGATCGCCATGCGCTCTGCGTCTGCCAGCGATAGCGTCGGCCCCGAAGGAGCAGGGGGCCCAGTTGGCGCTTGCGCTGCAGGAAGATCCAGCGAGGGCATTGGCGCCGCCGGTGCCGGCGCCTGCTGGGAGCGCACTCCGCATGGAAGAGATGCCAATGAACATAACACCAACGCAGCAGTTAATAACTTTCTCTTTGCGGATTCGGTCATGCCTTTCCTTCCTCAATCGCGGTCTTGGATTCTTCGCGCCCGTGAACCACCAGGTAAACGGCTGGAACAAGAAACATGGTGACGACGACGGAGAGCGCCAACCCGCCGATGATGGCCCGAGCCAGCGGTGCATACTGCTCGCTACCCGCCTCCAGTCCGAGCGCCATTGGAATCATGCCGAGCAGTGTCGCCAGCGAGGTCATCAGAATGGGGCGCAGACGAACCTTGCACGACTCGACCACCGCTGCCTTCAGCTTCATACCCTTATGGTGAAGAATCCCCGCGAACTCGACGATCAGAATGCTGTTCGAAACCACGATGCCGGCCATCATGATCACTCCCATCAGCGACATGATGTTGAGTGAACT
>JBEKCW010000104.1:0-13237 GCA_050014675.1 Occallatibacter sp. | reverse complement strand
TCGCTGCCGAGGATGAAGCATCGGTGCTGCCCATGCGGATCGGGAAACTGGAGCGCAGCTACCGCATGCGCACTATGCCCATGCGCGACTCCGAAGGCCGCCTGCTGGGCACTGTAACCACGCTTGAAGATGTGACCAGCCTGCAAGACACGGACCGCTTCAAAACTCAGTTCATCTCAGTTGCCAGCAAGAAGCTGCGCGATCCGCTACTCCAGTTGCGACGCGGACTTTACGCGCTGGGCCAGGGATTCAGCGGTGAGCTCAGGCCGCTGCAGGCCGAGCTGGTGTCGACGGCTACCAGCGATGCCGAAAAGCTGAATGACCTGATGACCGACTTGATCGAGGTTGCCGAACTCGATACCGGAAAGCGCGAGATGAAATTTGAGCGCATCAGGCCGGGGCAGGCTTTGGTTGAAGCACGCGATCGCTTCTGCGAAGAAGCTGCGGAAAAGCACGTCCGGCTTGAGGTCAGTGCATACGCCGACATGGCTCTGGTAAAGGCCGATCGACGCGCGCTGCGCTCAATTCTCGACAACCTGCTCACCAACGCCCTGCGCTATACGCCGGCAGATGGAGAGATTCTTCTGGCTGCCGAAGAAACCAAGGACTTTGTGCAATTCACCGTGCGCGATACTGGCCGGGGCATTGAAACCGAGCGGCTGGGCGCCATCTTCGACCGGTTAAATGCCTTCAGCGATAAAGGGACCGGCCTCGGTCTGGCGCTGGTGCGCCGGCTGGTTGAGTCGCTCGGCGGGCAGATCGCCGTTGAAAGCCGCCTGGGGCACGGGACAACTTTTCGATTCAAAATTCCGGTGACTGCCGTTGAAGAAATTCGCCATCCGGTCGAGGTGGGCTGATGGCAGAGATCGTCCTCGAGAAGAGCCAGGAACCCGCCAAGCTCCGCATCTACCTGGGCGCTGCGCCGGGCGTGGGCAAAACCTATCACATGCTGAATGACGCCTACCTCATGCGCCATCAGCAGAATATCGACGTGGTGATCGGCCTGGTTGAAACGCACGGGCGCAAGGAAACCGAGGCCCGCGTTCGCGATCTTGAGGTCATTCCACTCAGGGAGATTCCCTATCGCGGAGTCACGCTGAAAGAAATGGATGTGGACGCGATCATCGCGCGCCATCCGCACACGGTGGTGGTTGACGAGCTGGCGCATACCAACGTCCCCGGCAGCAAAAATCGCAAGCGTTACGAAGATGTGATCGAATTGCTTGACGCCGGTATCAACGTGTTGACGGCAGTCAATATCCAGCACCTTGAAACGCTCAACGACGCAGTCAACCGCTCGGCCAATACGGTCATCCGCGAAACGGTTCCCGACAGCTTTCTGAAGCGCGCCGACGAGGTAATGAACATCGACCTCACAGTGGATGAGCTGCGCACGCGCCTGCGGTCGGGAAAAATCTACGCCGCTGAAAAAGTTGAGCAGTCGCTGGCCAACTTCTTTCGCAAGGGCAACCTGAACATGCTGCGCGAACTTGCCCTGCGCGTAACCGCGGAGCAGGTGAGCAACCGTGCATCGGAGTACCGTCGCACGCAGGGACTGGAACAAGCGCCAATCCCTGAGAAAGTGATGGTGTGCCTGAGCACGCGGCCCGGAACAGAACGCCTGCTGCGGGTTGGCTCGCGCATCGCCGGCCGGCTTTCGACCAACTGGTATGCGGTCTACGTGACCAAGCCCGACGACAAGGGCCACAACGATCCCGAGGCCTTTCACCGGCTTGAGGAGTACCAGAAGATGGCGCGCGACCTGGGCGCCAAGGTGGTTATGCTGACCGATCGCAACGTCTCCGATGCGCTGATCCGCTTTGCGCAGCAGGAGAACATCAGCCACGTGGTCTTCGGCCAGTCGGCCCGTTCGCGCTGGGATATTTTGTGGCGCGGCTCGGTGCTGAACCGTTTCCTGTCTGAGGTGCGCGACGTTACGGTGCAGGTAGTGCCGATGCAGAAGCCGCTGCGACGCGGGCAATAGGTCTCCAGTGGCTGAACCGGCAATGTATCATCCTTCTTCCCTATACGCTGTCATCCTGAACCGCAGTGAAGGATCTGCGGTTGTTCTTCACTCCCCGAAGCCCGCCATACTGTCGGATTGGCGACCATCCGTCCCCGACCGTGTCGAGCACGGATTCGCCCACCCCAAAACCGTGTCCTTCTGAACGCAGTGAAGAATCTGCAGTAGCTTTCGGTGCCTCAAACTGACTTGATTTCCGGATCGGCGACCATACATCCGGAATCCTGAGTTCAGGTAGCCAAACCTGTTTTTAGGGCGATGCGAGCTCACGTGAGGGCTTGAATGATCGTGAGAATATAACTGACATGGGCACCCCGAAACCACCAATCGAAAAGACCGAGTCAAGGCGAATTCGTGTGCTGATACGTCATGTCCTTTTAGAGGTTTGGGACCCAATTGGAGTCAAAGACGAGCCGAATGCTCAAGACGAGTACGAAGGGTACATCGGGAAGCTGTACGATCTGCTCGTGAGCCACGCTGATGATTCGCAGTTCATTGACTATTTGCACTGGGCGGTGCATGACCACATGGGTCTTGATGCAGCAAGCAAGTCTGACATGGCGCCCACCGTCGAGGCGCTCAAGAAGATCCGGCTAACTCCTGAATGACCCCCCATTCTTCAATTACTCATCGCTAAACATCCCACAAGCGTCCGCCCTGAATACGGGATTCTGAGGCTTCGGTCGCAGCATCGCCCTATAGTGTCCGACGGCATGGCAATGTATCGAGCGGCGGGATTGAATATCTTCTGCCGTATCCGTCCCAAGCCCACGCTGGCCATCTCCCCGCTCAATAACCAAGAAAATCTTGTCCGCCGCGAAGCTTCTACTCTATTATTACGGGAGCCGAACTAAATCGGCAGCGCGTGGGAATGCACACTTCGGGAGGAATGAATGCGGCCAGAGCAATGGGAGATTTTCAAGAAGGCGGTGCGCCGCGAAAAGCTCGACAAGGTGCCCATGGCCCTGATTATCGACAGCCCGTGGATTCCGGGATACCTGGGAATCCAGCACATGGACTATTTCCTCGATCCCGAGCTGTGGTTTCAGTCGAACCTGAAAATCATGGAGGAGTTCAAAGACATTATCTTTGTTCCATCATGGTGGATGGAGTACGGGATGGCCGCTGAGCCTTCGATTCTTGGCGCGAAGATCAAATTCTGGCAAGACAATACTCCCAGCGAATACCACACGCTCTACCGCCTTGAAGACATCGACAACTTTCCTGAGTACGAAGTCGATTGCGACGCATTCGCGGGCCTCACGCTGCACCGCATCAAGATGGCCAAGCAGCGGATTCTGGATGCCGGCTACATTTTGCCGATGGTGACTTCGCGCGGGCCGTTGTGTACGGCCGGATTTGTGCGCGGCACTACGGAGTTCATGATTGACATTGTTGAGAACCCCGAGGGCGCGCACAAGCTGATCGACCTGTGCACGCGCGTGGTGATTGACTGGCTGAAGGCGCAGCACAAGGTAATGGGCGATACGGTTGAGGGAATCTTTATCCTCGACGACATTGTGGGGTTCATCAACGAAGAGCACTACATGGAATTTGCGCACCCGTATCTGAAGCGGATCTGCGACGCATTCCCAAAGGACTGGGTAAAGCTCTACCACAACGATGCTGAAGTGGACGCCTGCCTGGACCATTTGCCCGACACCGGCTTTAACGCGCTGAACTGGGGCAAGCAACGGCACATTACTGAAGTGAAGCAGCGCGTGGGTGATCGCATGTGTCTGATGGGTAATGTGAACCCGCTTGAAGTAGGCGTGCGCGGAACTCCCGAAGAAGTGAAGGATGAGACGCTTGAAGTGCTTGAAGGTTCGGGAGGCGAAGGAATCATTCTTTCGGTGGGCGGAGGCACCAGCCCCGGAATGCCGCGCGAGAATATCCTGGCCATGCTTGTAGCGCTTGTCGAATACAACGCAAAGCGCGCTGCTGTTGCTGTTACCGGTGCGGTACGCATATAAGCTTGGTCTCCCAGGTCCCCAAGTGCGAGGGACCTGGGGCACCCGGTGCGCACTAAGGAGAGCCTGATGCCCGATTACGCGTTGATGAATCAGTACCTGTACGAGGGCAATGCCAACGAGGTGGAGCGCCTGACAAAGGAAGCTCTCGCCGAGGGGCGAACCGCGCAGGAAATACTGAACGATGGGCTGATTGCGGGCATGAGCGTGGTGGGCGAGGATTTTAAGCACAACATTCTCTATGTGCCCGAGGTGCTGATTGCGGCGCGCGCAATGAAGGCCGGCATGGCGGTGCTCAAGCCGCTGCTGACTGCGAAAGATAGCGTAACCAGGCCTAAAGGAGTGCTGCTGATGGGCACGGTGCGCGGTGATTTGCACGATATCGGCAAAAATCTTGTGGGCATGATGGCCGAGGGCGCGGGCTTTGAACTGCACGATATAGGTGTGGACCAGAGCGTGGAGAAATTCATGGCCGCGGCCGAGAAGTGCAAGCCGACCATCATCGGGATGAGTGCCCTGCTGACCACCACCATGATGTACATGAAGACCGTGATCGACGGATTCAACGCCGCAGGACTCACAGACATCAAGATGGCGGTAGGCGGAGCGCCGATCAGCCAGATGTTTGCCGACGAGATCGGCGCCGATGGCTACGGAGCGAATGCTTCAGCCGCGGTGGATCTTTTTTTGCGGCTCGCAGAACAGGCATAACCGGCAGGTAAATCGAGTGGCGATATACAAGATTCTTTACTGGCAGGAGATCCCCACCCAGATCAAGGTGGAGGACGATGCTTTTAGCTCCCGTAGGGAGCGCACGAAAATAGCCCAGGGTGAAACCATGGGTCGGCTCGAACCCGGAATGTGCCGTTCCGTAGGGCCGGCACGAAACTGAATTGAAATTCATGCCCGCAATCCTCACCGTGAACGGCCAATCCGTCGAAGCCTCGCTGGGCCTCTCCCTCTTTGACCAGGCCGAAGCCCTTGGCATCGACGTACCCACATCGTGTCGCAAGCAGGGCAAATGCAAAGAGTGCCTGGTTGAGATTGTCGAGGGGATGAATTCCCTTTCGCCGCTTGCCGAGCCGGAGCAGCATCTGAAAGGCAATTTCAGGCTTTCATGCCAGACGAATGTGACTGGCGAAAGCGGCCACGTCCGCTGCCACACCATGCGCCGCGGGCACATGCGCATTGAGAGCGGCGCGGTGGGGCTGCCCTTTACAGGTTGCAGCTTCGAGCTCGATCCCGCGGTAACGCGCGACGGCGACCGCATTCTGATTGACGGCATTGAGGTCGATCGCTCGCCCGGGCCGATCCATGGAATTGCGATGGACCTTGGCACGACGACCGTGGTGTTGCGGCTCATCGACCTTGAAACCGGGCGGCTTATTGCAGACACTTCGTTTGAAAATCCTCAGCGCTTCGGCGGCTCTGAAGTCATGTCGCGCATCTCGTATGACACAGATCATCCGGGACGGCTACTGATGCGCACGCTCGCCGGATATCTGAGTCACGCGATTGAAAATTTTCCAGTAGATCCAAAGAGCATTTACGAGATGGTGGTGGTGGGTAACTCCACCATGCGCGACCTGTTTTTCTGGCAGAGCGTCTACTCGATCGGTCAAAGCCCGTACCAGTCGATCACCGAAATTGAAATGGCCGAGGGCAAACGCAAAACTACCAGCCTCACGCAAACGGGACAGCACAGTTTGTTGCCGATCAATCCCAAGGCGCGCGTTTACGGCGCTCCTATTATTAGCGGACACGTGGGAGCCGATGCCGCCGCCGGCATGTTGGCTGCCGACCTTGCCCATGAGACTCGAAAGATTGCGATCATGGACATTGGCACCAACACCGAGTTGATTGTGGGCAACAAAGATCGCATCCTTGCGGCTTCGTGCCCGGCGGGACCGGCGTTTGAAGGCGGCGCAATTGCCTGCGGAATGCCTGCGCTCGATGGCGCTATTGAAGAGGTTCGCATCGAGGACGACGGCGAATTCAGGCTGGGCGTAATAGGCGACGTGAAACCCGAAGGCATTTGCGGATCGGGTCTCATCGATGCGGTGAGCGAACTGCTGCGCACGGACCGGATGAACGAACGCGGCCGGTTCGAAGACGACTTGCATCGCATCGACCTTTACAAGGACAAAGAGCGAAGCGTGTACATGCTCGAAAGCGAAGTGAATGAGCTGGCCCAGGCCAAGGGCGCAAACGTTGCCGGATTGCACGCGGTCTTCTCTACATACGGAATTGATTTTGACGAAATCGACGTCTTTTATCTTGCAGGTGGGTTTGGCCGCCACATCAACGTTGATGCGGCAAGACGAATCGGCCTGGTGCCAAATCTGCCGGAAGAAAAGATTGTGCGCGCAGGCAATACCGCGATTGAAGGCGCGACCATCGCGCTGCTCTCGAAGAAGGAGCGGCAGGAGCTTGAAGAGATGGTCAAGCGAGTCGAGCATTGCCGTCTTGAAACCCATCCGAATTTTTTCGAGTTCTTTGTTGAAGGCTGCCAGTTCAAACCCGTGGAGCCAATTCCATGCGCGAAGTGATGGATACGATCGAGTTGGCCGAAGCAATCACCCAAGTCGATGTTCTCGACGAGGAATACGCGCGGCTGCTCGGGTATCCGCGTGGCTTTGTTTTGGAGGATCGTGCGAGAGAATTGGCAAATTGGGCCCGCGAATGGTACGCGCAGCATGGACGGCCGTGGATGTACGCGCGACAGGCCGAAAACTTTTCGATCAGCGGAAACGCCATCAATATCGATGGAGCGCAATTCATAAGCAGCCGGCTCAAAGAAACGCTGCAACAGGCCGAAGCTCACTCCGTGATCATGGTTGCCGTGGGCGCAGGAACCGAGGCTGAAGAAGAAGCACGGCAGCGTTGGACCGACGAAAAGCCCGATGAGTATTTTTTTCTCGATATGTATGCATCGGCAGTAGTGGAGCGCCTGGCGACCATGGCCGGTGCGCGCCTGTGCGACTGGGCCGAACAGCGTGGCATGGCGGTGTTGCCGCACCATAGCCCAGGTTACACAGAGTGGGATATTGCTGAGCAGCCACGATTGCTTGAGCTGTTGAAGCAGACGCGAAGCGAACAATTCCCATCCCCGGTTGAAGTTTTTGAGACCGGAATGCTGCGGCCGAAGAAAACCCTGCTCGCAGTGTTCGGGTTGACATCGCATACCGATCGTCTGGCGCGGCTCACCAGCCTGATTCCCTGCGAGAGATGTTCATTCGGACCGTGCCGGTATCGTCGCGCACCATTCCGCCGCAGCCCGCGGCCGGTAGGCGAAGTGATCGCAGCGCGTGCATCGTCACTGAATCAGAATGCAGCGTACAGCGTGAACCGCAAGGCGCTGGTGCGCTGGGCGAAAGAGCGGCTTAAATTGCGTGTGAATGACGACAGCACGGTCGACGCAGAATTTCGCTACGATGGCACGACCTGCACCAACATGGGCCGGCCGCTGACGTTTTTTTACCACGTGAAACTGGGCGCAAGCACCGAGGGCTACCCGATCAGAATGCAGCAATGCGTTCCCGCCCCCGGCGACGAGGGACACATGCTGATGTGCAAGTTCACCGAAGACGAAGCCGCCTTGATGCGCGCCATCGGCAGCGAAAAGCCACTGGCTGGTGAGAAACTTGAAACGGTACTTGCCTGGCAGCGAATGCCTTCAGCAGCCGGCTGTTATTGCGAATCCACAAGCCGCGAGCACAAGTGGGGCCTGGTGTTCGAAACTATCCACTATGCTTTAGTGCAGCAAGAAAGAGAGCTGGAATGACGACCAAAGCGTTACTTCACGATGTGATCAGGCAGCGGACGCTGCTTGGCGACGGAGCCATGGGCACGCAACTGATGCTGGCCGGGTTGGAACAGGGCAACTGCGGCGAAGAATGGAATCTCACACACCCGGAACGTGTGCTGGCCATTCAGCGGCGCTACGTTGATGCCGGTTCGGATTGCCTGATCACGAATACTTTCGGTGGTTCGCGAATTATGCTCAACCGGCACGGACATGCCGATCACGTAGTTGCGATTAACAAGGCCGGTGTAGCAATTGCGCGCGAGGCATTTGGCGAAAAGGGCGGGTACGTGCTGGGCGACATCGGCCCGTTCGGCGGACTACTGGAGCCGTTCGGTGACTTTACCGAGGAACAAGTGCGGGAGGCATTCGACGAGCAGGCGTCAGCACTGGTTGAAGGCGGCGCAGACGCAATTATTGTGGAGACGCAGACCTCGCTCGAGGAGTTGCAGATCGGCATTGAAGCATCGAAGAAGGCGGGCGCACCCTGCATTGTCGGGTCGATGGCATACGACGTGACGCTGGATGGCTCGACGTTCAGAACCATGATGGGCGTCGATCCGGAACGCGCGGCGAAGTTCATGGAAAAGCACGGCGTGCACATTGTGGCGCTTAACTGCGGCACCGGCATGGAGATGGCGCGGGCGCTCGAAGCAGTCAAGCGTTACAAGAAGGTGACCGGCCTTCCGGTGATGGTGCAGCCCAACGGGGGCAAGCCGCGCCTGGTGAACATGAAGATTATTTACGATGAATCGCCGGAGCAGATGGTGAAGGGCGTAGTGCCGCTGCTTGAGGCAGGCGCGAATATCATCGGGGCCTGCTGCGGAAGCACGCCCGATCACATCCGCGCGTTTCGAACAACGATGGATGAATATTTCGAGACCAAAGGAGTTGTGACGCAGGGAGCGGCGCTTGAAAGTTAAACTTTGCGATCTGAATCCGGCAGTCGACGAGAAACTCCCGGGACGCACTGACGACAAGTCGGGCATCGGAGTGCATTACGTTGACGCCTACATCAAGCCGATGAACGTAAAGCTTGAAGATGGCACTGCTGTTCGCTGCAAACGCCGCGGGCTCAAGGTCACGCTTTCAGCCGGCGGCAAAAAAGGCGAAGGCCTGATGCGGCGGTTGGAGGTGGGCCCCGATCCGGTTGTCATGCTCAATGCGGCGCTACAGGAAGCCGCCAAGGCCGCGGGGGTTGAGCTGAGTGTCGAGTCGGGCGCGATTTACCTCACCCTTTGATGGCCTATTAACCGAGGGCCGGGAGGCCCTCGGTACTGCCGGTCAGGAGGCCGGCGGTACTGGATTCGTTTGAGTGTGAAATTTGCGGCTAATGAAAATCGTGCGAGCGCACTTCCACTCCGGCATGCGCAAGCGGTGTCAGCCGCACGGCCTTCACGTGAATCACTCCATCCTGATTTTGCAACGCACCTTCTACCAGCAGAAACTTGCTTCGCGTAACTATTAGCCGGTTGCGCTCGTAAACGTCGGGAGTCACAATCACGTTGGCGATGCCGGTCTCGTCTTCCATCGAAAGAAAAATGAACCCTTTAGCGGTTCCCGGCCGTTGCCGCGCGATCACGCATCCAGCCGCGCGCACAAATACTCCATCGCGGCAATTGCGCAGATCATGTGACGACAAGATGCCCTGCGCGCTAAGCTCGGCGCGGCGGTAGTGCATGGGATGCCTGCCAACCGTTAACCCGGTGCCCGTATAGTCGGCAACCAGGCGCTCTTCAACCGTCATCTGCGCAAGCGGCAGGCTTCGATCTTCTTCGCGCATTGTGTTGCTCTGCAGGCTGAGCAGCGGCCCCTCGGGTCTGCCTGCCCATTCAACTTGCCACAGCGCGTCGCGCCGGTGGGCCACATCTTCAATGCGGTTGAGCGCGCCGATCCGCGCCAGCAGCGTAAGTTCTCTGCGGTTGAGCTCGGGCACACGCTGCGCAAGGTCGCCGGCTGAACTGAATTCGCGCTCCTGCCGCGCTGCGATCAATGCCTCTGCCGCCTGCTTGCGCAGCCCCTTCGCGTACCCCAGCCCCAGCAGCATGGCCAGCGTACCATCCGGCTCATGCTCAACCGTGCACTCCCAATTCGATAGCTGAATGTGGATGGGCTTCACGCGCAGTCCGTGCCGCTGCGCATCCTTCACCAGCACGGCAGCTGAATAAAAACCCATGGGCTGATTGTTGAGTATGGCGCAGGTAAACGCGGCCAGATATTTCACCTTGAAGTACGCCGATGCGTATGCGATCAGCGCAAAGCTTGCCGCGTGCGACTCTGGAAATCCATACAGCGCAAACGAGCTGATGTTCTGCACGATGGTATCCTGCGTCTTGGTGTCAATGCCGTTGACGGTCATGCCGGCGCGCAGTTTCGATTCAAGATTCTTCATCCGCTCCCACGAGCGACGCATGCCCACCGCGCGCCGCAACTCCTCGGCTTCTGAACCGGTGAAGTTGGCAACCGTCATGGCAATGCGCAGCAACTGCTCCTGAAACAGCGGCACGCCCAGCGTGCGTTTTAGAACCGGCTCGAGCGACGGGTGCGGATACGTGACCGCCTCGCGTTTCTGGCGCCGCCGCATATATGGATGCATCATCTGCCCCACAATCGGCCCGGGGCGAATGATGGCCACCTGCACCACAAGATCGTAAAAGCGCTCGGGATTGTTTCTGGGCAGCGATGCCATCTGCGCGCGGCTTTCGATCTGAAACATGCCAACCGTGTCGGCCTTCTGCACCACGCGGTAAATCTCATCGTCCTCTGGCAACTGCGCCAGGTCAACACGCTCGCCGTAGTGCGCGGGAATCAGCTCGAGGCAATCCTTGAGCACGGCCATCATGCCCAGGCCCAGCAGGTCAACCTTGATGATGCCGAGATCGGCGCAGTCCTCCTTGTCCCACTGCACAACTGTGCGCCCGGGCATCGAAGCACGCTCCAGCGGGACAACATGATTGAGCTGGCCCTGGCAAATGACCATGCCGCCCGAATGCTGCCCAAGGTGCCGCGGCAGATCCTGAATGCGCATGCTCAACTCAAGATACTTCGCGATGCGCGGATGCCGGATGTCGAAGCCGGCGTGCTTGAAGGAGTGCGCCATCGTATCGTTCGTGCCGCGCCATTCCCATTGACTGACGAGGCCGGAGAGACGCCCGAGCGTGTCTTCATTGAAGCCCAGCGCCTTGCCCACTTCGCGCGCCGCGGACTTGCCGCGATAGCAGATCACGTTGGCCGTCATCGCCGCGCCTAACTCGCCGTAGCGCTGGTACACATACTGAATTGCCTGCTCGCGCTGTGCTTCTGAAGGCAGGTCGAGATCGATGTCGGGCCACTCGCCGCGGCTCTCGCTCAGGAAGCGCTCGAACAGCAGTTCCATGCCCACGGGATCGATGGCCGTAATCTCAAGCGCATAGCACACCGCGGAGTTTGCAGCGCTGCCACGGCCCTGCACCAGGATGCCGTTGCGCTTGCAGAATTGAATAATGTCCCAGACGATGAGGAAATATCCTTCGAAGCCGAGTTTCGCGATCAGCAACAGCTCATGCTCGACCTGTTTCTTCGCGCGCTCGAAAAGTTTCGGGTCGCGCTTCGGCCCGTAGCGCCGCTCCACGCCTTCGGCAACGCGCTTGCGCAGAAAACTCACCATCGTTTCGTCCTCGGGCACGGGATAGCGCGGGAACTCGTAGCCCAGATCGCTGAGCTCAAAGCTGAGTCGCGACGAAAGCTCGATAGTGTTCTCGGTCGCGCCCGGCACGTCGCGAAAAAGCGCGACCATCTCGCGCGCCGCGTGCAGATGCCGCTCGCTGTTAACCGCCAGCAATCGTCCGGCGCGGTCGAGTTCAGTGTGATTGCGGATCGCCGTAAACAGGTCGAGAATTTCGCGGTCATACACCGTTGCGTAGCGAACGCCGTTGGTGGCGACGAGCGGCAACTTGAGAGAGCGCGCAATGCGGATCGCGGCTTGATTCCGCCACTCCTCTTCGCGCTCGCAATGTCGCTGCAGTTCGACGTAAACATTATTGCGGCCAAAAATGCGCGTGAGCTGCTCAACCACATCGCGCCCTGCATCTTCTCCGCCGCGCATCAGCGCTGCTGCGAGCGGGCCCTCGTCGCCACCGGTCAGGCAGACGAGGCCTGCTGCGTACTGCTCAAGATCGTTGCAGTTCGCGGCGCCATCCTGCTTGGTTGCTTCGCGCATCTTGAACTGCGTAATGAGCTGGCAGAGATTCTGATACCCGGTGCGCGATTCGGCGAGCAAGGGAATGCGCGCAGGCTCGGCGTTCGGCTGGTACGGCAACCACGCAGGAGGCGCAAGCCGCGGCCCCAATGAAGAAACCGCGATTGCTGCGCCGATATGCGCGCGAACACCCACGCGCTTGCCACTGGTATGAAACCGCGCCGCGCCGTAGAGGCCGTTGCGGTCGGCGATGGCGATGGCCGGCATCTCAAGCTCGGCCGCGCGCTCAATCAACGCTTCAGGCGACGAGCCTGCTTCAAGAAAACTGAAGGCGCTGGTAGCGTGCAGCTCGATATACCGCTCAGTCATACAGCGCTGCCACCTGCCAGCCGCCGTGCATCAGGTCGCGCACCGCGCAGCAGCACAGCATTACGCCAGCTTCAATTCGCGCTTCAAGTTGGGCTTCAGATCTCGCTTCAATTTGCGCAACCAGGTCCCACTGCTCATGGCCCCACAGCGACGGCTGCCACCAGTCGCCGCCGGCGAACCATGGGCCGTAGGCACGATCAACAATGTAACGCTGCCCGCGAAAATTGAACCGCACCGGCCGCCTGGCTTTGAGCGTGACGGTAATTTCCTCGGCTGGCCGCAGTTGCCGCACCGCGCCGCGCAAATGCACTGGCGCTGCAGTTTCGGCATCGACAGCCGGCACGGCAAAGCCTTCCATTCTGAATCCGTCAATCGCATGCGTATCCAAAAGCACCGCGTGCCCCACGTTCTCTTCGCCCACAATGGCGCGGATGCGGGCCAGCGTCACGTCGAGCCGCGAGGGTTCGGGCAGTTGCGGAGAAAACAATCCGAGCTGCACCTTGCTGGTCGATCCCGGCTCCGCATCGAGTGCAACAGCGAGCACCGCGGCCGGCGGCGGATGCGCCTCAAGATCGAGATGCAGCAGCTTGATCCAGAGCTGTTTGTCATTGGCCGGCAGCGCAGGCCGCACCGTGCGCGCGTGCCTTTGGCCGCCTTCAAGCTCCAGCGCGACCGTGACCGCGGCGAGCGCAACAATGCGCGCTTTGGCCCGCACAATAAGCTGCTCAAGCATTGCGCCCACAACAAACAGCAGCGAGTCGAGCAGTTCAACGGGCGAATCGAGATCCATGCGCTCAGCCAGCGTGAACTGCGGCTCTACGGGCTGAAAAAGATGCGGCAACTCGCCGCGCGCACGCTGATGTAGCTGCTTCCCTGCCTGCCCCATGCGCGCC